>NZ_JBVISS010000008.1:0-473407 GCF_055575395.1 Streptomyces sp. NPDC034103 | reverse complement strand
AACCCCCTCAAACTCTCCGACTCCCCCACCCACATCACTCCCGCCCCCCTCCTGGGCCAGCACACCGAAGACATCCTCATCGGCGAACTCGGCCTCGATGAAGCGGAGGTGGCGCTCCTCAAGGCACAGGGTGTGATCTGAGCCATCGACGGCCCGAGTCGCCGCTTCCACCCCGTCCAAGAGGCGCCGCGAGGGCTGCCCGGGACGGTGTCCGTGAACACCCGAACCAGAGAGGTAGCCCAGCATGTCGACGCACGCACCCCGCACCGTCACGCCCGCCCGTGACACCGTCATCGACCGGCTCGTGGACGCCAACCGCAGCTACGCCGCCGGGTTCGTGGACCCGGGCATGGACGCCCGACCGGTCCTCGGTGTGGCCGTCGTGGCCTGCATGGACGCCCGCATCGATCTGCATGCCGCGCTCGGTCTGCAACTCGGCGACTGCCACACCATCCGCAATGCCGGCGGTGTGGTCACCGACGACACCATCCGCTCCCTGACGATCAGCCAGCGCGCTTTGGGCACCCGCAGTGTCGTCCTCATCCACCACACCGGCTGCGGCCTGGAGACGCTGACCGAGGACTTCCGCACCGACCTGGAGATGGAGGTCGGCCAGCGCCCGGCCTGGGCCGTGGAGTCCTTCCGGGATGTCGACCAGGACGTACGGCAGTCCATGCAGCGGGTGCGCACCAACCCGTTCCTGCCGCACACCGACGACGTGCGAGGCTTCGTGTTCGACGTGACCACGGGGCTGCTGCGGGAGATGGACCCACGGCCCTGAGTCCGGCCGTGCGCAGTCGCTCATGGCCGAGTCGCTGACGGCCTCCGTGCCACGGGGCCTGCAGCCGCCGCGTGGCCTGCAGCCGTGCCGCGTCCGCGGGGGTGGCGTGCTGGTCGGGCGCCGCGCGCGGAGTGGGTCTCCAGGATGGCCCGGACCCTGGGGAGTTGGGCGCTCTCCTCGGCGGTGGGGGAGTGCATCGAAGGCGCCCTGGGGCGGCGCAGGTCCCCCCAGCCGGCGGCGTGGAGTCGCTGAGGCGCCTCGCGTACGGGCCGGCGGGCTGATGCCGAGATGCCCGGCCGGACCGCGATGCGGAGGTCCCGGGAATTGCCGTCGTCCGCCCTCTGGTGTTGGACTGTCGGCATGCAGAATACTGTATGCAATCAATGTCGCCGCCTGACAGCGGGCCGGACACCGCTCCCGAGGGGGTCTTCTCTCCGTGTCGTACCGCACCGCTCTCGCAGAAGTCCTGACCCACGCCGTCGCGCCCTGCGCCGAACTGACCGCCGCCGAGGGCCGGTTCCCCCGGGGTGCCGTGACGGCCCTCGGGGCCACCGGACTGCTGGGGCTCACGGTCTCCACCGAGTTCGGCGGCGCCGGCCTCGGGCTGCCGGAAGCCGCCGAGGTGGTGGCACGGACCGCGCGGATCTGCCCGGCCACGGCCGCCGTCCTCCAGGCGCACTACACGGCGGTCGCCGTCATCGAGGCGTACGGCAGCCGTTGGGTGCGTGCCGAGATCGCCGCCGGACGCCATCTCAGCAGCCTCGCCCTTGCCGAGGACGATACCGGCGGCCAGGGCGAGGAGGGTCAACTCCTCGTGTCGCACTGCACGGTGGTCCGCTCCGGTGGGGTGGTCGCGTTGCGCGGGCGCAAGCACGGGGTGATCGGGGCGGGGGAGGCGGACAGTTACGTCTGGTCCTCCCGGCCGCTGGGTGTCCCGGGCGGGCTGACCCTGTGGGGGGTACCGGCGCACGCCCCGGACCTGTTCGTCCCGGCCCGGCCGGATGCCGGGGGGCCGTCCGGCGGTGCGGCGTCCACGGTGCTCGCCGATCCGGCGCTGGTCCCCGCCGACGCGATGCTCGGCGAGGACGGCGGCGGACTCGACATCGTGCTGCGCACGGTCCTGCCCTGGCTGCTGGAACTGCGGGCCGCCGCAAGCGCGGAGGGGCTCAGGCTCACCGACGCCGGCGCGCCTCGCGGACCCGCCGACCCCGATGCCGCCGTACCTCCGCTGCCGGCCGGCTCCCTCGCCCCGTCCTGAACTCCCGCCCGGAGGTGGTCGACCGGTTCAGCCCCGGCTCGAGTCGGGCCCGGTCTGCCTGCGGTAGAAGTCGGTCGTGCGCTCGGTGTGCTTGCGCATGACCTCGCCCGCGCGGTCCGCGTCACCCTTGGCGATGGCCTTGATGAGCTGGGTGTGCTCGTTCCAGGCCTCCTTGCCGCGGGGTTTGGCGATGGGCGTGTAGTACCAGCGCACCTTCTGGCCCACCTGCGCGAGCAGTTCGGCCAGGACGTCGTTGGCGGCCAGGGAGGTGACGAAGGAGTGCAGAGCGGTGTTGGCCGCGACGAGACGATCGACGTCGCCCTCGGCGAGCGCGTCGACGCCGTCCTGCTGCAACTCCCAGAGGCGCTCGACGTCCTCGGGCCGTGCGTTCCGTGCGGCGAGCTGGGCCGAGTAGGTCTCCAGCACCGAACGGACGCCGAGGAGTTGGGCCGCCTCCTCCTCGGTGGGGGAGTGCACGAAGGCTCCCTGGGCGGGGCGCAGGTCGACCCAGCCCGCGGTCTGGAGCCGCTGGAGCGCCTCCCGGACCGGTTGACGGCTGACCCCGAGGTGCTCGGCCAGCTCGGCCTCGACCAGGTGCTGGCCGGGCTTGAGGGAGCCGTTGACGATGAGCTCGGTCAGGGCGTCGTACACGGCCTGGCGCAGTGGTGCCGGACGGGCGACGCGCCGGGACGCCGCGGCCGTGAGTGCCTCGCGCATGGTTGTCCCGTTCTGCCGCCGGGTCGACGGCTGTGCCAAGTGGTAGCCGCCGAGAGGGTTACCGACGGCGGCCGAGCATACAGGTTTTGGTATGCAACATGGCGTCGCCAGTCGACCGTGAGCCGGGCGACAGCGCTCCTCGCGGGTCAAGGACCCCTCGGAGTCTGGGACTCCGCAGTCGCCGCTGCCGTACGGAGCGGTGCACGCTTCCTGCGACGGTCGTCTGTATACAGAAGCCTGTATGGGGTATTGTCTCAGTCTCCTGCAACCCTCGCCGGGGACCCGTGTGACGGAAGGCGAAGCGATCATGACGACCAGCGGGAGCGATGTGACGGTCGAGAACGTGGTCCGGAGGGTGGTGGCCGATCACCGGGGTCAGCGCGGCGCGCTGCTGCCCGTACTCCACGCTGTGCAGGCCGAGTTGGGCCATGTGCCCCAGGAGGCCGTACCGGTGCTCGCCGACGAGCTCAACCTCTCCCGGGCGGACGTCCATGGTGTGGTGACCTTCTACCACGACTTCCGCCGCGAGCCCGCGGGCCGTACCACGGTGCGCATCTGCCGCGCCGAGGCCTGCCAGGCGCTGGGCGCCGACCGCCTGGTGAGCTACACACGCGAGGCCGGGCTGACCCTGGGGGAGACGTCCGCCGACGGGGCGATCACCGTCGAGCAGGTCTTCTGCCTGGGCAACTGCGCCCTGGGGCCGGCGGTGGAAGCCAACGGACGCCTGTACGGACGTGTGAGCCCCGCCCGACTGGGCTCGATCCTCGACGGGACGGTCTGATCATGGACAACTCCGCTCCGCTCGGCCCCTCTTCACCCCCCGCGGCGACGGTCTACGTACCCCGCGACTCCGCGGCCCGTTCCGTCGGTGCCGACGAGGTGGCCGGTGCCCTCCAACGGGCCGCCACGCGAGGGGACTTCACCATCGACGTCGTGCGCAACGGATCGCGCGGCATGCTCTGGCTGGAGCCTTTGGTCGAAGTGGTCACCCCGCAGGGCCGCGTCGGCTACGGGCCGGTGGCCCCCGAGGACGTCGACGGGCTCCTGGCCGCCGGTCTCCTCGACGGCGCCGCGCACCCGCTGCGTCTCGGGCTCGTGGACGACCTGCCGTGGCTGGCCCGCCAGAACCGCGTCACCTTCGAACGGGTCGGCATCACCGACCCCCTGTCCCCGCGGGACTACGTCGAGCACGGCGGCCTCGCCGGACTGCGCGCGGCCCTCGCTCTCGACCCCGCGGACGTGGTCGCGGAGGTCACCGAGTCCGGGTTGCGTGGCCGCGGCGGCGCGGGGTTCCCGGCCGGCATCAAGTGGAAGACCGTGCTGGACCGCGCCGACGAGCTGAAGTTCGTCTGCTGCAACGCCGACGAGGGCGACAGCGGGACCTTCGCGGACCGGATGGTCATGGAGGGCGACCCGTTCCTGCTCATCGAGGGCATGACCATCGCGGCCCACGCCGTCGGCGCGAGCGAGGGGTACGTCTACATCCGCTCCGAGTACCCGGCCGCGATCGCCACCATGCGCGAGGCCATCGAACTCGCTCGTGAGCAAGGCTGGTTGGGCCAAAACATCCTCGGCTCCGCGCTCGACTTCGACCTGCATGTGCGGGTCGGCGCGGGCGCGTACATCTGCGGCGAGGAGACCTCCATGCTGGAGAGCCTGGAGGGCAAGCGCGGCATGGTCCGCGCGAAGCCGCCGATCCCGGCGATCGAGGGGCTGTTCGGCAGACCGACCGTGGTCAACAACGTACTGACCCTCACCACCGTGCCGACCGTCCTCGCGAACGGCGCCAAGGCGTACCAGGACCTCGGCGTGGGCCGCTCCCGCGGCACCCAGGTCTTCCAGCTCGGCGGCAACATCGCCCGCGGCGGCATCGTCGAGACCGCCTTCGGTATCACGCTGCGGGAGCTGATCGAGGAGTACGGCGGCGGCACCCGCACCGGGCGTCCGGTGCGCACCGCGCAGGTCGGCGGCCCGCTGGGGGCGTACCTGCCGGAGTCGCGGTTCGACCTCCCGATGGACTACGAGGCGTTCGCAGAGGCCGGGGCGATGCTCGGGCACGGCGGGATCGTGGTCTTCGACGACACCGTCGACATGGCGGCGCAGGCCCGCTTCGCGATGGAGTTCTGCGCGGCGGAGTCCTGCGGCAAGTGCACCCCGTGCAGGGTGGGTTCGGTGCGCGGCGTCGAGGTGATCGACAAAATCGTCGCCGGTACGCACCGGGAGGAGAACCTCGCCCTGCTCGAGGACCTGTGCGACCTGATGACCGACGGCTCCCTGTGCGCGATGGGCGGGCTCACCCCGATGCCGGTGCGCAGCGCTCTCGCCCACTTCCCCGACGACTTCCTCGGCGGTCGCCGGCTCCTGGACATCCAACCCGTACAGGCGACTGGCCCGACGACGGAGGGCACGGCATGACACTCCTGAAGGAACCCGACTTCGGAACCCCCGAGAGGCCCGGCCCGGCCACGGTGTCGGTGGAGGTCGACGGGCTGCCGGTGACCGTCCCCGAGGGCACCTCGGTGCTGCGCGCGGCGGCCCAGGCGGGCGTCGACATACCCAAGTTGTGTGCCACCGACAGCCTGGAGGCCTTCGGCTCCTGCCGGTTGTGCGTGGTGGAGATCGACGGCCGGCGCGGCACCCCCGCCTCCTGCACCACCCCGTGCACCGACGGGATGAAGGTGAGCACGCAGACACCCAAGGTGGAGAAACTCCGCCAGGGCGTCATGGAGCTCTACATCTCCGACCACCCGCTGGACTGCCTGACCTGCCCCGCCAACGGTGACTGCGAACTCCAGGACATGGCCGGGGTGGTGGGCCTCAGGCAGGTCCGCTACGGCTACGAGGGCGAGAACCACCTCGACGCCGAGAAGGACACCTCCAACCCCTACTTCGACTTCGACCCGGCCAAGTGCATCGCCTGCTCCCGCTGCGTGCGCGCCTGCGGCGAGGTCCAGGGCACCTTCGCCCTCACCATCGAGGGGCGCGGCTTCGACTCCAAGGTCTCGCCCGGTGCGGGGGAGACCTTCATGGACTCCGAGTGCGTCTCCTGCGGCGCCTGCGTCCAGGCCTGCCCCACCTCCACGCTCCAGGAGCGCTCCGTCGTCGAACTGGGCATGCCCACCAGGTCCGTTGTCACCACGTGCGCGTACTGCGGGGTCGGCTGCTCCTTCAAGGCCGAACTGCGCGGCGACGAACTCGTGCGCATGGTCCCGTACAAGGACGGTGGCGCCAACGAGGGCCACTCCTGTGTGAAGGGCCGGTTCGCCTTCGGTTACGCCACCCACCCCGACCGCCGGCTCAGGCCCATGGTCCGCGACAGGATCACCGACCCCTGGCGGGAGGTCGAGTGGGACGAGGCGATCGGCACCGTCGCCCGGCGGATGCGTGAGTTGCAGGACCGGTACGGCAAGGGCTCGGTCGGCGCGATCACCTCCTCGCGCTGCACCAACGAAGAGGTGTACGTCGTCCAGAAGATGGTCCGCGCGGCCTTCGGCAACAACAACGTCGACACCTGCGCCCGCGTCTGCCACTCCCCGACGGGGTACGGCCTCAAGCAGACCTTCGGCGAGTCGGCGGGCACCCAGGACTTCCGCTCCGTCGCCGAGGCCGACGTCATCATGGTGATCGGCGCCAACCCCACCGACGGGCACCCGGTGTTCGCCTCCCGGATGAAGCGCCGACTGCGTGAGGGCGCCGAGCTCATCGTCGTCGACCCGCGCCGCATCGACCTCGTGCGCTCCCCGCACATCGAGGCCCGCCACCACCTCCAGCTGCGGCCCAGCACCAACGTCGCCGTGGTCAACGCCATGGCGCACGTCGTCGTCACCGAGGACCTCGTGGACCGGAGCTTCGTGGACCAGCGCTGTGAAGGCTTCGACGAGTGGGCGCAGTTCGTCGCCCGGCCGGAGAACAGCCCGGAGGCGGTCGAGGAGATCACCGGCGTCCCCGCCGCCGAACTGCGCGCCGCCGCACGGCTGTACGCGGACGCGCGCAACGGAGCCATCTACTACGGCCTCGGTGTCACCGAGCACAGCCAGGGCTCCACCATGGTGATGGGCATGGCCAACCTGGCGATGGCGTGCGGCAACATCGGCCGCGACGGCGTCGGCGTGAACCCGCTGCGCGGCCAGAACAACGTCCAGGGCTCCTGCGACATGGGCTCCTTCCCCCACGAGCTGCCGGGCTACCGACACGTCTCCGACGACGCGGTCCGTACTGTCTTCGAGAACCTCTGGGGCGGAACCCTCCTCGCCGAGCCGGGACTTCGCATCCCCAACATGTTCGACGCCGCCATCGACGGCACCTTCCGTGGTCTGTTCGTGCACGGCGAGGACATCGCCCAGTCCGACCCCAACCTCCAGCACGTCACCGCCGCGCTGAAGGCGATGGAACTGGTCGTCGTACAGGACCTGTTCCTCAACGAGACGGCCAAGTTCGCCCATGTCTTCCTGCCGGGGGCGTCCTTCCTGGAGAAGGACGGCACGTTCACCAACGCCGAACGGCGCATCAACCGGGTCCGCGCGGTGATGCCGCCCAAGACGGGCAAGCACGAGTGGCAGATCGTCAGCGAGATCGCCACCGCGATGGGTTACCCGATGGCGTACGACCACCCGGCCCGGATCATGGACGAGATCGCCTCGGTGACACCGACGTTCACAGGGGTCTCCTTCGACCTCCTGGACAAGCTCGGCAGCGTCCAGTGGCCCTGCAACGAGCAGGCCCCCGAGGGGACGCCCATCATGCACGTCGACGAATTCGTGCGCGGCAAGGGCAAGTTCGTGGTCACCTCCTACGTCCCCACGAACGAGCGCAGCACCCGTCGCTTCCCGCTGGTCCTCACCACCGGACGGATCCTCAGCCAGTACAACGTCGGCGCCCAGACCCGTCGTACCGGCAATGTCGCCTGGCACCCGGAGGACATCCTGGAACTGCATCCGCATGACGCGGAGGTCCGCGGCATCAAGGACGGCGACATGGTCACCCTGGCCAGCCGCGTGGGGGAGACGTCTCTGCGCGCGGAGATCTCCGACCGGATGCCGACCGGGGTCGTGTACACCACCTTCCACCACCCCGTCACCGGCGCCAACGTGGTCACCACGGAGAACTCCGACTGGGCCACCAACTGCCCCGAGTACAAGGTGACCGCCGTCCAGGTCGGTCTCGCGCGAGGCGACCGGGGCGGCATGGGCGACGTCGCCGAGAACGACCTCGTGACGGTGGTGGACTGAGATGACCGCGACCGTGCCGTCCGAGCTGAGGATGGCGAACGACATCGCCCGCAACCTCTCCCACCTTCCCGCGGAGCGGGCCGCCGAGGAGATCGCGGGGCACCTCGCCCGGTTCTGGGACCCGCGGATGCGCGCCCGGCTCCAGGAGTTCGTCGATGCCGGCGCCGAGGGCCTCGATCCGCTGGTGGCGGCGGCCGTGCGGCTCCCGCGCTGACAGACCGCGCCTGCGACCGCTGCCGGGACGAGCGGCGGTCGCAGGCGCATTCATGTCCCCGGCGAGCGGTCCCGGCTAGGTGAGGCCTCGGACCCCGGGCGATCCGAGCGTCCGACCGTGAGCGCCGAGCAGTACGAACACCTCCCCTGTACATATCCAAATACTGCATACAGTATGGAGCTGTGCGGGGGTGCGGTCACGGCGGCCTCGGGCAGAGAGGAGACGTTCATGCTGTTCCGGCAGCTCGAGTACTTCGTGGCGGTGGCGAGGGAACGCCACTTCGCCCGGGCGGCGGAATCCTGCTACGTCTCCCAGCCCGCGCTCTCGGCGGCGATCGCCAAGCTGGAGCGGGAGTTGAACGTCACGCTCATCAACCGCGGCCACAACTACCAGGGCCTCACCCCGGAGGGCGAGCGGCTCGTCGTCTGGGCCAAACGGATCCTCGCCGAACAGGACGCCTTCAAGGCCGAGGTGGCCGCCGTGCAGTCCGGCATCACCGGGACGCTGCGGCTCGGCACCGACCCCACCGCCTCGACCACCCTGGCGCTGCCCGTGGCCGCGTTCTGCGCCGCCCATCCGCTGGCCCAGGTGCAGGTGCGCTCCCGGCTCTCGACCAAGGAACTCCACCGTCAACTGCGCGACTACGAACTCGACGTGGCCATCGCCCACTTCGACCCCGGCGACCAGGACGGCCTCCAGGTCGTACCCCTCTACCAGGAGCGCTACATGCTGCTGGTGTCGGACGACCACCTGGCGGCCCAGTCCACCACCGTGACCTGGGCGGACGCGGCCCAGCTGCCGCTCGCGCTGCTCACACCCGACATGCGGATCCGGCAGGTCGTCGACACCGTGTTCGCGGAGAAGGGGTTCGTGGTCACCCCGCAGGTGGAGACGGACTCGATCGCCGCCCTCTACGCGCACGTGGGCGGCGGCGGATGGGCCAGCATCGTCCCGCACACCTGGCTGCGCGCGATGCCGGTCATCGGCCGGACGCGCGCGCTGCCACTGGTCGACCCGGAGGCCGGCGCCCAGGTCTCGGTGGCGATCCACGCGGCGACCCCCGGCTCGGTCGCCGCCCGCGCCTTCGTCAACGCCGCCACCGGCCTCTCCCTCGACGACTTCTTCGCCCGCCCCCTCCCGCCCGGCCACGCCGTGCGCTGACCCCGCACCGACACGCGCCCGAACGGCCTCACGGCCCGGGGGTGAACGGCGCCTGTACGGCCCTCAGGTGGCAGCCACCGGGACGACCTCCAGGCGACCTCCACCCGGACGACCTCAGCACCCGGGGGCGACCCGTGCCGCACGCCCCCCAGGCGACGCCCGCCCGACGAGCCTCACGACCCGGCCGCGAACCGTGCCTGTACGGCCTTGCGGTCCAGTGCCCCCTTGGCCGTGTACGGCAACGAACCGACCATGTCGAGCCGGTCCGGCACCTCGAACGCGGCCAGCCGGTCCCGGCAGTACCGCAGGATCTCGCCGGCCCCGACGCTCTCGCCCTCCCGCACCACCACGGCGGCGCCCACCCGCTGCCCGTACACCGCGTCCGGCAGGGCGAACACGGCCGCCTCGGCGATCCCCGGGCAGCCGGCGAGGACGTCCTCGACGTGCTCGGGCGAGATCTTCTCGCCGCCGCGGTTGATGAGGTTGTTGATCCGTCCGGTCAGGGACAGATACCCATCCTCGTCCAGGGTGCCCAGGTCCCCGGTGCGCAGCCAGCCGTCCACGAACGTGTGCGCCGTCAGCCCCCGGTCCCCGAGATAGCCGCGCGCGACGGTCGGACCGCGCACCCACAACTCGCCCTCCACGCCCACCGGACAGGCCCGGCCGCCCCGGCCCACGACCCGGACCTCGACCCCCGTCGGCCGCCCGACCGAGCCGTGCTTCAACTCCCCCCGACCGGGCAGCGGTTCGCTGGCCGCCTGGTGCGAGGACTCGGTCATCCCGTACGCGGACAGCAGCGGCACCCCGAACGTGCGCTCCAGCGCCCGCTGTGTCGCCGGGTTGAGCGGGGCGCTGCCGCTGCGCACGAACCTCAGCGGCGGCACCTGCGCGCCCGGGTACTCGCGCTCCGAACGGTCCAGCAGGATCTCGTGGATGGCGGGGGCCGCGGTGAACCAGGTGGCGCCCACGGCACGCATGTCGTCCCAGAACGAGCCCGCCGCGAAGCGCCCCCGCTCCGGCAGCAGTACGCAGCCCCCGCCGGCCAGGGAGGCCAGCAGCGCCGCGAAGAGCCCGTGCCCGTGGAAGAAGGGCATCACCGCGACCGTGGCGTCGCCCGGCCCCAACTCGTAGGTGATGCACAGCGACTGGACGGACGCGGCCACGTTGGCGTGGGTGAGCGGGACCATCTTCGCGCGTTCGCTGGTGCCGGCGGTGAACAGGACGAGCGCGTCCCGCGCCGACAGCTCGGCCGCCGCACCACCGTCCCGGGGCGCGGCACCTGCTCCGGGGGCGAAGGTGACGGCCGCCGCCCCGGCGCGGGAGACGTCCACGCGCAGCGGCCACACCGGAACAGGCGGCGCGGAGCCGTCCGACGCGGGGGAGGGGGAGCCGACCGGGGTCCGGCCCAGCAGGACCGCACGGGCGCCCAACGCCTTAAGACGGGCGCTGAGTTGGGTCGCCGGCAGCGACGGGTCCAGCGGGGCCACCACCAGACCGGCCCGTGCCGCCCCGAGGAGCGCGACGACGAACTCCGCGGTGTTGGCCGAGACGAGGCCGATCGCGTCGCCGCGCGACAATCCCGTACCGCCGAGCCGGGCCGCCACCCCGTCCGCCAGGGCCGACAGGCCCCGGTAGGACAGCTGCACCCGCTCGCCGGTGACGACCAGGGCCCGGGCGTAGGGGCGTTCACGCACTTGGATGTCGAGGAGGTCGACGAGGCCCGTGACCGCCGGGGGCCGGTACCCGTTCGCGTCGCGCACGGATGCCGCGGCCGGAACGGCCATGACCCCACCCCCTCACGCCAGGTCCCGATGCATCAGTCCTCTGCGAGCCTGCGGTGACCTGCGGTGCGCGTCCAATACCTACTGGCGAACGGCCGATAGCGGGCGTCTATCAAGACAGATGCGAGGCCCCTCACCGGCCGTCGATAGATGCTGCTTATCGGCTGGTCGCCGATGGGTCTTGGACGCGGACGAACACGCTGCGGATGGTGAGAGCAGTAGCCGCTCCGGCAGGACCTGCCCAAGGAGGACCTCGGACCATGACCGCTCCCTCGCCACTGGAGACCGCGGCAGCAGCCGACGTTCCGACCGAGCTCACCGACGGGTACCACCTGGTGGTCGACGCGCTCAAGATGAACGACGTCGAGACCATCTACGGCGTGGTCGGCATCCCCATCACCGACCTGGCCCGCCTCGCCCAGGCCCAGGGCATCCGCTACATCGGCTTCCGTCACGAGAGCAACGCCGGACACGCGGCGGCCATCGCCGGCTACCTCAACAAGAAGCCGGGTGTGGCCCTGACCGTCTCCGCGCCGGGCTTCCTCAACGGCCTCGTCGCGCTGGCGAACGCGACCACCAACTGCTTTCCCATGGTCCAGATCTCCGGCTCCAGCGAGCGCCACCTCGTCGACCTCAAGCAGGGCGACTACGAGGAGATGGACCAACTCGCCGCCGCGCAGCCCTTCGTGAAGGCCGCGTACCGGGTGAGCCGGATCGAGGACATCGGCCGCGGCATCGCCCGCGCCCTGCGCACCGCCGTCTCCGGGCGCCCCGGCGGCGTCTACCTCGACATCCCCGCGGCCGTGCTCGGCGCCATCATGCCCAAGGCGGAGGGCGACAGGACGCTGAGCCGTCTCGTCGACCCCGCGCCGCGCCAACTGCCGGCGCCGGAGGCCGTGGACCGCGCGATCGAGCTGTTGGCCTCCGCCGAACGCCCGCTGGTGGTGCTCGGCAAGGGCGCCGCCTACGCGCAGGCGGACGCCAAGGTACGGGAGTTCATCGAGTCCACCGGCATCCCCTACGTACCGATGTCGATGGCCAAGGGCCTGCTGCCCGACGACCACCCGCAGTCGGCCGCCACCGCCCGCTCGCTCGCGCTGAAGAAGGCCGACGTCGTGATGCTCATCGGCGCCCGCCTCAACTGGCTGCTGGGCCACGGCCAGACGGGCTGGAACCCCGACGCCAGGTTCATCCAGATCGACATCGACCCCAAGGAGATGGACAGCAACCAGCCCATCTCCGCCCCGCTCGTCGGCGACATCGAGTCGGTGCTCGACACGTTCGCCGAACGCACCAAGCCCGGGCAGATCTCGGCCCCTTCGGCCTGGCGCGACGAACTCGGCGCCCGCTCCGCGCAGAACGTCGCCAAGATGGCCGAGCGCCTGGCGGCCGACCCGCACCCCATGCAGTTCATGGGCGCGCTGAAGGCCGTACGCGATGTCGTGCACGCGCATCCGGAGACGTACATCGTCAACGAGGGCGCCAACGCCCTGGACATCGCCCGCAACGTCATCGACATGCACGTACCCCGCCACCGCCTCGACAGCGGCACCTGGGGCGTCATGGGCATCGGCATGGGCTACGCCATCGCCGCCGCCGTCGAGAGCGGCGCTCCGGTGGTCGCGATCGAGGGCGACAGCGCCTTCGGGTTCAGCGGTATCGAGATCGAGACCATCTGCCGCTACAAGTTGCCCGTCGTCACGGTGATCATGAACAACGGCGGTGTCTACCGCGGCGACGACACCAACCCGTACGACGACGCCCCCGCGCCCACCACCCTCATGTCGGCGGCCCGGCACGACCTGCTCATCGAGGCGTTCGGCGGCAAGGGCTACCGGGCCACCACGCCCGCCGAGGTCGCCGCCGCCCTCACCGATGCCCTCGCCTCCGGTCGACCGGCGCTCATCGACTGCGTGATCGACCCCTCGGCCGGCACCGAGAGTGGCCACATCTCGCACCTCAACCCCAAGGGCATCACCGTCGGCAACATCGCTCCGGCGAGGAAGTGACCCCGACCCGCACCTCGAACTCCCTTTCCGTACGCGTACGTTCATGAAAAGGAAGCAGACATGAGTGAAAAGCCGCTCGCCGGAATCAAGGTGATCGACTTCACCGGGGTCCAGGCCGGTCCCGCCTGCACGCAGATGCTCGCCTGGTTCGGCGCCGACGTGCTGAAGGTGGAGCGCCCCAACGGCGGCGATGTGACGCGGCGTCAACTCCGCGACATCGAGAACCTCGACGCGCTGTACTTCACGATGCTCAACAGCAACAAGCGCTCCCTCGCCATCGACACCAAGACCAGTGAGGGCAAGGAGGTGTTGGAGAAGCTCATCCGCGACGCCGACGTCCTCGTGGAGAACTTCGCCCCGGGCGCCCTGGACCGGATGGGGTTCTCCTGGGAGCGCATCCAGGAACTCAACCCACGCCTGATCTTCGGCTCGGTCAAGGGGTTCAACGACCAGTCCTCCTGGAACGACCTCAAGGTCTACGAGAACGTCGCCCAGTGCGCGGGCGGCGCGGCCTCCACCACCGGCTTCTGGGACGGCCCGCCGACCATCTCCGGCGCCGCCCTCGGTGACACCAACACCGGTATGCACCTGACGATCGGCATCCTCACCGCGATCATCGACCGGGCGAAGACCGGCAGGGGCCAGAAGGTCTCCGTCTCCATGCAGGACGCGGTCCTCAACCTCTGCCGCGTCAAGCTGCGCGACCAACAGCGCCTGGAGCGCGTCGGCTACCTGGAGGAGTACCCGCAGTACCCCAACGGCGAGTTCACCGACGTGGTGCCCCGCGGCGGCAACGCGGGCGGCGGCGGCCAGCCTGGCTGGGTGCTCAAGTGCAAGGGCTGGGAGACCGACCCGAACGCCTACATCTACTTCACCGTCCAGGAACAGAACTGGAAGCGCACCGCCGAGGCGATCGGCCATCCCGAGTGGGCCGACGACCCGGACTACGCCACCGCGCGCGCCCGTCAGCCGCGCATCTTCGAGATCTTCGAAGAGATCGAGAAGTGGCTCGCGGACAAGACCAAGTACGAGGCCGTCGACATCCTGCGCGAGTGGGAGGTGCCCTGCGCCCCGGTGATGAGCATGAAGGAGATCGCCTACGACGAGGATCTGCGCCGCAGCGGCACCATCGTCGAGGTCGTGCAGAAGGAGCGCGGCACCTATCTGACCGTCGGCAGCCCGGTGAAGTTCTCCTCCTTCAAGCCCGACGTCACCGGCGCCCCGCTGCTCGGCGAGCACAGCTCCGAGGTCCTGGTCGAACTCGGTTACGACGAGGAGACCATCGGCCGGCTGAAGGAGAGCGGCGTCATCGTCTGACCGGAGAATCGGAGCATCGGAAGGGGCCGTGACCCGATGGGTCACGGCCCCTTCGGCATGTCCGGGCGTTGCTCAGACGGAAGCTTCGGCCCGTCGCCGCATCAACTCCCGCTCCCGCTCGCGGCGCGCGGTCACATCGCGAATGACCGCCCCTACATACGTGTTGCCGTCGGGGCCGGGCAGTAGCACCACGCTGAACTCGATGGACAGCTTGCGGCCGTCGGCCGCCAGCGCGGGCACGTTCAGCAGATCGGCGTCCCCGTACTTGCTGTACCCCCGCTCCATGGCCTCCTCGAAGCCTTGCTGATGCCGCTTGCGGTGCCGCTCGGGGATGATGACGTCCAGGCTGCGACCGGCCACGTCGGCCGCCGGGAACCCGAAGACGCGCTCCGCGCCCCGGTTCCAGTAGCGGATCAGCCCTTCACCGTCGACGATCACGATGGCGTCGGGCGCCTGGTCGGCCATGGCCAGCACCACGTCGGGATTCAGATCTTCCATGTCGCCTCCGAAACGGGGCCGTTGGATGCTGCGCAAATCAACTGGGCGACAGTATACCGACGATCGTATACAGCATTCCAGGACTGGGCGGCGATCTGGGGCGCTGAGACAAGACTGAGACGGGACCTCTACGGCGCAGGGGGCGCTCCCCGCCGGTAGAGGTCCCGCCGTCGTGCAGCGGGGGGCCGGTCAGCCCTGGGTGGCCGCGCCCCGCAGGGTGATGCGGTCCGCTCCCGCGTGCACGTTCATGGAGGTGCCGCCCTTCGGTCAGGGGCGGGGAAATCTGTCGACGAAATATTGTCTACAGGATGGAACTGATGCCAGCAAGGGTTTGGGCCGACCCCCGGACGGCACTCGGGGCCTCCGAAGGGGCCGCCTCCGTGCTGGGTGTACGGGTGTTTGTGCGCCGTAGACTGTAGGCGAAAGACAATCCATACTTGCCTCTGCTCTCGCATACAGCGATGACGCTGCCGAGGAGGGTCCGTGATGTTGTCGACGCCAGGACTGCCGCAGGGTGCGGTGCCCAAGCTCGAGCGGCCCGGTCCGTTGCGTGATCGTGTGTATGAGGCGTTGCTGGAGTTGATCACGACGCGTGCGCTGCAGCCGGGCCAGCACCTGGTGGAGAGTGAGCTGGCGGGCCACCTGGGGGTGTCGCGGCAGCCGGTGCGGGAGGCGTTGCAGCGGTTGAACACCGAGGGGTGGGTCGATCTGCGGCCGGCGCAGGGCGCGTTCGTGCATGAGCCCACGGAGGAGGAGGCCGACCAACTCCTCACGGTGCGGACGTTGTTGGAGGCGGAGGCTGCCCGCCTCGCCGCGGCCAACGCGGGCAAGGAGGCCATCGGCGTGCTGGAGGAGCTGTGCGCGCAGGGCGAGCGCGCGGTCGCCGCCGACGACGTGGACGCCGCGGTCGCGATGAACGCCCGACTGCACGCGAAGATCATGGAACTCGCGGGCAACGCCGTCCTCGCCGAGCTGGCGGCACAGGTCGACCGGCGTGTGCGCTGGTACTACACGCCGGTGGCCCGGCAACGCGGACGACAGTCCTGGATCGAGCACCGCGAGCTGATCGCGGCGATCGCCGACCGCGACGAGGAGCGCGCCACGGCGGTCATGCGGGCGCACACGGAGCACACGCGGAAGATGTACCACGAGCGGGAGAAGTAGGGCCCGGCCGCCGCATGGCCGGGGATCGGCTGCTTCCGGACGGCCGCTTCCCAGTCGCTCTTACAGTTGATCGGCCCTGGGTACAGTCGCCGCATGGTCGACGACGAGGGACCCGCGTTACCGGAGGACCGGCTCGGCCATCTCCTGGAGCGGGCGCGGGCCAAGCTGGCCAGGGCGTCCGCCGAGGCCCTCGCGCCGCACGGCGTGGACGGCCATGAACTGACGGTGCTGGCGGTGCTCGCCGACGCGCCGTCGCCGTCGCAGGTGGAGGCGGCCGGACGGCTCGGTGTGGACCGGACGACGATGGTGGCGCTCATCGACGGCCTGGAGGACCAGGGTCTGGTCGCCCGGCGTCGCAGTCCGTGGGACCGGCGCAAGAACATCGTCGAGCTGACGGCCGCGGGGGAGGACTGCCTGAGCCGGGCCGAACAGGCGCGGCGGGGTGCCGAGCGCCGCTTCCTCGCGCCTCTGGGTGAGGAGACGGCCGCCTCGCTCGTACGGGCTCTCAGGGCGCTCGTCGCGGAGGAACGATCGCGGCGGAACCCGCCCGCGTAGTCGTTCCGTCGCTCCAGGTGAGGCTTCCGCGGGGGCGCCGCCCGGCGCCACGGGACCGCTGGTCGGGGCACGGATATGCACGTGAAAGGCACTCCGAAAGCTTGGTATTGTTGTCCATGTCGCCGCGGGGAACACCCCCGGTCAGGCGGCAGACACCTAGTCCGGGTGGCGGAATGGCAGACGCGCTAGCTTGAGGTGCTAGTGCCCTTTATCGGGCGTGGGGGTTCAAGTCCCCCCTCGGACACCAGCTGAGACCCCTGTTCATCAGGGGTCTCTTGCTTTTCCCCGCCCCCGCCCTCGTCCCCCTGCGAGGACTGCCGGGCCTCGCTGCGCACCGCGCCCATGCCGGCGACCGTGACCAGGACGATGCCGGACGCCTGGGCCCACGACGGCTGCTCGGACAGCAGGACGAATCCGACGACCGTCCCGATGGCGGGTTCCAGGCTCATCAAGGTGCCGAAGACAGTGGTGGACAGGTTGCGCAGGGCAACCATCTCGGCGGCGTACGGCAGGATCGGCAGGAGCAGGGCCGCGAGGGCGGACAGGGCGAGGGCCTGCGGGGTCATGTGGCCGACGATGTGACCGACCCCGGCGAACGGCAGGGTCACCACCGAGGCCGCGACCATGGAGACCGCCAGCCCGCCCAGGCCCGTGAACTGGGCGCCCACCCGTTTGGTGAGCAGGATGTAGCCGGCCCAGCCCGCCGCCGCCCCGAGCGCGAAGCCGACCCCGGTCAGATCGACCTCGCCGCTCCAGGGCCGGGTCAGGGCGAGCACACCGAGCGCCGCCGTCAGCGGCCACAGCACGTCGATCCGGCGCCGCAGCCCCGCCACCGCCACCCCCAGAGGGCCGAGGAACTCCAGAGCCGTGGCCGTGCCCAGGGGGATGCGGACGACGGCCTCGAAGTACAGCAGGGTGAGCAGCCCGCTGACCGCGCCGAGCAGCAGCGCGGTCCCCGTCTGACGCCGGTCGCGGCCGCGGACGCGGGGCCGGGCGATGAGCCACAGGACGACCGCCGCCCAGGTCAGGCGCAGCCAGGCGGTGCCGGCGGGCGTGAACTTCTCGAAGAGATAGCTGGAGGCGCCGGCCCCGGTCTGCACACTGGCCATGGCCACGAGGGCGAGTGCCATGCCCCGGTAGCGCGGCCCGGCGTCCGGACCGAGGGACAGCTTCGGGCCGTGGTTCATGAGGCGCGCGCTCCGTGGGCTGCGAGGTCCGCCGGGGTGCCCGGGGCAGGCGGGGTGGTGACGGCGCCGGCGTCCGCCGGTTCGTCCCGGACCGGCGGTGTGGTGACGACGGTGGCGATCGGGTGTCCGGTGGCGTGCCCGGCGGCCGGTGCGGCCTCCTCGTGGTGGCCCTCGGTGAGGGCGAGCAGCCACCGGCCCACCTCGGGCGCCCAGGGCACCCCCAGGGTCTCGGCGTCCCGCTCCACGCGCTGCGGACGGTCCGCCGCCTGCCGGGCGAGGTAGAGCTGTGCGCGGTCCGGGTCGACGGCGGGCAGCGAGGGCAGCCGGGCGGTGACGAAGTCGAGCCAGTGCGCGTCGCCGTCCTCCAGGGCGTCGTCCAGCAGTGCCCCCACGTCCTCGGCACGCAGGCGCACCCCGCCGCGCTCGCACGCCAGCTCGACCAGGGTGCGGTCACCGACCGAGGCGCCCAACGCATAGGCCTGCGGGGCGTGTTGGGCGAGCAGGTCGGCGTCGTCGTAGCGTTCGAAGGCGAAGCGGACGGCGGGGGCGCTGTCCGAGGACAGCAGCCGCCGCCACAGCGGGGCGTCGAGGTACCACCAGTCGGCGTCCGCGAACACCGTGAACAGGGCGGGCAGTTCGGCGAAGCGGTCCTCGGACACCAGGCGCCGGAACACCTCCGCGAAGCCCTCGACACGGGGCGGCGGACGCAGACAGGCGAGGGCCTTGGCCAGGTCGTTCAGGGTGCCGTCGGTGACCGCCTCGGCGACGGCGCGGTGGATCTCCCGGGCGTCGAGGCGGACTTCCACGTCGGCGAGGCGGGCCAGCTTGCGCAGCGGTCCGTATCTGCCGCTGGCGAGCAGAGTGCGGATGCCGGTCGCGGCGGCCTCCGGGTCGAAGCGCACGCGCACACCGGAGAGTTGGCGCATGTAGTCCACGGCCCCGAGGCGGCCGGCGGCCACCAGGACGTCGTAGGACCGCAGGACCGTCTCCTCGTCCAGGGTGGGCCGCACCCCGGTCGCGGTGATGATCTGCTCGATGCCGCCGGCGTTGCCCCGGCGCGCGAGGCGGGCACAGGCCCGGTCGATGCGTTCGGGGGCCGTCCGTACGGCGGCCGGCAGATGCGCGTACAGAAAGCAGAAGTCGTCGACCACGCCCCGGTCCAGCGCCCGCTCGGCCGCACGGGCCACTGCCTCGGTGGGCAGCCCGGCCATGACGGGTACGTGTTTGTTCACCTGCTCGAGGACGTATATCTCGTCCCTTTCGAGCAGCCGTCGCACCTGCTCGGTGAGGAATTCCGCCGGCAGCCGGGTGAGCTTCTCGGGGGCGTCCTCGGAGAGTTTTTTGAAGAGATTCCGGTACGCGCGCATCGTCCTATCCCGCCAGCGCCATTTGCTTGGGCACGAAAGGCAGCAGGTGGCC
The DNA here is from genome assembly GCF_055575395.1 of Streptomyces sp. NPDC034103. Taxonomy (NCBI): domain Bacteria; kingdom Bacillati; phylum Actinomycetota; class Actinomycetes; order Kitasatosporales; family Streptomycetaceae; genus Streptomyces; species Streptomyces sp. NPDC034103. Next base: position 454,118 of record NZ_JBVISS010000008.1, on the reverse strand, counting down.
GAAGTCGTGGTCACGGTTGAAACGCACCATGGCCTTGCGCAGTTCGGGGTCGTACCCTTCGCGGCCGCGGAAGTCGGTGCTCTCATCGGCGAGTTCCTCGCTCCACAGACCCGTGTAGACGGGAAGCCCCAGGGCGTGACCGGCCAGGACGACCTCGAAGATGCCCTGAATGGTGGGCGGCGTCCAGTCGCCCGGCTGCGTGGTCTGCTGGAGATGCGAACCCTCGGCGACATACGTGGGCGTCAGATAGATGACCAACTCGGTGCCGTGGCGGTCACAAAGGTCCTTGAGGTACTCCATCGTCGCGACCGCCTCGCGCACCCCGTGCTCGTCCGACATCCGCGGCGCCGGCTTGATCAGGACGTACGACGTCAGACGCACCCCCAGCGCGCCCAGCAGCGCGACCCGGTCCTCCATCACCCGGCGGGAGATCTTCTTCTTCAGGACGGTCTGCCGGATGAAGTCGTCCTGCGTCTCGAACCCGACCGTCACATCGAGCCGTGGCGCGTGCGTGGTCCGGGCGATGTGCTCCAGGTAGTCCCGCTTGACGTACTCGGGCCGGGTCTCGATCGACAGCACCTCGAGGTTCTCCATCTCCCGGGCGCGGTGCAGCAGATGATCGACGGACTCCCGGTGGAAGCGCCGCGGGTCGAGGGCGGAACCCTCGTTGCCGAAGCACAACTGACGGTACTCGCCCAGCTCACCGGCTTTGCTGTCGAAGACGTGGTCGATCTGGTTGTTGATCTGCTCGGCCGTCACCTCGAAGGTCGCCGAGCGGGTCGGCAGAGCGCAATACGTGCACTGGAACTGGCATTTCGTCGTGTAGAACGACAGGACGAGGTCGCGCCTGCCGAGGAACTTCCGAGTGCCGACGTAGAGCGGTGTGTTCGGATCGTGGGTCTCGATGTTCTCAGACATGGTGTGGCTGCCTTCCGTCGATGTACGGCCGTTCGGATTGAGGTCGGTCGTTCGTGCGTCAGCGCCACGGATACAGAACGATCTTTCCGCATTCCCTGGTGAGCTGGAGTTTCCAGGCCTGCTCGATGTCGTCGAGCGCGAAGGTGTGGGTGATGAACCGGTCGATCAGCGGGCCGGTGCGGGAGATGACGTCGAGCATTCCCGGCGCGTGCTGGAGATACAGATCGAGGCTGCCGCGGAGGGTGACACCCTTCTGGATCAGGTCCCGGTCGACGTGGAGCGACAGCTCGCCGGACTCCCCGAGGAAGGTGACCCGCCCGCCGCGCCCCACCGCGTCCAGGCCGAACCGCTGGTGGGTGGCCTGCGCCGAACAGTCGATGACGTGGTCGACGCCCCGGCCCCCGGTGAACACCCGTACTACGGACAGGGCGTCCGGCGCACCCAGGTCCACGATCGACTCCGCGCCCAACTCCCGTGCCAGTTCCCGGCGGTAGGGGCTGCGGCCGGCGCAGATCACCCGGGCTCCTCTGGCCCGCCCGTTGATCACGGCGCCGAGCCCCACCTGACCGAGCCCGGTGACCAGGACCGTGTCGCCCGCGGCGACGCCCATGTTCTCCATCGCCGTGTACGTCGCGCCCATCCCGCAACAGGCCATCGCGGCATGCTCGTACGGCATCCCGTCGGGGATCCGGAGCAGCAGCCGCTCCCCCTTGATCATGTACTGCGCGAAGCCGCACTCACCGGACTCGCCGGCGCACACCGCGAGCGGGTCCTCGGTGTCGTCGCAGTGCGCGTACCGGCCCGAGACGCACATCGCGCAGCGCCCGCACGGATAGCCGCTGAGCACCACCACCCGGTCACCCGGCCGGAACGGGCTGCCGGGGCGGGCCTCGACCACCTCGCCGGCCGCCTCGTGCCCGAGCGAGTCCCAGCGGTTGCGGTCCCTGAAGTCCCAGTGCTCGTACGCCAGATGCTCATTGCACATCGGGGCCGCGATCACCTTCACCAGGACGTAGTCCTCGGCGATCCGCGGCAGCGGCTTGTGGATGATCCGGCTGACGCCGGGGCCGTCCAGTGCGGCGACTTTCATACGTGCCTCTTCGGCCATGGTCGGTGCTCCAGGAGGTCGGGGAGGTCGTCGATCCGGTCCGGGGCGGCGCGGCCCACGCGGCTCGTGGCGTGCTGGTCGAGGAACCGGAGTCGGCGCGCGCTGTGTGCTGTTCGTGGCCGGACGGCGCACCGTGTGGGTGGGGGCGCGACCGGGGCACCGCGAGGGGTGGGGGGTGCCGCCGGCGATCGCCGCCGCACACCCGCGCGGCACACGGATCCCGACGCCTTGGCTGGACGCCGCCTCGTGCGGGGTCGCAGCGCCTCGCCAGATCCGCTGGAGCGATCGTTCACAGTCTCTGTGGACCCACTAGGGCTCGACTCGACCGACGGCGGAGCGGTCCTCTTCAAGGGCCGGCACCCTGCCGCGTACGGCGATAATTCGGGTGCCCCACACCTTTAGCGCTCCCTACACTCGCCACGCACCCCCACATCGGGCAGGTGCACGCCATGACGAGCATCGACGAGTGAGGGGAGACCGGCCGTGCGAGACCGCGCCGCTGTCGTCGTTCCCCCGTCGTACGACGTGATCCTCGTGTCCTTCTCCGTCCGGTGCCCGCTGCGCGGCCGGTACCGGATGCCCCGGACACTCGTCTGACCTTCAACGCACGCTCTCTGTACTTTTATTGACGTGCCGTCAGCCATGCAACCCTGTCCGGGAATCGCGCCACCCTGTCACCTCGCACCCGAAAGGCCTTGGGCCGTGCGCACCCACCTCAACACCCTCGCCGTCGTCCGCAATCTCGGCATCCTCGCCCACGTCGACGCCGGCAAGACCACCGTCACCGAGCGGATCCTCTTCGCGACCGGCACCACGCACCGGCGCGGTGAGGTCCACGACGGCACGACCGTCACCGACTTCGACCCGCAGGAGCGCGACCGTGGCATCACGATCTTCGCGGCGGCCGTCAGTTGTGCCTGGGACGGCCACCGGATCAACCTGATCGACACACCGGGGCACGTCGACTTCGCCGACGAGGTGGAGCGCTCGCTGCGGGTGCTCGACGGGGCGGTCGCGGTCTTCGACGCCGTGGCGGGGGTCGAGCCGCAGAGCGAGTCGGTCTGGCGGCAGGCCGACCGGTACGGCGTACCGAGGATCGCGTTCGTCAACAAGCTGGACCGCGCGGGCGCCGACCTCGACACCGCCGTCGAGTCGATCCGTGCGCGACTGCACCCGGCCCCGCTGGTCGTGCAGTTGCCCATCGGCGCGGAGGACGGCTTCCGCGGTGTCGTGGACCTGGTGCGGATGCGGGCGCTGACCTGGACCGACGGCGGCGAGATGGTCGTAGGGGAGGTGCCCGGGGAACTGCGTGAGGAGGCGCTGCGGCGGCGCCGGGTCCTGGAGGAGACGGTGGCCGAACTGCATCCGGCCGCACTGGAGGAGTTCTGCGCACGGTCGACATCCGACGCGCGGGCGCTCGACACGCAGGCACTCGACACGCGCACGCTCGTCCGCGCCCTCCGCGACCTCACCCGCAGCGGCGACGGTGTGGTCGTCCTGTGCGGCTCGGCCTACCGCAACCGCGGGATCGAGCCGCTGCTGGACGCGGTGGTGGCCTACCTGCCGTCGCCGCTGGACGTGCCGCCGGTGCGGGGCACGCTCGGCGAGACCCCGCAGGAACGGCCCGCCGACCCGGCGGCGCCCTTCGCGGCGCTGGTGTTCAAGGTGAACGCCACCCCGACCGGGCGGCTCACCTACCTGCGGGTCTACTCCGGAACGATCGAGAAGGGAGACACGGTCATGGACACCGGCGCGCGACGCAGCGAACGCGTGGGCCGCATCCTGCGGGTGCGGGCCGACCGGCACGCCCAGCTGGAGCGGGCCGTCGCCGGTGACATCGTGGCCGTCGTGGGGCTGAAGTCCGCGCGGGCCGGGGCGACCCTGTGCGCGCCGCAGGCCCCGCTCGTCCTCGAACCGCCGAGCGTCGCCGAACCGGTCGTCTCGGTGGCGGTCGAGGCGGTCCGGTCCACCGACACCGACCGGCTGGCCACGGCTCTCGCGCGGCTCGCGGAGGAGGATCCGTCGCTGGTCGTGCGGACCGACCCGGAGACCGGGCAGACGGTGCTGTCCGGCATGGGCGAACTGCATCTGGAGGTCGCGCTGGAGAAGGTGCGGCGGGACCAGGGGCTGGACGTCAACACCGGGCGGCCGAGAGTCGCACACCGTGAGACCGTCGTGCGCGGGGTGTCCGGGCATGTCTTCCGGCACGTCAAACAGGACGGCGGCGCGGGTCAGTTCGCGCATGTCGTGCTCGACGTGGAGCCGTGGGACGGTGACGCCGGGTTCGAGTTCCGGTCGGCCGTCACCGGCGGGCGGGTGCCGCAGGAGTACGTGCGGGCGGTCGAGGCCGGCTGCCGGGACGCGCTGGCCGAGGGGCCGATCGGCGGCCATCCGGTGACCGGGGTGCGCGTCACGCTCACCGACGGGGCGACCCACGTGAAGGACTCCTCCGACACGGCGTTCCGTACGGCGGGCCGGCTCGGGCTGCGGCAGGCCCTGCGCGCCTGTGCGACGGTCCTGCTGGAGCCGGTGGCCGAGGTCACGGTCACCGTGCCCGAGGCCGCGGTCGGGGGAGTGCTCGGCGACCTCGCGGCACGGCGCGGCCGGGTCACCGCGTCGGCCACGCGGGCCGGCTCGGCGGTCGTCACGGCCACCGTGCCACTGGCCGAACTCTTCGGTTACGCCACCCGGTTGCGCAGCCGGACCCAGGGCCGCGGCACCTTCACGGCCCGCCCGACGGGCTACGCCCCGGCACCGACAGCCACGACACCGGCCCAGCGGTAACGCCGACGGGGGCGGGCAGCGGTGACGCCGGCGCGGGTGGCCCAGCGGTGACGCCGGCGCGGGTGGCCCAGCGGTGACGCCGGCGCGGGCGGACCAGTGGACGTCGGCGCGGGCGGACCAACGGATGCCGGCGTGGGCGGACCAACGGATGACGGCGCGGGCGGCCCTCCCGATCCGGGCACGGGCGGGCCGCCTCGCGCGGGGGCAGCGGTAGCGGCAGGGCGGGCGGCCCTCCCGTACGTGAGACGGGTGGGCCGCCCGTGTCCTGCACGGGTGGGGCGCCCGCGTCCTGCACGGCCAACCCGTACGCACCCCGCGCGGACGGGGCGCCAGAACGACACGCGGCCTGCCCGCACCGGCTCGTCTGCCCGTACCCCCCACTGGCGGCCAGCCCGTACGCACCCCGCACGGGTGGGGCGCCCGCGCCCCGTACTGGCGGCCCACCCGTCCGTACCCCGCGGATGGGGCGCCACCGTCCCGCACGGGCGGCCCACCCACATCCCGCACGGATGGGACGTCCGCACCCCACTCTCGGCCCGCCCACACCCCGCACGGGCGGGCCGCCCGGACGCACCCCGCACGGGCGGCCCGTCCACACCCGGCACGGATGGGCACCCGCACCCCGCCCGCGCGCCCCGCCCACCCGCCCCCACCCGCACCCCCCCTTCAGAAAACGACCCCCCCAACACAGAACGCGCTTTCCCCTCGAACTGCGCTCGCGCAACCCCTTGACGTCCTGAAGCCGTGGCAGTTAACTCACGTCCTAAATTAAGCCGTGAGTGCATTCCCTGAAGGGACACCAGGAGCCATGCGCAGCATCCGAGCCGCGGCCGTAGGCGCCGTCACCATGTCTCTCGCCCTGGCCGCGTCGGCCTGCGGAGGCGGTTCGTCCACGGACGGCGGGTCCAACGACTCGCCGAAGACCCTCACCTACTGGGCCTCCAACCAGGGGGCGAGCATCGAGGTCGACAAGAAGGTCCTGCAACCCGAACTCGACAAGTTCGAGAAGCAGACCGGCATCAAGGTCAAACTGGAGGTCGTGCCCTGGTCGGACCTGCTCAACCGGATCCTCACCGCCACCACCTCGGGCCAGGGCCCCGACGTGCTGAACATCGGCAACACCTGGAGCGCCTCGCTCCAGGCCACCGGCGGGCTGCTGCCGTGGGACGCCAAGAACTTCGCGAAGATCGGCGGCAAGGACCGCTTCGTGGACTCCGCGCTCGGCTCGACGGGCGCCGTGGGCAAGGACCCGGCCGCGGTACCGCTGTACTCGATGGCGTACGCCCTGTACTACAACAAGAAGCTCTTCGCCGAGGCGGGCATATCCGGGCCGCCCGCCACCTGGAGCGAGCTGGTCGCCGACGGCAAGAAGCTGTCCAAGGACGGCAAGTGGGGCCTGGGCGCGGAGGGTTCGAACCCGTCGGAGAACATCCACCACGCGTTCGTCTTCGCCAAGCAGCACGGCGCCGACTTCTTCACCGCCGACGGCAAGGCCGACTTCACCAATGACGGGGTCGTCGCCGCGGTCAAGCAGTACGTGGACCTGATGGGCAAGGACAAGGTCATCGCGCCGGGCAACGCCGAGTACGCGCAGAACCAGTCCGTCAGCGACTTCGCCAAGGGCAAGACGGCGATGCTGCTGTGGCAGTCCGCCTCCGCCAACCTCAAGTCGCAGGGCATGAGCGAGGACGACTACGGCATCGCCCCCGTCCCCGTGCAGTCCGGCACCCCGGGCACCGGCACACAGGTCAACTCGATGGTGGCCGGCATCAACATGGCCGTCTTCAAGAACACCGACAACCTCGACGGCGCGACGAAGTTCGTGAAGTTCATGACCAGCGACGCGGAGCAGAAGATCCTCAACACCGCGTACAGCTCGATCCCGCCGGTGAAGACCGCCCAGAGCGACGCCACCTTCAACACCCCGGCCACCGCCGTGCTCAAGGACACCCTCGCCAAGAGCGCCGCCGCGCTGCCGCAGGTCGCCGACGAGTCGCAGTTCGAGACGGCGGTCGGTACGGCGATCAAGGACCTGTTCGCCGACGCGGCCGCCGGACGGGACATCACCACCGGCTCGGTGAAGGCGGCGCTGGAGAAGGCCCAGCAGCAGATGCCGGGCGCGTGATGACCACGACCCTGGAACGCGCCGCACCGAAGGCGCCGCCCGGCGAGAAGCGGCCGGCCCGCCCCGGCCGCATCCGCCGGATCGGACTGCCGTACCTGCTCCTCCTGCCCGCCCTGCTGCTCGAACTCCTCGTGCACCTGGTGCCGATGGGCGTCGGCATCGTGATGAGCTTCAAGGAGCTCACGCAGTTCTACATCCGTGACTGGGGCTCCGCGCCCTGGTCCGGGCTCGACAACTTCAAGGTGTCGGTGGACTTCGACGCCCCGGTCGGCGAGGCGTTGCTGCACTCCTTCCTCGTCACCGTCGCCTTCACCCTGCTGTCGGTCGCCCTGTGCTGGCTGATCGGCACCGCGGCGGCGATCTTCATGCAGGACACCTTCCGAGGCCGCGGCCTGCTGCGGGCACTGTTCCTGGTGCCGTACGCGCTGCCCGTCTACGCGGCCGTCATCACCTGGGTGTTCATGTTCCAGCACGACAACGGGCTGGTGAACCACGTCCTGCACGACCAGCTCGGCCTCACCGACAAGCCGTCCTTCTGGCTGATCGGCGACAACAGCTTCATCGCCCTGCTGACCGTGTCGGTGTGGAAGGGCTGGCCCTTCGCCTTCCTCATCGTCATGGCCGGACTCCAGAACATCCCACGGGAGTTGTACGAGGCGGCCGCCCTCGACGGCGCCGGGGTGTGGCAGCAGATCCGCCGCATCACCCTGCCGTCGCTGGGCGCCGTCAACCAGGTGCTGATCCTGGTGCTGTTCCTGTGGACGTTCAACGACTTCAACACCCCGTACGTCCTGTTCGGCAGGACCGCCCCGGAGGCGGCCGATCTGATCTCCGTCCACATCTACCAAGCCTCGTTCGTCACCTGGAACTTCGGCACCGGCTCCGCCATGTCCGTGCTCCTGCTGCTCTTCCTGCTGCTGGTGACGGGCGCCTACCTGGTCCTCACCTCGCGCGGACGGAGGACCTCGCGTGCGTAACCCCCCGATGGCGGCACGGCCCGACTCGCCGATGGCGCCCCCGCGTTCGTTCCTGTGGACCCGACGGATCTTCCTCACCGTGCTCGCCGGCTTCGTGCTGCTGCCGGTGTACGTCATGGTCTCCAGCTCGCTGAAGCCGCTCGCCGACGTCACCGGCAAGTTCCGCTGGACACCGAGCGAGGTGACGATCCGCCCGTACATCGACATCTGGTCGACCGTCCCGCTCGCCCGCTACTTCGTGAACTCGCTGATCGTGGCGGGCGCGGCGACGGTCTGCTCGGTGGTGATCGCGGTCTTCTCCGCGTACGCCGTCAGCCGCTACGACTTCCGCGGCAAGCGGGTCTTCACGGTCACCGTGCTGTCGACGCAGATGTTCCCGGGCATCCTCTTCCTGCTCCCGCTCTTCCTGATCTACGTCAACATCGGCAACGCCACCGGCATCGCCCTGTTCGGCTCGCGCGGCGGGCTGATCCTGACGTATCTCACCTTCTCCCTGCCGTTCTCGATCTGGATGCTGATCGGGTACTTCGACTCGGTGCCGCGCGACCTGGACGAGGCGGCGCTGGTCGACGGCTGCGGTCCGTTGAAGGCGCTGTTCCGGGTCGTCGTGCCGGCCGCGATCCCCGGCATCGTCGCGGTCGCCGTCTACGCCTTCATGACCGCCTGGGGCGAGGTGCTGTTCGCGTCGGTGATGACCAACGACACCACCCGCACCCTCGCGGTCGGCCTCCAGGGCTACTCCACGCTCAACGACGTGTACTGGAACCAGATCATGGCCGCCTCGCTGGTCGTGAGCGTTCCGGTCGTCGCGGGCTTCCTCCTTCTCCAGCGCTACCTCGTCGCCGGGCTGACGGCGGGCGCCGTCAAATGACCGCCTCCGAAAGGACTTACGTGACCATCGACCTCGCCGCACTCCCGCACGACTTCCTGTGGGGCACGGCCACCTCGGCGTACCAGATCGAGGGAGCCGTGGCGGAGGACGGCCGTGCGCCATCGATCTGGGACACCTTCGCGCACACCCCCGGGAAGATCGCGGGCGACGACCACGGCGACGTCGCCTGCGACCACTACCACCGCTGGCGCGATGACATCGCGCTCATGCGTCAACTGGGCACCAACGCCTACCGGTTGTCGATCGCCTGGCCGCGTGTGCTGCCGGGCGGCGACGGTCCGGTCAACGCCAAGGGCCTGGACTTCTACGACGAGTTGGTCGACGGTCTGCTGGCGGCGGGCATCACCCCGTCCGTCACCCTCTACCACTGGGACCTCCCGCAGGCGCTCCAGGACCGGGGCGGTTGGCCCGAGCGGGAGACCGCCGAACACTTCGCCGCGTACGCCTCCGTGGTGGCCGCGCGCCTGGGTGACCGGGTCGGCCACTGGACCACCCTCAACGAGCCCCTGTGCTCGGCCTGGATCGGCCACCTCGAAGGCAAGATGGCGCCGGGCCTCACCGACCTGACCGCCGCCGTCCGCGCCTCCTACCACCTGCTCCTGGGCCACGGGCTCGCCGTACAGGCCATCCGGGCGGCCGTCGCGGACGCGCAGGTCGGGATCGTCAACAACCTCTCCACCGTGTACCCCGCCACCGACCGCCCGGAGGACGTCGAGGCCGCCCGCCGCATGGACGGCCACACCAACCGCTGGTGGCTGGACCCGGTCCACGGCCGCGGCTTCCCGGAGGACATGCGCAAGGTGTACGGCGTCGAACTCCCCGAGCGCGCAGGGGACGTGGAGACGATCGCCACCCCGCTCGACTGGCTCGGTCTGAACTACTACTTCCCGCAGACGGTCGCCGACGACCCCAGCGGGCCGGCCCCGCACGCCCGTGCCGTACGCCGCCCCGGCGTGCCCCGCACCGGCATGGACTGGGAGATCGACGCGAGCGGCATCGAGACCCTGCTGCTGCGCCTCACCGAGGAGTACGGCGCCCGCAAGCTGTACGTCACGGAGAACGGCTCCGCCCATCCGGACGTCGTACGCCCCGACGGCACCGTCGACGATCCCGAGCGGCAGGACTACCTGGCCGGTCACCTCGCCGCCTGCGCGTCCGCCGCCCGCCGGGGCGCCCCGCTGGCCGGCTACTTCGCCTGGTCGCTGCTGGACAACTTCGAGTGGGCCTACGGCTACGACAAGCGCTTCGGACTGGTCCACGTCGACTACGAGACCCAGGCCCGCACCATCAAGGGCTCCGGGCACCGCTACGCGGAGATCATCCGGGAGCACCGGGCGGGGGCGCGGCGCGCCGCCTGAGACGGGCCGAAAGTCCCTGGTGAAGGGGTTTTCGGGCGGGGGGCACGCCGGCCGGCGGCCGGCGTGCCCCCCGCGCCCGTCTTATTGCGTTGCCGCAGGTCGGCCCGGCTGACAGCCTCACCCCATGCCCACCTTCACCGCCCCCGACGGCACCACCCTCGCCTACCACGTCTCCGGCGACGGCCCGCCCCTGGTCTGCCTCCCCGGCGGGCCGATGCAGGACTCCGCCTACCTCGGTGACCTGGGCGGCCTCGGCGCCCACCGGACCCTGATCCGGCTGGACCTGAGGGGCACCGGCGACTCGGCGGCCCCCGAGGACCCGGCGTCGTACCGCTGCGACCGGCAGGTCGACGACGTCGAGGCGCTGCGGAAGGAACTGGGCCTGGACCGCCTGGATCTGCTGGCCCACAGCGCCGGCGCCAACCTGGCCGCCCTCTGCACTGCCCGCCGTCCCGACCGGGTCGGCCGCCTCGCCCTGATCACGCCGAGCGTGTACGCGGTCGGCCTCGGCATCACCGCGGAGGACCGGTTGGGCACCGCGCGGCTGCGCCGGGACGAGGAGTGGTTCGCCCCGGCGTACGCGGCCCTGGAGGCGGTCACCGAGGGCCGCGCGGACGCCGACGCCTGGCAGGCCGTCGCGCCCTTCTGGTTCGCGCGCTGGGACGAGGAGGCGAAGGCGGTCCGGGCGGCGGAGGAGAGGCAGCGGAACGACGAGGCGGCGCGGATCTACGGCTCGGAGGGTGCCTTCGACCCGGCCGCCACGCGCGCGGCGCTGGCCGGTTTCCCGGGGCGCGTGCTCGTGCTGGCGGGCGAGGTGGACGTGGCGGGGCCGCGGCGGGCCATGGCCGAGTACGCCGCGCTGTTCGCGGACGCGGAGCTGGTGGTGCAGCAGGGGGCCGCGCACTTCCCCTGGTTGGACGAGGCCCGGAGGTTCGTGGCGCACACCGCGCGCTTCCTCGCCTAGTCCGCCGAGCGTCCGTCCGGGGCGGGTTGTCAGTGGCGCCTGCCATGATCCCAGGCATGCTCTACGACGACGTGCTCCGGGCGTTGACCGACCCCGCCTTCGTCCTCGACGTGTGCTCCGCCGATCTGGCCGGGCTGTCCGACGAGGACCTCGGCGGGCTGCTCCCGGCGGCGTACCGGTCGCGCCCCGGCGCCACGGACGCGATGGCGCGGACGCGGGTCGCGGTCCACGGGGCGGCGCGGGACCGGGCGCCGCGCTACACACCCGAGGCGTGCCGCCGGATGGTCGAGGCGGTCGCCGCCTGCATCGAGAACCCCGACGACGTGGTGAGCCTGCGCCCGGTGGCGGACGCGCTGGGGCACTGCACGGGGCCGTGGCCCGAACTGTCCGGCCCCGCACACGCCCTGACCGCGTTCCTGGTGCGGCGCGGCGACGTGTCCCACCCGTACTCGCTCCTCGTGCTGGCCGGTCTCGCGGACCAGGCCACCCTGCGCGCGGCGGCGGACCTCCTGGGACGCGACCAGGGAGCCATCGCCAGGGACGGCGTCGACACGGCCCTCTCCCTCACCCAGGCCGAGCAGGCGCTGCTCATGAAGGTCGACGGGGTCAACTCCTACGAACCGCCGCCGGACGCCCCGGACCTGTGGCGCGAGGTGGCCGAGATCCCGGCGTTCGTCGCCTTCGCCCGGCGGGCCCTGGAGGCGGCGGCCGACCGTGCCGACGCCATAGGGCGCGGCGACCTGCCCTACCGTGCCGACAAGGCGTTCACCGCCCGCGAGGTCGAGATGCTCGGACAGAGCGCGCGGGTGGCACTGCTGCGCGACGAGTCATGGCTGCCCGGGGTCCTCGACCGGCTGCTGCCCGGCATCGCCGTCGCCCCGACCGCCGCGAAGTCCGTACCGTCGCAGGCGCTGCTGTACGAACTGGGGCGCGCCGCGCGGGACTTCCCGACCCCGGAGGCCGTCGCCGCGCTGCGCACCGCCCGGTCCGTCACCCGGCACGCCGCGGTGCCCAAGCAGATCGACAAGCTGCTCAAGAACGTCGAGGCGGCCCTGGCCGAGCGGACCGAGGTGGCGCTGCGGCTGCCGAGGGCGGGCTTCGACAATGGCGGTGTCCTGCGCCGCGAGGCGGGTGGCGGCTACACGGCCGTCGTCACCGTCGCCGAGACCGCCGAGCTGACCTGGGAGAAGGACGGCCGCCCGCTGAAGAGCGTCCCCGCGCCCGTGCGCCGCGACCAGGCCGACCTGGTCAGGGAACTCCGCGACCTGGTGAAGCGGGTCGGTGTCCAACTCGGCACCCTGGCCAGGGCGCTGGAGGGGGGCTTCACCGTCGAAGCCGTCCACCCCTACGCCCGGTGGCGCGCCGAACTGGCCGAACACCCGCTCGCGCGGGCGGTCGTGCGCCGGCTGATCTGGGAGATCGAGGGCGCGCCAGGGCAGTGGCGGTCCTTCCTGCCGGCGATCGAGGACCTCCCCGAGGCGCCCGACCACGCCTCCGTACGGCTGTGGCATCCGATCCGCGCGGACGCCGGGACGGTGGCGGCCTGGCGGGACCGGATCGTCGACGGGCGGATACGTCAGCCGTTCAAGCAGGCGTTCCGCGAGATCTACCGGCTCACCCCGGCCGAGGAGGAGACCCACCTGCACTCCTTCCGCTTCGCCGCCCATCTGGTGCACTACCAGAGGATGGCCGCGCTGTTCCGGGCGCGTGGGTGGCGCAGCCGGCTGCTCGGCCCGTGGGACTGCGGGGACGGGGACTCGGCCCTGCGCACCCTGGGGGTGGGGGAGTGGCGGGTCGCCTTCGCGCACACCTACGTGGACGGGACGGACGGCGGCGGGGTCGCCTCGACGGACCGCGTGAGCTTCGAGCACCGGGTCGACGGTGCCTGGCGCCAGGCACCGCTCGCCGCGGTACCGCCCCTGGTCTTCAGCGAGGCGATGCGCGACGTGGACCTCTTCGTCGGCGTCACCTCGATCGCCGCCGACCCCGACTGGACCGAGCAGGGGCCGGCCCGCGCCTACTGGGAACGGGCCGGGTTCGCCGAGCTGTCGGAGAGCGCCGAGGCCCGCCGCGACGCCCTCGCGCGCATCCTGCCGCGCCTGAAGATCGCCGACCGGTGCACGCTCGACGGCCGTTTCCTGGTCGTCCGGGGCGACCTCAGGTCGTACCGGATCCATCTCGGCTCGGCGAACATCCTGATGGAGCCGGACGACTCCTATCTCTGCGTGGTCCCGTCGCGCGCGGCGGTCGGCGGCAAGGTGTTCCTGCCGTTCGAGGACGACCGGCTCACCGTGATCCTCAGCAAGGCCCTGCTCCTCGCCGCCGACACCTCGATCACCGACCCGACGATTCTCCGACAGATCAGGAGAGGGCAGACCTGATGACCCCGGAAGCCCCCGACGGCCGCCGTACGGACGGGTCAGCAGTCCCGGAACTCCGGTGACTGGTTCAGGATCTGCGAGCGCACCGAGGTGAAGCGCGCGTAGGTCTCGCTGTCCTGCGACCCCGGGCGGAAGGCCGCGACCCTGTCTGTGCGTTGAGGGGGGTGAGGGGTCAGGCGGGGGACGCGGGGCCGGGCACGAAGTCGGGGTCGACCTGGGACGCCAGGTCCTCGCCGGCCCAGGCCCGGGCGTTGCGCAGATGGAACTCCACGGCGTGGGCGTGCAGCGTCGCCCAGTCGCGGGGGCAGGCGTCCACGGCCTCGCGCAGGAGGTTCAGGGCGTGCCGGTTGTGCGCCTCCAGCTCGCCCCGCTCGCGGCCCTGTTCGGCGGCGCGGACGAACGGGGACTGGACGAGGTGGGTCAGCAGGTCGTCGCCCACCTCCTGCTTGAGGAAGAGCAGGTCGTCCTCGCCGGTCACCTTGTTGCCGACCACGGCGATCCGGATGCCGAACTCGCGGGCGTGGTCGCGGTACTGGCGGTAGACGGAGACGCCCTTGCGGGTGGGTTCCGCCACCAGGAACGTCATGTCGAAGCGGGTGAAGAGGCCGGAGGCGAAGGCGTCCGCGCCCGCCGTCATGTCCACCACCACGTACTCGCCGGGGCCGTCGAGGAGGTGGTTGAGGTAGAGCTCCACGGCGCCCAGCTTGGAGTGGTAGCAGGCCACCCCGAGGTCGCTCTCCTCGAACTCGCCCGTCACCATGAGCGGCACCTCGCCCACCCGCCGGACGTGCCGGGCGTGCAGTTCGTCGTCGCCGAGCAGGTGCAGCAGCCGGGAGCCGCGGCCGGGCGGGGTGGTCTTGATCATGGACTCGGGGGAGGGGATACGCGGGTTGGTGCCGCGCAGGAAGTCCTTGATGCCGGTCAGGTGGGCGCCCAGCGCAGGGGCGGCCGGTGCGGACCCGTCGTGGCCGAGCGCCTCGGCCAGGTGCTGGTTGATGTCCCCGTCCACGGCGAGCACGGGAGCACCGGTCGCGGCGAGATGACGGGAGAAGAGTGCCGACAGGGTGGTCTTGCCGCTGCCACCCTTGCCGACGAAGGCGACGCGCATCAGCATCCCGCCCTTGCCGCACCTAGGGCGGTTTTGAAAATGGATGTCATGTCGGTAGGTTCTATGGGTGTCCTCGATCACTGTCAAATCGCCAGGTGATCAACGAGTTCCGCTTAATGCATATGATGTGCAAGTGCGTGACTACAGCATCAGGGCCGCCGGCCCGGACGACCTCGACGCTGCCCGAGCGGTGATGCTCGACACCCTCTACCGCGACTTCGGCACCGGGTACGTGCCGCGCTGGCACGGCGACATCATCGACCCGGCCGCCGCCTATCTGCTGCCGGAGCGCCACACCCTCCTCGTGGCGACCGACCCGGCGGACGGCCAGGTCATCGCCACCGGCGCCCTCGACTCCCGCGGCCCCGCCCACCCGCCGAACCCGCGCCAGATCGCCGAGAGCTACCCGTCAGGCGAGACCGCGCAGCTGCGCCGCGTCTACGTCCGCCCCGAGCACCGCAGGCGCGGGCTCGCCCGGCGGATGGTCGCCGAACTCATGGCGTTCGCCGTGGCCGACGGCGGCTACCGCTCCGTCTATCTGCACACCGACCCGGCCGTGCCCGGCGCCGAGGCCTTCTGGCGGTCGCTCGGCAAGCTCGTGCACGACGAGCGCGCGGACCCCGAGGGCGCCCACGACGTCCTCCACTTCGAGATCCCGATGGGGCGATGACCGCATGACCCGACCGCGTTACCTCCTCGCCCTCCTGCTCGCCCCCGTCCTCACCGGCTGCTTCGCCTCCGGCGGCGCGGGCGGCTCCTCCGACGACGCGGGCGGCGGCTCCCGGCTGCGCGTCGCCCTCGCCTTCCCGCCGGCCGAGAACCTCACCCCGTACGGCGCCGACGCCACCCTCCTCAGCCGCCTCGGTGTCACCGAGGGCCTGACCGCCCTCGACGCCAACGGCGCCGCCGTCCCCGCACTCGCCGCGTCCTGGACCCGCGAGAACGACCGCACCTGGCTGTTCACCCTGCGCGAGGCCACCTTCCAGGACGGCGCCAAGGTCACCCCCGCCGCCGTCGCCGCCGCCCTCACCCACGCCACCGAGGCCAAGCCGGCCCCCGCCGCCCTCTCCGGCGTCACCCTCACCGCCAAGGCGTCGGGCGGCACCGGTGTACGCGTCAGCACCAAGGACCCCGACCCCGCGCTGCCGCTGCGGCTGTCCAGCCCGAGCCTCGCCGTGCTGTCCGCGAAGGCGTACGGCGGGACGGACCGCGTCGACCCGGTCGGCCACGCCACCGGCCCCTTCCGGCTCACCAAGGTCATGGGCGCCACCGCCGCCACCCTCGACCGCTACGACGACTACTGGGGCGGCCGCGCCCAGGCCGCGGGCATCGACGTGAAGTTCGTCGCCGACGGCACCGCCCGCGCCAGTGCCCTGCGCACGGACCAGGTCGACCTCGCCGAGGCGATCCCCGTCGCCCAGGCCGCCACCCTCGACAAGGGCCTGCGCAGGGCCACGGCCACCACCCGCACCACGAGCCTGCTCCTCAACACCGAGTCGGACGTGTTCAAGAACCCCGGCCTCCGGGCCGCGGCCCGGCAGGCCGTCGACACCTCCGCACTTGCCCAGGGCGTCTACGAGGGGTACGCCGACGCCGGCGCCGGTCTCTACGGGCCCGCCGTGACCTGGGCCGAGGGCAGGCGCGTCGCGCCGGTCGGCCGGGCGAGGGCGACCGATCCCGGGGGCCGCGCGATCACCCTCGCCACCTACGACAACCGGCCCGAACTCCCCGAGGTCGCCCAGGTGTTGAAGCAACAGCTGGAAAAGGCCGGCTTCGAGGTGGAGTTGGAGGTGCGCGAGTACTCGCGACTGGAGAGCGACGCGCTGGAGGGCAGGTTCGACGCCTTCGTCGGCGCCCGCAACAGCCTCCTCGACACCGGCGACCCGGTCTCCGTCCTCGCCAGCGACTTCACCTGCGACGGCAGCTACAACCTCGCCCTGCTGTGCGACAGGCACGTCGACAACGCGGTGAAGAAGGCCGAGGGCATCACCGACACCACGCAGCGGCAGGACGCGGCGATGGCCGCCGAGGCCGAGATCCTCGGCACCGACGCCGTCGTCCCGCTGGTCCACCAGCGCGTCATCACCGGCATCGGCCCCACGGTCAGCGGCGCGCTCCTCGACCCCTACGAGCGCACCCTCGTCGGCACCGGCACCCGGCGCTGAGGCATGCGGCAGCACGCGGCCACCCTGCTGTGGCGGGCCGGGATCGCCACCGCCCTGGTGTGCGCGGTCGGCCTGCTGCCGTGGCTGACCCGCACCGACCCGGCCCTGACCGTCCTCAAGGCCCGCTCGGCGGAACGCGACCCCGACCCCCGGGTACTCGCCGACATCCGGGCACAACTCGGCCTGGACGACGGCCCGTTCCGCCTCCTCGGACAGTGGATCGGCGGACTGGGGCGCGGGGACGCGGGCCAGTCGTGGATCTCCGGCGACGAGGTCACCCCCGCCGTCCTCCAAGCCCTGGGCGCCTCCCTGCTGTTGATGGCGGCGGCCCTCGCGGTCGCCGCCGGCACCGCCGCGCTGATCTGCGCCCGCACCCTCTGGCTCGGCGCACACCGGCGGCTCGACGGACGCCGCGCGGGCGGCGGCGGTTCCGCGGTCCTCGCCGCGCTGCCGGAGTTCCTCACCGCGTCCGTGCTCGCCACCGTCGTCGGCGTCCAGCTCGGCTGGCTGCCCGCCCTCGGCTGGTACGGGCCGCGGTGGACGATCCTGCCCGCTCTCGCCCTCGGCCTGCCCGCGGGCGCCGTCCTCGGACGGCTCCTCGACGACCTGCTGCCCGGCGCCTTCGCCGAACCCTGGGCGCTGGCCGCCGCCGCGCGCGGACTGCCCGGCCGCTCCATAGCCCGCCAGGCGCTGCGCCGCTGTCTGCCCGGACTCCTGCCGAACACCGGCCTGTTCGCGGTCGGCCTCACCGGCGGCGCGGTCGCGGTGGAGCAGATCTTCGACATCCCCGGCCTCGGCCGCACCACCCTTCAGGCCGCCCTCGCCCAGGACCTCCCCGTCCTCCAGGCCGGCACCCTCGCCCTCGTCCTCCTCGCGGCCGCCTTCGCCGGACTCGCCGCGCTCGCCACCCGCCTGCTGATCGGCACGGCCCTGCGCGACGGCGCCCTGCCGTCCCCGCACGGCCCGACGCCGCCCGCCCGCGGCATCCAGCCGTTCGCCTACGGGGGGCTGCTGACGCTCGTCATCGCCCTCGGCCTGCCCCGCGACCCGCTCGCCCTCGACACCCGGCGGCGCCTCCAGGCCCCGTCCGCCGCCCACCCGTTCGGCACCGACGCCCTCGGCCGTGACGTGCTCGCCCGGGTCGCGCACGGCGCCGTCGAGACCCTGCTGCTCGCCCTCGCGATCGGCGCCGCCGCCCTGCTCATCGGCGTCACGCTCGGCCTGTCGCCCCGGCTGTCCGGACCGCTCGTCGACACGGTCACCGCCCTGCCGCCGGTCCTGGTCGCCCTCCTGGTCACCGCCGTCGCCGGCAGCGGCCCCGCCACCCCAGCGCTCGCCGTCGGCGCCGTCGCCTGGGCACCCCTCGCGGCCCACACCTCCGCCCTGCTGCGTCAGGAACGCGCCGCCCTCCACATCACCGCCACCCTCGCCCTGGGCGCCGGCCCCTGGCACCTGCTCCGCCGCGAGCTGCTGCCCGCCGTCCTGCCGCCCGTCACCCGCCACGCCCTGCTGCGGCTCCCCGGCATCGCCCTCGCCCTCGCCTCCCTCGCCTTCCTGGGGCTCGGCGCCCAACCGCCCGCCCCGGAATGGGGCCTGCTGCTCGCCGAGAACCAGCCCTACGCCGAGCGCGCCCCCTGGGCCGTCCTCGCCCCCGCCGCCGCCCTCGCCCTGCTCGGCGCGCTCGCGGTGACCGCGGCGGGCGGGGTGCGCCGACCGCGACGCGGGCCCCGCCCGGCTGTGCCGGAACCCCGGCAGCGGCCCCGTACCACGCCACAAGAGGTGGGAACCCGATGAGCTCGATCGCCATGGCCCCGCGCAAGGAACGGGGCCGCACCCGGCTCACACCGCTGCTGCGGCTGCTGATCCTCACCCAACTCGCCTTCAACCTGGGCTTCTTCGCCGTGCTGCCGTTCCTGTCGGAGCATCTCGGCACCGCGGTCGGCATGGCGGGCTGGATGGTCGGGTTCGTGCTGGGGCTGAGGACCTTCAGCCAGCAGGGGCTGTTCGTGGTGGGCGGGGCGCTGGCCGACCGGTACGGCATCCGGCCGGTCGTGCTCGCGGGGTGCGCCCTGCGGATCGCCGGGTTCGCCTGGCTCGGGTACGCCGAGGCGACCGGTGCGGTCATCGGGGCCGTCCTGCTGATCGGGTTCGCCGCCGCGCTGTTCTCGCCCGCCGTCGAGTCCGAGGTGGCCCGGCAGGCCGTCGTCCACGAGGAGGAGGGCGGCGGGTCACGGACCCGGGTGCTCGCGCTGTTCACCGTGGCCGGACAGGCGGGGGCGTTCGTCGGACCGCTCCTCGGCGCACTGCTGCTGGCGGTGGACTTCCGGACCGTGTGCCTGGCCGGTGCCGGCATCTTCGTGCTCGTCCTCGCCGGACACGCGTGGCTGCTGCCGCAGCGCATCCCCGGACGGCCCCGAGTCGACGTCAAGGGCGGCATACCGGTGCTGCTGCGCAACCGGCGCTTTCTCGCACTGGCCTGCGCGTACGGCGCCTATCTGCTCGCCTACAACCAGCTCTACCTCGCGCTGCCCGCCGAGGTGGAACGCGTCACCGGCTCCCAGTCCGCGCTGGCCTGGCTGTTCGCCCTGTCCTCGCTGCTGGTGGTGACCGCCCAACTGCCCGTCACCCGCTGGGTCGGCGACCGGCTGGCGCTGCGCCGCTCCATGGCGGCCGGACTGCTGCTCATCGCCGCCGGGTTCGCGGTCGTGGCGCTCGCCCGGCCGGCCGGCTGGACGGGGACGGCGGGGCTGCTGCCCGCGGCCGGGTTCGTCGTCCTGCTCACCTTCGGCCAGATGCTCGTCGCGCCCGTCGCCCGCGCCTGGGTCCCCGACCTCGCCGAGGAGGGCCGGCTCGGTCTCTACACCGGGGCGCTGTCCTCGGTGTCCGGCCTGATCGTGCTGGTCGGCAGCTCCGCGACCGGCACTCTCCTCGACAGCGGACTGCCGGTGGCGGTGCCGTGGCTGGTGCTGGCCGCGGTACCGGCCGCGGCCGTCGCGCTGCTGCCGCGCCGGCCGTAGGTCATCCGGCGACCAGCTCGCGCACGTCCTCCAGGGGGAGCTCCATGAGCCGGGAGGTGCGGAAGAGCCACAGGACGTCCCGGCCGAACGACCACACCAGCGCGCCCAGCGCCGTCGCCACCACCCCGAACTCCAGGGCGTGCGGCAGCAGACCGGAGGCGGCCAGGAGGAGGAAGACGCCCTGGAGGGCGGCGACCGTCTTGCGGGCGGTGCTCGGCGGGAGCGGGGCGTTCAGCCACGGCCAGACGCGGGCGGCGGCGACGAAGGCGTAGCGCATGCCGCCGATCAGCAGCACCCACGGGCCGTGCGCCATCGACACGTACACGCTGAGCACCAGGATCAGGAACGCGTCGACCTCCATGTCGAAGCGCGCGCCGAGCGGGGTGGAGGTGCCGGTGGCGCGGGCGACCTTGCCGTCGACGCCGTCGAGGATGAGGGCGACGGCCGTCAGGCCGACGAACACTGTGATGGGCGGGGAGCTCTGGAAGGAGTCGGCGACCAGTGCCGTCACCCCGCCGACCAGGATCGAACGGCCGAGGGTCACCCGGTTGGCGGGACCGAAGGAGCGGGACCGGGAGCGGTGCAGGGCCCGGGAGAGCACCGCCCAGGTGGCGACGGCGAAGACGAGACCGGTCAGCCAGCCCGCCGGCCCCAGCCCGATCGCCGTACCGAGCAGGGCCAGCAACAGGATCTGTACACCCGCTCCGACAGCGGTCTCCTGCTGGACCAGCCTTGCCTCGTAAGTGTTGTTCAGGGCCACCGAACATCCTCCGGCCGTGTGACAGAGTCGATCAACGCCGCGTACTGTGCGCGACCTGTGCACACCTCGGTACGTGAACCACTTCCCGATCGTTCAGGAGGACGCCGATGAAGCGCGCCGCGAGTGCGTTCTGGCTCAGCAGTCCGGGTGAAGGCGAGATACGCCGGTTCACCCTTCCGGCCCCCACCGAGGGGGAGGTGCTGGTCCGCGCACTGTACTCCGGCGTCAGCCGCGGCACGGAGACCCTGGTCTTCCGCGGCGGGGTCCCCGCAAGCCAGCACGCGGTGATGCGGGCGCCGTTCCAGGAGGGCGACTTCCCGGCCCCCGTGAAGTACGGCTACCTCAGCGTCGGAGAGGTCGAGGAGGGCCCGGCGGACCTCGTCGGCCGTACGGTCTTCTGCCTCTACCCGCACCAGACGCGTTACGTCGTCCCGGTGACCGCCGTGACCCCGGTGCCCGAGAACGTGCCCGCCGAACGGGCGATCCTCGCCGGCACGATCGAGACCGCCGTCAACGCCCTCTGGGACGCGGCACCGCTCGTCGGTGACCGCATCGCCGTGGTCGGCGGCGGCATGGTCGGCTGCTCGGTCGCCGCGCTGCTGGCCCGCTTCCCGGGCGTGCGGGTCCAGCTGGTCGACGCCGATCCGGCCCGGGCCGAGGTCGCGGAGGCGCTCGGGGTCGGCTTCGCGCTGCCCGCCGACGCGCTCGGCGAGTGCGACCTCGTCGTCCACGCCAGCGCCACCGAGCAGGGACTGGCCCGCGCGCTGGAGCTGCTCAGGCCGGAGGGCACGGTCCTCGAACTGAGCTGGTACGGCGACCGGCAGGTCAGCCTGCCGCTCGGCGAGGCCTTCCACTCCCGGCGGCTGGTCATCCGCAGCAGCCAGGTCGGCACCGTCTCCCCGGCCCGATCCAGCCGTACCTACGCCGACCGACTCGCCCTGGCCCTCGAACTCCTCGCCGACCCGGCGCTCGACGCCCTCGTCACAGGAGAAAGCACGTTCGAGGAGCTGCCACGGGTGATGCCCCAGCTCGCTTCCGGGGAGATCGCGGCGCTGTGTCACCGGGTGAGGTACGGCACGAGCGCCTGACCTGAGAAAAGAGTGAGAGACGGCTGAACACGGGGAAGCGAAGAGCCGTACTACTCGGCATCCCCGCCGGCAAGCAGGGCGGGGGATCGAAGGCGCCGCACCTGGAGGGTCGTCCGTTGTTCAGTGTCACCGTCCGCGATCACATCATGATCGCCCACAGCTTCCGCGGTGAGGTCTTCGGACCAGCGCAGCGTCTGCACGGAGCCACGTTCCTCGTGGACGCCACCTTCCGGCGTGAGCAGTTGGACGACGACAACATCGTCGTCGACATCGGCCTGGCCACGCAGGAGCTCGGTGCCGTCGTCAGCGAGCTCAACTACCGGAACCTCGACAACGAGCCCGACTTCGCGGGGATCAACACCTCGACGGAGTTCCTGGCCAAGGTCATCGCCGACCGGCTCGCCGAGCGCATCCACAAGGGAGCGCTCGGCGAAGGGGCCCGCGGCATCGCCGCGATCGGGGTCACGCTGCACGAGTCGCATGTCGCCTGGGCGAGTTACGAGCGTGCGCTGTGACCGACGTGACCCTGGAGAAAACCCCCCAGGCCGCGCTGGGCTACGTGCCCGTGCAGCACTCCGTCCTCAAGAACGCGGACATCGTGCCCATGTCTTTGCGCACCGTGCACTTCGTCATGCCGGGCGGCGTCGACGACCCGGCCGCGCCGAGCGGCGGCAACGCCTATGACCGGCGGGTGAGTCTGGACCTGCCCGGCTTCGGCTGGCAGGTCCACAAGCACGCGGTGACCGGCACCTGGCCCCGGCCGGGCGCCGACGCCCGTGCGGAACTCGCGCGCACCCTGCGCGAGTTGCCCGACGACACCGTCGTCCTGATGGACGGCCTGGTCGCCTGCGGAGTCCCCGAGATCGTCGTCCCCGAGGCGGAGCGGCTGCGGCTCGCCGTCCTCGTGCACCTTCCGCTCGGCGACGAGACCGGCCTCGACCCGGCCCTGGCCGCCGAGTTGGACGCGAAGGAACGCGCGGTGCTCCGCGCCGTGCCCGCCGTGATCGCCACCAGCGACTGGGCCGTGCGCCGGCTCGTCTCCCACCACGGCCTCGCCCCCGACCGGGTCCATGTCGCCGCCCCCGGCGCCGACATCGCCCCCCTCGCCTCCGGCACCGACGGCGTCTCCCGCCTGCTGTGCGTCGCCGCCGTGACCCCCCGCAAGGGACAGCACCGGCTCGTCGAGGCGCTCGCGACGGTGCGGGACCTGCCGTGGAGCTGCGTCTGCGTGGGAGGACTCACCCAGGACCCCCAGTACGTGGCCGACCTGCGGTCCCTGATCGCGAAGTACGGCCTGGAGCACCGGCTGGAGCTGGCCGGACCGCGGGCCGGCGCCGAACTCGACGCCGCGTACGCCGCCGCCGACCTGATGGTCCTCACCTCCTACGCCGAGACCTACGGCATGGCGGTCACGGAGGCCCTCGCGCGCGGCATCCCGGTCCTGGCCACCGACGTCGGCGGCCTCCCCGAGGCGGTCGGCCGCGCCCCCGACGGAGGGGTGCCCGGCATCCTCGTCCCGCCGGAGGACCCCGCCGCCCTCGCCGCGGAACTGCGCGGCTGGTTCGGTGAGGCGGACGTACGGCGCCGGCTCAAGGCGGCTGCCCGGGGCCGCCGGGCCGCCCTGGACGGCTGGGCGGCCACGGCCCGCAGCCTGGCCGGGGTACTGGGCCGGCTGTCGAGCGAGCCCAGGAGGGCGGCATGAGGAAGACGGCGACGACAGCGCAGCGCGGTGGGATGATCCCGGCGCAGGCGGGGCCGCGGGACGTGCCGGCGGCCGACGGGGAGATGGATGCCGTGGGAGCGGAGACCGAGGACGCGCCCGGACAGCCGGGTGCGGCGAGCGGGCCCGAGCGCCCGGAAGCCGTCGCGGCCGTGGAGGAGGCCCCGCGGGGTCCGACCGTCGCCCCGGACGCCGCGGCGCACTCCGCGATGCCCGGCGCCGGTCCCGCTGAGCGGCCCACCGTACGGCTCCGCGAGGACGGCCCCGAGGAGCAGCCGAGGTACGCGCCCGAGTGGCTGGAGCTGCGGGAACCCGCCGACGCCGGGGCGCGCTCGCTCGACCTGCTCGACCCGTTGCGGATCCGGCTCGCCAACCTGCCGGGCAAGGCCGGGGTGGTCATCCACGACCTCGGGTGCGGCACCGGCTCGATGGGCCGCTGGCTCGCGCCCCGGCTCGACGGCCCCCAGCACTGGGTGCTGCACGACCGCGACCCCTACCTCCTGCACTTCGCCGCCGTCGCCTCGCCGCGCGTCGCCGCCGACGGCAGCCGCGTCACCGTCGAGACCCGACGCGGCGACGTGGCCCGGCTGACCGCGGACGCCCTCTCCGGCGCGTCCCTGGTGACCACCTCCGCCCTCCTCGACGTCCTCACCCGCGAGGAGATCGACACCCTCGCCGCCGCCTGCACGGGCGCGGGCTGCCCGGCCCTGCTGACCCTCTCCGTGGCCGGCCGTGTCGAACTCACCCCGGCCGACCCGCTGGACGAGGAGATCGTCGAGGCGTTCAACGCCCACCAGCGGCGCTCCGGCATGCTGGGCCCGGACGCGGTCGCGGCCGCCTGCGACGCCTTCTCCGAGCGGGGCGCCACCGTACGGCTGAACTCCAGCCCCTGGCGCCTGGGCCCGGCCGAGTCCGCCCTCACCGCCCAGTGGCTGCGCGGCTGGGTCGGCGCGGCGGTGGAAGAGCGCCCGGACCTGCGCGAGCGCGCCGACCGCTACCTCCGCGAACGCCTGGAGGCCTGTGCGGCGGGCGAGCTCGACGTCGTCGTCCACCACACCGACCTGCTGGCGCTGTCCCGGCCGACGGGCGGGTCGGCATGAGCGTGGAGACGGTACGGGCGGCCCACGCGGGCCGACGGGGACCGGCCCGCCGCCGACGCTGGGCGGGACCGGCCGGAGGGACGCGCGGGCGTGGGCGCACGGCGGTGACGCCGGTGGCCGGGACCGCGTCGGTGCGGGGCGTGGCCGCGTTCGTGGCGGGCGCGCGGCTGGCGGAGCGGTACGCGGAGGCGATGGCCGGGGCTGCCGAGGGGAGCCGGGTGGCCGGGGGGACTCTTCCCGAGGTCGCCGCCCTCGTCGCGCCGCCCGTCAAGGCCGTTGCGCCTCCGCCCGTGGCCGTCTCCGGTGACCGCATCGGCGTGATCGTCGGCAGGCCCCGGCCCGAGGCGGCCGCCGCCACCGCGGCCGGTGCCACCCATGGCGCCTCCTGGTGGCGAAACGTTCTCTCGCGCCTCACGTCCCCGGCCGTACGCACCCACCTCGGCAGCGCCGTCGGCGTGCTCATCCTCGCCGTACTGCTCTGGCGGCTCGGCACCGGTGTCTTCCTCGACGGACTGCGCCGCATCGACGGCGGGACGCTGCTGGCCGCGCTCGGCATCGGCGCCGTGACCACCGTCCTCAGCGCCTGGCGCTGGCAGTTGGTCGCCCGGGGCCTGCACATCCGGCTGCCGCTCGGCGCCGCCGTGGCCTCCTACTACCGGGCCCTGTTCCTCAACGCGGCCCTCCCCGGCGGCGTCCTCGGCGACGTGCACCGGGCGGTCCGGCACGGGCGGAGCACCCAGGACCTCGGCCGCTGTGTACGGGCCGTCGTCCTCGAACGGGTCGCGGGACAACTGGCGTTGGCCGTGATCGGCGCCGCCGTGCTGCTCACCATGCCGTCCCCGGTGCTCACCCAGGCCCGGCATCTCGCGCCGCTGCTCCTGCTCGGCGCGCTGGGCGCGCTCGCCGTCGTCCTCGCGCTGCGGACGAACCGGACGTCCGCCCGCTGCGGCAAGGTGCTGCGCGAGGCCCGCGAGGGACTGCTGTCGCGGGAGAACGGACCCGGTGTCGCCCTGTCCTCGGTCCTCGTCCTCGCCGGGCACCTCGCGATGTTCGTGCTCGCCGCCCGGGTCGCCGGCTCCGCGGCCTCCGTCGCCGTCCTGCTGCCGATCGCCGTACTCGCCCTGCTCGCCATGGGGCTGCCGCTGAACGTCGGCGGCTGGGGCCCCCGCGAGGGCGTCACCGCCTGGGCGTTCGGCGCGGCCGGGCTGGGTGCCGGCAGCGGGCTGGCCGTCGCGGTCGTCTACGGGGTGCTCTCCCTCGCGGCCAGCCTGCCCGGCCTCCTCGTCCTGCTCGCCCGCTACCCGCGCGCCGCATCCCCGTCGGAGGTGAGCAGTGAGAAATACGCGCCGAAGGAATCCGCCAGGCTCGCAAGCAGCGCTTTGCCCTTTTCCGCCGAACCCAGTGAAGGTCGCCCGATGACACCGGAATCGGTATAGGCGGACATACCGAGGGTGAGCAGATGACGTCGGTCGTCGGCGACGAAATCGCCGGACTCATAACCGGGTCGGACATATTCGGGAGACGTGTGCAGAAGGATGGAGGTCTCGATTTCCCCCGCGTGCATGTCGGAGAGCAGCGAGGTGGTCACGCCCGCCCGCTCCCGCGCCGTCTCCCAGTCCTCGGCGGCCGGGAACAGCGCCATCTTCTCGCCGCGGGCGGAGGATTCCTGAACGACGTTGCCCAGTACGTAGTTTCCGCCGTGGCCATTGACCACGACCAGGGCCTCGACGCCGGACCGGCGCAGCGAAGAGGCTATGTCCCGTACCACCGAGTGAAGGGTCACCGATGAGATGCTGACGGTTCCCGCCCACGCGGCGTGTTCGTGCGAGCAGGAGATCGTCACCGGAGGGAGGAGGTGCACCGGGTACGCCGCGGCGATCTCCCGGGCGACGGCACAGGCGACGAGGGTGTCGGTCGCCAGGGGAAGGAACGCACCGTGCTGCTCGAAGCTCCCGACCGGAAGGACGGCGACCTGTCGTGAGACACCCGCGCCCCGCGTCCGTACGTCTTCCGTGGTGTCCGCCGGCAACGGACCGTATGCCGCCGACCGCATTTGCGAACCGCTCATTCTTTCACGGCCTTTCGTCTCTGCTTAGGAACTCGAGAATCATGACAGAAAAAATTGGCGTACTCGGCACGAAGTCTCCTCAGCGCACGGGTGTGGAACGCGTGGTGAATGCGCCGCTGCCCACCGTGTACGGGCAATTCCGGGCCGTCGGATACCTCGACCACGATCGCGGCGACGAGCAAGTGGCCCTGGTCTACGGCGAGATCGGCACGGACGAGGTCCTGACCCGGCTGCACTCGGAATGCCTCACCGGTGACGCGTTCGGCTCCCGGCACTGCGAGTGCGGCGAACAACTCGACTCCGCGCTACGGGCCGTTGTCGCCGAGGGCAGCGGCATCGTCGTCTACCTGCGCGGCCACGAGGGCCGGGGCATCGGACTGCTCGCCAAGCTGCGCGCGATGGCGCTCCAGGCGGAGGGTCTGGACACCGTGGAGGCGAACCTCGCCCTCGGTCTGCCGGTGGACGCCCGCGACTACGGGGTCGCCGCCGGGATGCTGGCCGACCTCGGGGTGCGTTCGGTGCGGCTGATGTCCAACAACCCCGACAAGCGCGAGGCGCTGATCCGGCACGGCATCGAGGTCGCCGAGACCGTGCCGCTGCTGATAGCGCCGTGCGAGAGCAACATCACCTACCTGCGCACCAAGCGGGAACGCCTGGACCACCACCTGCCGCATCTGGACGCCGTGGCCCACCTGTCCTGATTACGGGAACCCGAGTCCGGACAGGAACAGGGGACCGGCCCCGACGCCCCTGGGAGGCTCGCCCGTGGACACACAGGCCAACGCCGTCGTGATCGGCGGTGGGGTGATGGGCACCAGCATCGCCTACCACCTCGCCGCCGCGGGGGTCCGCGACGTCGTGCTCGTCGAACGGGACGAACTGGCCTCCGGTTCCACCTCCAGGGCGGCCGGGGGTGTGCGGGCGCAGTTCTCCGACGCGCTCAACGTGCTGCTCGGCGCCCGCAGCCTGGAGGCGTTCGGCCGGTTCGGTGAGGAGGTCGGGCACGACATCGGCCTGCACCGCGTCGGCTATCTGTTCCTGCTCTCGACCCCCGAGGACGTCGCCTCCTTCGAGGCGGGCGTGCGGCTGCAGAACTCCCTCGGCGTGCCCAGCCGCATGCTCACCCCCAAGGAGGCCCGCAAGCTCTCCCCGTTGATCAGCACCGACGGACTGCTCTCCGCCGCCTACTCGCCGGACGACGGCCACTGCACGCCCGAGGCCGTCGTCCACGGCTACGCCTCCGCCGCCCGCGCCCTGGGCGCCCGCATCCTGCGGCACACCGAGGCCACCGGCATCACCGTGCGCGGCGACATCATCCGCTCCGTCGAGACGACCCTCGGCACCATCGCCACCGACACGGTGATCTGCGCGGCCGGCGCCTGGTCCCGCTCGGTCGGCAGGATGGTCGGGGTGGACCTGCCGGTGGAGCCGCTGCGCCGCCAGATCGCGGTCACCGAGCCGGTCCCGGGCCTGCCGCCCGGCCTGCCGATGACGATCGACTTCAGCAGCACCCTCTACTTCCACCGCGAGGGCCCCGGCCTGCTCGTCGGCATGTCCGACCCGGACGAGCGCCCCGGCTTCGCCACCGACACCCACGACCGCTGGATCCCCCGCCTCACCGCCGCGATGCACCACCGCGCCCCGTCCCTGCTCGACCTGCGCCGCACCGGCGGCTGGGCGGGCCTGTACGAGGTCACCCCGGACCACAACGCCCTGATCGGCGAGGCGACGACGGTGTCCCGCTTCCTGTACGCGACCGGCTTCTCCGGCCATGGCTTCCTCCAGGGACCCGCCGTCGGCGAGGTCGTCCGCGACCTGTGCCTGGGCCGCGTACCCTTCGTGGACGTCAGCCCGTTGCACGCCGGCCGGTTCGCGGCCGACGCCCCGCGCCCGGAGGCCAACTGCGTATGACCGAGCTCCACTTGTGGCTGCGCCACGAGGTCCGGCCCACCGAACGCCGGACCCCCCTCGTGCCGTCCGACGCCCGCCGGCTCGTGGAGAGCGGCGTGACCCTGACGGTCGAGGAGGCCCCGCAGCGGATCTTCCCCGTGACGGAGTACGAGGCGGTCGGCGCCCGGGTCGCGCCCGCGGGCTCCTGGGTGTCGGCGCCGGCCGACGCGGTGGTCCTCGGTCTGAAGGAACTCCCCGACGCACCGGCCGAGTTGTCCCACCGGCACATCTTCTTCGGGCATGCCTACAAGCGGCAGCCCGGCGCCGCCGACCTGCTGCGCCGGTTCGCCGCCGGGTCAGGCGCGCTGCTCGACCTGGAGTACCTGGTCGACGACCGCGGGCGACGGCTCGCCGCCTTCGGGTACTGGGCGGGATACCTGGGCGCGGCCCTGGCGGTGCTCCAGCACCGGGGCCGGCTCGCCACCCCCCTCACACCCACCGCGAAGGAGGACCTCGACGAGATCCTCCGGCCCGCCCCCGGCGACGAGGAGTTCACCGCGCTCGTCATCGGTGCCCTGGGCCGCAGCGGACGCGGCGCCCGCGTCGCCCTGCGGGCCGCCGGGATCGATCCCACCTGCTGGGATCTCGACGAGACCCGCGACCTGGACCGCCCGGCCCTGCTGGCGCACGACGTCCTGGTGAACTGCGTCCTGGCCACCACCCCCATCCCGCCCTTCCTCCGGGAAGCCGACCTCGACGACCCGGCCCGCCGGCTGCGCACCCTCTGCGACGTCACCTGCGACGTCGGCTCGCCCCTGAACGTCCTGCCGGTCTACGACCGCACCACCGAGTGGACCGAGCCGGTGCGCCGTCTGCACAAGGAGCCCCCGCTCGACCTGATCGCCATCGACAACCTGCCCTCGCTGCTGCCGAGGGAGTCCAGCACCGACTTCTCGGGGCAACTGCTGCCCCTGCTGCTGGAGTTCGGCACCGGCGGGGCATGGGGCCGCTGTCTGGACCGGTTCCGGGACGCCTCCCGGGAACTCGGTGCCCTGGACGTCGTACAGGAGGAGTCACGGGATGTCTGACCTGGTTCCGGCGAGCGGTACCGTCCACTGGATCGGCACCGGCCTGTCCACGGGAAGCGGACTGGCCGGGCTGTGCGAGACGGCCGAACGGGTGCGCGTCTGGCACCGCACCGAGGAACGCGCCGCCGAGGCCCTCGACCGGCTCGGCCTCACCGGCCGTGCCGAGCCCCGCGCCTACACCCTGCCCGCCCTCACGGCGGAGCTCGCGCCCGGGGACGTGGTCGTGTCGATGCTGCCCGCGCCGGAGCACGCCGGGATCCTGGCCGCCTGTGTCTCCCGCGCGGCGCACTTCGCCTGCTCCAGCTATGTGTCGGACGCGGTCCTGGAGCAGGTGCCCGCGGCCCGCGCGGCCGGGGTGGTGGTCCTCACCGAGGCAGGGCTCGACCCGGGCATCGACCACCTCTTCGCGCACGGCCTGGTCGCCCGCGCCCGGGACGCGATCGGCGCCGGCACAGCGGCCTCGTACCGTCTGACCTCCTACTGCGGCGGCGTTCCGGCGGTGCCGAACGACTTCCGGTACCGGTTCAGCTGGGCGCCCCTCGGCGTGCTCAACGCCCTGCGCTCGCCCGCCCGTTACATCCAGGACGGTGCCGAGACCGTCGCCGAGCGGCCCTGGGAGGCGACCCGGCGGCACGTCGTCGACGGGGAGGCCTTCGAGGTCTACCCGAACCGTGACAGCGTCCCCTTCGTCGAGCAGTACGGGATGCCGGGCGCCTGGAGGCCGCGGACCTTTGTGCGGGGCACCCTGCGCCTGGAGGGGTGGCTGCGGGCCTGGGAGGCGGTCTTCGAGGAGCTCAAGGGCGGGGACGACGACCGGATCGCCGCGTTGGCGCGGGAGTTGGCGGCGGCGTACCCGACCACGGACGCCGACCGCGACCGGGTGGTCCTCGCCGTGTCGCTGGACGTCGAGGGCCCGGCGGGGCGGTCCTGGTCGGGCGCCTATCTGCTGGACCTGGTGGGGGACGAGGAGGAGAGCGCGATGGCCCGCTGTGTCTCGCGCACCCTCGCCCTGGGCGTCGGGCACATCCTGGACGGCTCGCTGCCACCGGGCCTGAACCGGGCCGCCGAGACGGCGGCCCGGTCGGAGCAGTGGCTGCGGGAACTGGCGCTGGACGGGATGGAGTTCACGCTACGGGTGGACGCCTGACCGGTCGAGCGCGGCCGGGGGCCTTGTGTGCGGCGCCCCTGATCAGACCCTCGCGGCGTGGGCGCGGGGCTGCTGACCGGTCGGTCGCGGCCCCGTGCGCGACTGCGGCTCAGTCGGTGATCGCCTGGTGCACCAGCCGCCGGAGGTCCGGGTTGAGCTTCAGGGTCTTCGGCCGTACCTGCGTGTAGAACTGCACGGTCAGATCGTGGCGCGGATCGACCCAGAAGGTCGTGGACGCCGCCCCGCTCCAGCCGAAGGTGCCCTGGCTCATGGGCGCGAGGGTGCGGGCGGGGTCGATCGCCACGGAGACGCCGAGGCCGAAGCCGAGCCCGTCGTTGTTGGGTTCGTCGTGGGCCGGTTTGCTGCCGAAGGCGCGCAGGTCCACGCCGCCGGGAAGGTGGTTGCTGGTCATCAGGTCCACCGTGCCGGGAGTCAGCAGCCGGACGCCGTCGAGTTCGCCGCGGCGGCGCAGCAGTTCCATGAAGCGGTGCATGTCGTGGGCGGAGGCCACCATGCCGCCGCTGCCGGACAGGAAGCGGGGCCGGCCGGACAGCGGCAGGCCGGCGATCGGCTCGATGCCGCCGTCGTCCTTCTCGCCGTACAACTCGCCCAGCCGGTCCGCCTGGTCGTCGGGTACGCAGAAGCCGGCGTCGGTCATCCCGAGCGGTTCGAAGATCCGCTCGGCGAAGAAGGCGTCGAGGGGTTGGCCGGACACCACCTCGATGACCCTGCCCAGCACGTTGGAGGAGACCGAGTAGTTCCACTCGGTGCCGGGCTCGAACTGCAGCGGCAGGCTCGCGTACACGTCGACCGTCTCGGCCAGCGTCGAGCCCGGCACCACGGACGAGTCCAGACGGGCCTCGCGGTAGCGGGCGTCGACCGGGTGGGAGTGGTAGAAGGCGAAGGTCAGGCCGCCGGTGTGGGTCATCAAGTGACGTATCAGCAGCGGATTCTCGGCAGGCCGGGTCACCATGTCGGCGCCGGAACCGCTCACGTACACCCGCGCGTCGGCGAACGCCGGCAGGTGCCGGGCGACCGGGTCGTCCAGCGACAGCCTGCCCTCCTCCACCAGGGTCAGGGCGGCCACCGCCGTGACGGGCTTGGTCATCGAGTAGATCCGCCACAAGGTGTCCGTCTCGACGGGCAGTTGTGCCGCGAGGTCGCGCTGCCCGTGCGCCGTGAGGTGGGCGACGCGGCCGCCGCGGGCGACGGACACGAGGAAACCGGGCATGCGCCCCTCGTCGACGTAGTGGGCGAAGTGCTGGTCGAGGCGGTCCAGTGCCTTCACATCCAGTCCGACCTCACCCGGGTCGACCTCTTGCCGCAAGCGTGCCATGGCTGTCCTCCGATCGCGTTCGTCGAGGTGCGGTCCGGAATACCCCGCCGGACCGGCCTCCGATCTCATCGTCGCGCAGGAACGGCCGGACGTCCGCCCGGTTGACCTTGACCGGACGGTGTGGCGCGGAAACGTCCTGCCAGGACCGCCCCCGCCACGGCGAGGAGGGCGAGCAGCGTCAGTGGCACGGCCTGCCCCATGAGCGGTGTCACGACGGCCACGCCCAGGGTCGGCCCGACGTTCATCGCGGTCTGCTGGAGCCCGCCCGCCACCCCCGCCGACTCGACGGGACTCTGCTGGATCACGGCATGGGTGGCCGCCACCATGACGGTGCCGAAACCGGCCCCGAGCAGGGCGGCCCCGGTGCCCAGGGCGAGCGTGCTGGACGCCCGTGAGAGCACCAGGATCCCGGCGGCGAGCACCACCATCGCGGCCACCGTGGTCCAGCGGGCCCCCGCCCGGCGCAGCGCCATCGGGCAGAGCGCGGCGGCGGCCACCATCAGCACGGCCAACGGCAGACAGCGCAGGGCGCTGCGGACGGGGTCGAGGCCGAGTGTGTCCTGAAGGACGTAGGTGGCGACGAACACCGTGCCCGACAGGGCGGCCGACGCGGTGACCAGGACGCCGAGCGGTGCGCCGGGGACGGCACGCGGTATCAGCGGGTTCGCGGTCCGGCGCTCGTGGCGCACGAGGACGGCGCCGGCGACGGCGGCCACCGCCGGACCGGGCCACCATCGGGCGGTGGCGAACGCGTGGACGAGGCAGCCCAGGGTCACCGCGAGCAGGACGGCTCCGGGCAGATCCAGCCGGACCCGGCCGGTGCGCTCCGGCTCCCGCACGGCGAGGGCGAGGGCGCCGAGGACCAGCGCGGGGCCGACGTTGAGGAAGAACACCGCCCGCCACCCGGACCCAGCGACCAGCACCCCGCCGACCAGGGGCCCGACCGCGGCGGACACCCCGATGGCCGCGGTCCGCAGCGCGATGGGCCCGCGGAGCCGGTCCGCCGGGTAGGCGGCCCGCAGCATGCCGAGCGTGGCGGGTTGCAGCAGGGCCCCGAACACCCCCTGGACCACCCGTAGTCCGATCACCCAGCCGATACCGGGGGCCAGCCCGATGCCCGCCGACGCGGCCCCGAAGCCGAGCATGCCGATGCCGAACAACCGCTGGTGTCCGTAGCGGTCACCGAGCCTCCCGGCGAACACCAACAGGCTCGCCACCGCGACGAGATAGCCGGTGCTGGTCCACTGCACCTGCGCGAAGGACGCGCCCAGATCCTTGTGCAACGTGGGCTGGGCGATGGTGAGGACGGTGCCGTCGAGGGCGACGATCACGGCTCCGGTGACGCTGCCGGCGAGGACGAGGCGGGGCTTCACGCGTCCTCCTGACCGAGGTGGGCGTCCAGGGCCGACCGCAGCAGGGGCGCGAAGTCGTCGGCTCCCGTGGCGAGTTGGAGGCTGCCCCAGCTCCACAGCTGGGCGATGCCGTGCAGGTTCGCCCACCAGGCCCCCGCGACCAGGCGGGCGTCCGCGTCCGGGCGGGCCTGGGCGACCAGCTCCACCAGACGACCGAAGAGCGGCAGGCTGGTGTCCCGCAGGCCGAGATGGCCGCTCTCCAGCAGGTCGTGACGGAACATCAGCTCGTACATGCCGCGGTTGTCCAGCGCGAACTCCAGATACGCCCGCCCCAGCGAGGTCAGCTGGGCCCGGGGGCTCGCCGTACCGTCACCGGCCGCCGTCGCCACCCGCTGCGCCAGGTCGGCGAAGCCCTGGCGGGCGATGGCCGACAGCAGCTCCAGGTGGGTGGGGAAGTGGCGGCGTGGCGCGCCGTGGGAGACACCCGCCCGGCGGGCGATCTCCCGCAGCGTCAGCGCCTGCACGCCCTCGCGGGCGACCAGGTCCACGCCGACCTCGACCAGCCGGGCCCGCAGCCCGGTCTCGGGTTCATCCATAGACAGTGTCTACCAGGGGGCGTAGACACTGTCTACCCGCGCTCCTGGGTGGGGAATGCCCGCACCCCGTGCGCCGGTTGACCCAGACATGACTCAGGACGCGACGCAGAACGCATTGCTCGGACTGCTCTCCGAGGGACACGACGGGGTGCTGGTCACCCTCAAACGCGACGGCCGACCCCAGCTGTCGAACGTCAGCCACGCCTACTACCCGGACGAGCGGATCATCCGGATCTCGATCACCGACGGCCGGGCCAAGACCCGCAACCTGCGGCGCGATCCGAGGGCCTCGTACCACGTGACCGCCCCCGACCGCCGTGCCTACACGGTCGCCGAGGGCACGGCCGAGCTCTCGCCGGTCGCCCAGGACCCCTACGACGAGACGGTCGAGGAACTCGTCCGCCTCTACCGTGACGTCCTGGGCGAGCACCCCGACTGGGACGACTTCCGTGCCGTGATGGTCCGCGACCGGCGGCTGGTGGCGCGGGTGAAGGTGGAACGGGCGTACGGCATCCCGGCGGGGGCGAACCGGGGCTGACAGCGCGCACCCACCCCGCCGGCGCGACGGCCGCGGCGGGGCGAGGCGCGGGGCTCACGCGTCGGAGCGCCGGGCGGGGAAGCCGTGGACGCGCGCCCCCGCCACCACCGCGAGCACCGGCAGCAGCAGCACCAGCACGCTCCACGGGAACGCTCGCGCGCCGAACAGCCCGAGCAGCGCCCCGCCGACCGCCCCGCCACCCGCCATCGCCGCGTTCCACAGCGTGACCAGCATCGCCTGGGCGGCATCGGCCTGTTCGCCGCCCGCGTCCGCCACCGCGGTCTGGAGCAGGGTCGGAGCACCGCCCCAGCCGAGACCCCACAGCGCGGCGGCGACGTACACGAGGACCTGACTGTCGGCGAAGCCGGCCAGCAGCGCGGCCGCCCCACCGATCAGCAGGGTGCTCGCCACGGTCAGGGCCCGCAGCCGCCGGTCGATGTGCGCGCCGACGATCCAGATGCTCACCAGCGAGGCGCCGCCGAACACCAGCAGCACCAGATCCGTGGCCTCGCCGAGGCCGAACCGGTCCAGGAACGTGGCGATGTAGGCGTACAGCACGGTGTGCGCGAGGACGAGGACCAGCGTCACGAAGAGGACCGGTACGACTCCCGGCACCGCGAGCACCCGCGCGGTCGGGACCCGGCGGCCGGGCTCCTGGCCGGGCCGGTCCGGCACCAGCAGCGCTATCCAGCCGAGCAGTACCACGGCGACCGCGGTCATCAGCGCGAACGCCGTCCGCCAGCCCAGTGCCCCGCCCAGAAACGTCCCCGCGGGCACACCCACCGACAGTGCCACCGGCACGCCGGTCATGACGACCGCGACGGCCCGGCCCTGGAGCGGGGCGGGGACCAGCCGCCGGGCGTAGCCGGCCAGCAGCGCCCAGGCGAGACCGGCGGCCACGCCCGCGAGGAACCGGGCCGCCAGGGTGAGCGCGTAGTGCGCGGAGACGGCGGTGACCGTGTTGGCGACGGCGAACCCGGCCATCGCCGTGAGCAGCAGCCGCTTGCGCGGCCAGCCGGCCGTCGCCGCGGACAGCGGGATCGCCGTGAGGGCGGTACCGACCGCGTAGACGGTCACCGCCTGTCCCGCCGCCGCCTCGCTCACCGCCAGATCCCCGCTCATCGCGGGCAGCAGCCCGGCCGGGAGGGTCTCGGTGAGGCTGGTGACGAAGACGGCGGTGGTGAGGGCGAGGAGGGCGGGCAGGGGCAGGCCGCGGGTTCGCGCGGCGGGTGTGGTGTCGGTGGTTGCCATGCCGGGAGGGTCGGCCCTGACACCGGTGTCAGGTTCAAGGGCCGTTCCGCGTGTACCGGCCGCTCCGCGCGTACCGGCCGTCCCTGAATTCGGCCGGTACGCGCGGAGCCCTCCCCTCCCCGGTCAGGCCGCACCCGCGGCGGGGGCTGTTCTTCTCTGCTCGTTCCGGCCGATGTTCTTGCCGAGAACGTCAACTGTCAACGGGGTCGACGAGGTTCGCGCCGACTGCTCACCCCCGTGAGCAGGGGCGCCCCGTTCAGCCGCCGACGTACTCCGCGAGGTGTTCGCCCGTGAGGGTGGAACGCGCCGCGACCAGGTCGGCCGGGGTGCCCTCGAAGACGATCCTGCCGCCGTCATGGCCGGCGCCGGGGCCGAGGTCGATGATCCAGTCGGCGTGCGCCATGACCGCCTGGTGGTGCTCGATGACGATGACCGACTTCCCGGAGTCGACCAACCGGTCGAGCAGGGCCAGCAGTTGCTCCACATCGGCGAGATGGAGGCCGGTCGTCGGCTCGTCGAGGACGTAGACCCCGCCCTTCTCGCCCATGTGGGTGGCCAGCTTCAGCCGTTGCCGCTCACCGCCCGACAGCGTGGTCAGCGGCTGGCCGAGGGTGAGGTAGCCGAGCCCGACGTCCGCGAGCCGTTCGAGGATCTTGTGCGCGGCCGGCGTACGGGCCTCGCCCGCACCGAAGAACTCCACCGCCTCGGACACCGGCATCGCGAGCACCTCGCTGATGTCCCGCCCGCCGAGGCGGTACTCCAGCACGGCCGCCTGGAACCGCTTCCCCTCGCACTCCTCGCAGGTGGAGGCCACCCCGGCCATCATCGCCAGGTCGGTGTAGACGACGCCCGCGCCGTTGCACGTCGGGCACGCACCCTCGGAGTTGGCGCTGAACAGGGCCGGCTTCACCCCGTTGGCCTTGGCGAACGCCTTGCGGATCGGCTCCAACAGCCCGGTGTACGTGGCCGGGTTGCTGCGTCGGGAGCCGCGGATGCCCGTCTGGTCCACCGTGATCACCCCGTCCCGCCCGGACACCGAGCCGTGGATCAGGGAGCTCTTGCCGGACCCGGCGACCCCGGTGAGGACGACCAGCGCGCCGAGGGGGATGTCGACGTCGACGTCCTGGAGGTTGTTGGTCCCGGCACCGCGCACCGACAGCACACCGGACGGCTCGCGCACCGACTTCTTCAGCGCGGCCCGGTCGTCCAGGTGCCGTCCGGTGAGCGTGTCGGCGGCCCGCAGCCCCTCGACGGTGCCCTCGAAGACCACCTCGCCGCCCGCGGAGCCGGCGCGCGGGCCGAGGTCCACGACGTGGTCGGCGATCTCGATGGCCTCCGGCTTGTGCTCGACGACCAGCACGGTGTTGCCCTTGTCGCGCAGCTGGAGCAGCAGCTCGTTCATCCGGCGGATGTCGTGCGGGTGCAGCCCGATCGTCGGCTCGTCGAAGACGTACGTGACGTCGGTGAGGGAGGAGCCGAGGTGGCGGATCATCTTGGTGCGCTGCGCCTCACCGCCCGACAGGGTGCCCGAGGGGCGGTCCAGGCTGAGGTAGCCGAGACCGATCTCGACGAACGAGTCCAGCGAGTGACCCAGCGAGGCCAGCAGGGGGGCCACCGACGGATCCTTCAACTCCCGTACCCAGGCGGCGAGATCGTCGATCTGCATGGCGCAGACGTCGGCGATGTTCTTCCCCTTGATCTTCGACGAGCGCGCCTCGGCGCTGAGCCGGGTGCCCTCGCACTCGGGACAGGTCTGGAAGGTCACCGCGCGCTCCACGAAGGCGCGGATGTGCGGCTGGAGGGCGTCGACGTCCTTGGAGAGGAAGGACTTCTGGATCTTGGGCACCAGACCTTCGTAGGTCAGGTTGATCCCCTCGACCTTGATCTTGGTCGGCTCCTTGTACAACAGGTCGTGCAGTTCCCGCTTGTTGAACCTGCGGATCGGCTTGTCGGGGTCGAAGAACCCGCTGCCCCGGAAGATCCGGCCGTACCAGCCGTCCATGCTGTAGCCGGGGACGGTCAGCGCGCCCTCGTTGAGCGACAGGCTGTCGTCGTACAGCGCCGTGAGGTCGAAGTCGCTGACCGAGCCCATGCCCTCGCAGCGCGGACACATGCCGCCGAGCCGGTGGAAGGTGGCCTTCTCCGCCTTGGTCTTGCCGCCGCGCTCCACGGTGATCGCACCGCTCGCCGAGACCGAGGGCACGTTGAAGGAGTATGCGTTGGGCGGGCCGATGTGCGGTGTGCCGAGCCGGCTGAACAGGATGCGCAGCATCGCGTTGACGTCGGTGACCGTGCCGACGGTCGAGCGGGCGTTGGCGCCCATCCGCTCCTGGTCGACGATGATCGCCGTGGTCAGACCGTCCAGGACGTCGACCTCGGGCCGCGCCAGCGTCGGCATGAACCCCTGGACGAAGGCGCTGTACGTCTCGTTGATCAGCCGCTGCGACTCCGCCGCGATCGTGTCGAACACCAGGGAGCTCTTGCCCGAGCCGGAGACGCCGGTGAACACCGTCAGCCGGCGCTTGGGGATCTCGATGCTGATGTCCTTGAGATTGTTCTCGCGCGCGCCGTGCACACGGATCAGATCGTGGCTGTCGGCGGGGTGCGGCTCGGACGACCGTCCGCTCGTCGGCTCGGCCATGCTCATCGTCTCTCCATCGTTCGGGGCGGGCCGCCCGGGCGGCCTGTCGTCGCTGTCGCCTGGTTCGATCTCACCGGCTGGGAGCATTAGGTCTGATTTCCCCGCGGGAACAAAGGGTTCCGGGGTGTTTCGCGCCTGATCAGTCGCGTTCCTGGAGACGGACCGGGATGCCCCCGGGGTCGCGGAAGGCGCGGTCGCGCACGAAGGGAGAGATCCATGTCCCCCACGCTAGGCGCAGGCCCGGGCCGTGCGCTTCTCGATAACTGACCGGCCGGGATCGGGTCGGCTGGCGGACCCCCAGGGCGGCGGCCGGTCCGTCGTCGACAGGGCGAGCGGGACGACACCGTACGCCCCGAACCGGCCGGAGGCGACGAGTGGGCCTGCGTCAGACCAGCGCGCCGAGCCCCCGGAGCCAGTGCGGCGTCCGGGGGCTCAGGGGGGCCGGGAGCGGGGTGTCAGGCGGTGACGGTCTCCCGGTCGGCCGCCGTGT
The DNA here is from genome assembly GCF_055575395.1 of Streptomyces sp. NPDC034103. Lineage (NCBI taxonomy): Bacteria > Bacillati > Actinomycetota > Actinomycetes > Kitasatosporales > Streptomycetaceae > Streptomyces > Streptomyces sp. NPDC034103. The sequence continues at coordinate 415,256 of NZ_JBVISS010000008.1, read as the reverse complement.
CCGGGGTGCGCTCGCCGAGGTGCTCGGTGGCGATCCGATGGGTCTCCCGGGCCGTGAGCGCGGCGATGACCGGCGGGACGCACAGGGCGGCCGTGAACAGGGCGACCGCCGACCAGTCGTCGCCGTCCGGTCCGGCGATCCGTGCCGCGAACGTGACCGCGAAACCGGCCACCGCGAAGCCGATCTGGGTGCCGATCGCCATGCCCGACAGACGGACGCGGGTCGAGAACATCTCGCCGTAGAAGGACGGCCAGACACCGTTCGCGGCGCTGTAGACCACACCGAAGGCGAGGACGCCCAGCAGCAGGGTGAGGGGGTAGTTGCCCGTGGAGATCGCCCACAGGTACAGGAACATCGCGATCGCGCTGCCGGCGGCGCCGATCAGATAGACCGGGCGGCGGCCGATGCGGTCCGAGAGCGTGGCCCACGCCGGGATCGCGCCGAGGGCGACCAGGTTGGCCAGCGCGCCCACCCACAGCATCGAGGACCGGCTCATGCCGACCGAGTCGCTCGTGGCGTACGCCAGCGCCCACACCGTGAAGATCGTCGAGACCGAGGCGACCAGCGCGCCCGCGACGACCCGCAGCACGTCCGCCCAGTGGTGGCGCGCGAGGACCGCGAGCGGCATCTTCACGACGCCCTCGGTGGCGCTCTGCTGGGCGAAGGCCGGGGTCTCCTCCAGCCTGCGGCGGATGACGTAGCCGACGACGGCGACGGCGATGCTCAGGAAGAACGGGATCCGCCAGCCCCAGGACAGCAGTTGGTCCTCCGGGAGCGCGGCGATCGGGATGAAGGCCAGTGTGGCGAGGAGCTGGCCGCCCTGGGTGCCGCTGAGGGTGAAGCTCGTGAAGAAGCCGCGCCGGTGCGCGGGCGCGTGTTCCAGCGTCATGGAGTTCGCGCTCGCCTGCTCACCGGCGGCGGAGATGCCCTGCAGGACACGGCACAGCACCAGCAGGACCGGTGCGAGCGAGCCGACCTGGTCGCGGGTGGGCAGACAGCCGATGAGGAACGTCGACAGGCCCATCAGGATCAGCGTGAAGACCATGATCTTCTTGCGGCCGGCCTTGTCGCCGAAGTGGCCCAGGAAGAGCGCGCCGACCGGACGGGCGGCGTAGGCCACCCCGAACGTGGCCAGCGACAGCAGGGTCGCGTTGGCCGGGTCGGACTCGTCGAAGAACACCTTCGGGAAGATCAGCGCGGCCGCGCTGCCGTAGATGAAGAAGTCGTAGTACTCCAGCGCGCTGCCGATCCAGGCGGCAGTGGCCGCCTTCCTGGGCTGCCCGACGGCTTCGGCGGGGACGGACGACACGGGGTGCTCCTTCGGGGGGACTCCGACGCAGGCGGAGTGAGCGGCGGGGAGGTGGTGCCGAGTCCCGGGGGGTGAGGGGGTCGGCCGCGCCGGGCGGGCGGAGCGTTCACTGCTCCGCGCCCCGGCTAATTAACCCACTGGATAGTTAGTAGCGGTTGGCTACGGATGGTGCGCGCCCCTGCCCCGCCTGTCAAGGGGTCCCGCCGGCCCCTCCTCAGCCGGCCGCGCGGTCCGCCGTGAGATACGCGATCACCATGTCGCCCAGCATGTTCCGGTAGTGCTCGCGCTGCGCGGGGTCGACCAGGTCGCGGCCGAACAGGGCGCCGAAGGTGTGCCGGTTGGCGACCCGGAAGAAGCAGAAGGAGCTGATCATCGCGTGCAGGTCGACGGCGTCCACGTCGGCCGTGAACAGGCCGGACTCCTGCCCGGCCGCCAGGATCCGGCGGATCACGTCCAGCGCGGGCGAGCCGATCCTGCCGAGCTCCTCGGAGGCCGCGATGTGCTCGGCCTCGTGGATGTTCTCGATGCTCACCAGGCGGATGAAGTCGGGGTGCTGCTCGTGGTGGTCGAAGGTGACCTCGGCCAGCTTGCGGATGGCCGCGACCGGGTCCAGGTGCTCGACGTCCAGCTCCTGCTCGGCCTCGCGGATCACGCCGTACGCCCGCTCCAGGACGGCCGTGAAGAGCTGCTCCTTGCCGCCGAAGTAGTAGTAGATCATCCGCTTGGTGGTGCGGGTCCGGGCGGCGATGTCGTCGACGCGGGCCCCGGCGAAGCCGGCCCGGGCGAACTCGTGGGTGGCCACGTCGAGGATCTCGGCCCTGGTGCGCGCGGCGTCACGGGTGCGCCCGCCTGATGCTGCCGGTTCTTCGACGCTGGTCATCGGCTTCCTTCGGTGTGCGGCCAGTGCCGCGATTCTAGAAGCCCGCCGCCCCGCGGGACGGGGGAGGGCTTCCCCACCGCGCCGACCGGGTGCTATGACTAACTCACTAGTTCGTACATTGGCGAGCCGCTCAGGAGGTCCATCCGTGGCCAAGGACTCGTATCTCGTCGGGTTGATCGGCGCGGGCATCGGCCCCTCGCTCAGCCCGGCCCTGCACGAGCGGGAGGCCGACCGCCAGGGGCTGCGCTGCCTGTACCGGCTCATCGACATCGACGTCCTCGGTGTCGGCCCCGAGGCGGTCGGCGAACTGCTGCGGTCCGCCCGCGACACCGGCTACGACGGGCTCAACATCACCCACCCCTGCAAGCAACTCGTCATCGAGCACCTCGACGCGCTCTCTCCGCAGGCCGAGGCGCTCGGCGCGGTCAACACCGTGGTCCTCGAGGACGGCCGGGCCGTCGGCCACAACACCGACGTGACCGGCTTCGCCGCCTCCTTCGCCCGCGGTCTGCCGGAGGCACCGCTGGAACGGGTCGTGCAGCTGGGCGCGGGCGGCGCCGGCGCGGCCGTCGCGCACGCCACCCTCACCCTCGGCGCCGGACGGGTCACCGTCGTGGACGCGCTGGGCGACCGGGCCGCGGATCTCGCCGCGGCGCTGAACCGCCGCTTCGGCGCCGGCCGGGCCACCCACGCGACCCCCGACCGGCTGCCGGAGCTGCTCAGGAGCGCCGACGGGATCGTCCATGCCACTCCCACCGGCATGGCCGCCCATCCCGGTCTCCCCTTCGCGGCCGACCTCCTGCACCCCGGCCTGTGGGTCGCCGAGGTCGTCTACCGCCCCCTGGAGACCGAACTCCTGCGTGCCGCCCGCGCGACGGGCTGCGCCACGTTGGACGGGGGCGGGATGGCCGTGTTCCAGGCCGCGGACGCGTTCCGCCTGTTCACCGGGCGGGAACCCGACGTCGCGCGGATGCTCGCGGACATCACCGAACTGGCCGGTGCCGTCAGGACCCCGAAGTAGAGACGCAGCAGGAAGAGGTACCCACGTGCGGACATCCATCGCCACCGTCTCCCTGAGCGGCTCCCTCACCGAGAAGCTCACGGCCGCCGCCCGGGCCGGCTTCGACGCGGTGGAGATCTTCGAGAACGACCTCCTCGCCAGCCCCCTCACCCCCGAGGAGATCCGCGCCCGCTGCGCCGACCTCGGCCTCGGCATCGACCTCTACCAGCCGATGCGGGACATGGAGGCGGTGCCCGAGGAGCAGTTCGCGGCCAATCTGCGCCGCGCCCGCCGCAAGTTCGAGCTGATGCGGCGCCTCGGCGCCGACACGGTCCTCGTCTGCTCCAGCGTCCACCCCCTCGCCGTGGACGACGACGCGCTCGCCGCCGAGCAGCTGGGCCGACTGGCCGACCTGGCGGGGGAGTTCGGGATCCGGGTCGCCTACGAGGCGCTGGCGTGGGGCCGGCACGTCAGCACCTACGACCACGCCTGGCGGATCGTCCGGACGGCGGACCATCCGGCGCTGGGCACCTGCCTGGACAGCTTTCACATCCTGTCCCGCGGGTCCGACCCGAAGGGCATCGAGGACATCCCCGGCGAGAAGATCTTCTTCCTCCAGCTCGCCGACGCCCCGCTGCCCGCGATGGACGTCCTCCAGTGGAGCCGCCACCACCGCTGCTTCCCCGGGCAGGGTGGTCTCGACGTGACGGATCTCGTCCGCCGTGTCCTGCGGACGGGCTACGACGGTCCGCTCTCCCTCGAAGTCTTCAACGACGTCCACCGGCAGGCCGAGGCCGGTCCCACCGCGGTGGACGCGCACCGCTCGCTGTTGGTGCTCCAGGAAACCGTCGGCGTCTCGACACCGCCCGCCGCCGTGGCCCCCACGGGCGTGGCCTTCGCCGAACTGCTCACCCCGGACGCCGCACCCGTCACCGCGCTGCTCGGCGCGCTCGGCTTCACCCGGACCGCCCGCCACCGCAGCAAGCCGGTGGACCTGTGGGAGCAGGGGGAGGCCCGGCTGCTGGTCAACACCGGCCCGACCGGGCGCCGCGACGGCACCGGGCTCGCCGCGATCGGCCTGGAGTCCCCGGACCCCCGGGGCGCCGCCCGCCGAGCGGAGGCCCTGCTCGCACCGGTCCTGCCACGCCGCCGAGCCGCCGAGGACGCCCCGCTGGAGGCGGTGGCGGCGCCCGACGGCACGGAACTGTTCTTCTGCGCCACCGACCGCGCCGAACTGCCCAACTGGCGTGCGGACTTCGCGGCCGTGCCGCACGAGCCGGCGGGGCTGGGTCCGCAGCGGGGGCCGGGGCCGGCGTACACGGGTGCGGTGCGGCGCATCGACCATCTCGCCCTCGTGCAGCCCTGGCACCAGTTCGACGAGGCGGCGCTGTTCCACCGCAGCGTGCTCGGGCTGCAGGCCCAGGAGAGCGTGGACGTCGCCGACCCGTACGGCCTGATGCGCAGCCGTGCGGTGACGAACACCGACGGCAGCGTCCGTATCGCCCTGAGCGTCGGGGCGGCGCCCAGCGACGACACGGTGCACGCCCAGCACCTCGCGTTCGCCACCGACGACGTGGTGGCGGCGGCCCGTCGCTTCCGGGACGCGGGCGGCCGCCTGCTGCCGATCCCCGCGAACTACTACGACGACCTCGCCGCCCGCTTCGAGTTCGCCGACGGGGAGCTGGAGACCTACCGCGAACTCGGCATCCTCTACGACCGGGACGCCTACGGAGAGTTCCGCCACTGCTACACCCGCACGGTGGGCCGCGTCTTCCTCGAACTGGTCCAGCGCGACGGGTACCGGGGCTACGGCGCGCAGAACGCGCCGGTGCGGCTCGCGGCACAGCACACGGCCACGGCCGGCTGACGGCCCGGGCCACCGCGTCAACCCCCTGGCGTTGCAGGGGTGTTGGTGACGCGGTGGCCCGGGTCGTGGTTCAGTCGCTCACGGTCGCGCGTTCCACTCGGCGAGGACCGGTCGGCCGTGTTCCGTGGACAGCCGGCTGACCGTGCCGGTCGCCAGCTGGAACAGCCGTCCGTCCGCCGGGGGGAGGCCGAGTCTGCGGGCGGTGACCACCCGCAGGAAGTGGGCGTGCGCCACGAGGACCACGTCCCCGTCGGGCAGCGCCCCGTCCACCCGGGCCAGCACCCGGTCGGCGCGCGCGCCGACCTCGGCGGGCGACTCCCCGGGGTGCCCCTCGGGGCCGGGCGGCACGCCGTCGGTCCACAGGTACCAGTCGGGCCGGGTCCGGTGGATGTCGACGGTGGTGACGCCCTCGTAGCCGCCGTAGTCCCACTCGTGGAGCTCGTCCCAGGGTGACACCCCGGCCAGGCCCGCGAGTTCGGCGGTGCGCAGGGCGCGGCTCAGCGGACTGCTGAGCGCGAGCGCGAAGGCGCGCCCGGAGAGGTACGGGGCGAGGGACTTGGCCTGTTCCTCGCCGTGTGCGGTGAGGGGCAGGTCGGTCCAGCTGGTGTGCTGGCCCGACACGCTCCACTCCGTCTCCCCGTGGCGGACCAGCAGAAGATCCCCCATGGCGCGCCTACTTCGCGGACTCGACCGCGTGGCCACCGAACTGGTTGCGCAGCGCCGCGATCATCTTCATCTGCGGGGAGTCGTCCTGACGGGACGCGAACCGCGCGAACAGGGAGGCCGTGATCGCCGGTAGCGGCACGGCGTTGTCGATGGCCGCCTCGACGGTCCAGCGGCCCTCGCCGGAGTCCTCCGCGTAACCGCGCAGCTTGTCCAGGTGCTCGTCCTCGCCGAGGGCGTTCACGGCCAGGTCCAGCAGCCACGAGCGGATGACCGTGCCCTCCTGCCAGGACCGGAACACCTCGCGGACGTCGGTCACCGAGTCGACCTTCTCCAGCAGCTCCCAGCCCTCGGCGTAGGCCTGCATCATCGCGTACTCGATGCCGTTGTGGACCATCTTCGCGAAGTGCCCGGCGCCGACCTTGCCCGCGTGGACGAATCCGAAGTCGCCCTCGGGCTTGAGGGCGTCGAAGACCGGCTGCACCTTCGCGACGTGCTCGGCGTCGCCGCCGACCATCAGCGCGTAACCGTTCTTCAGGCCCCACACGCCGCCGGAGACACCGGCGTCGACGAAGCCGATGCCCTTGGCGCCGAGCTCCCCGGCGTGCTTCTCGTCGTCCGTCCAGCGGGAGTTGCCGCCGTCCACGACGACGTCACCCGGCTCCAGCAGTTCGGCCAGCTCGTCCACCGTCGACTGGGTGGGGGCGCCGGCCGGCACCATCACCCAGACCACGCGCGGGCCTTCGAGCCGGTCCACGAGTTCGGCGAGGCTCGCCACGTCGGAGACCTCGGGGTTGCGGTCGTAGCCGATGACGGTGTGGCCGGCGCGGCGGATCCGCTCGCGCATGTTCCCGCCCATCTTGCCGAGGCCGATCAGTCCGAGCTGCATGTCAGTGCACTTCCTTGAGTTCACGGTAGGCGGCCACGAGGGCGGCGGTGGACGCGTCGAGGCCGGGGACCTCGGCGCCTTCGGTGAGGGCGGGTTCGACCCGCTTGGCGAGGACCTTGCCGAGCTCGACGCCCCACTGGTCGAAGGAGTCGATGTTCCAGACGGCGCCCTGGACGAACACCTTGTGCTCGTACAGCGCGATCAGCTGGCCCAGCACGGACGGGGTGAGTTCCTTCGCCAGGATCGTCGTCGTCGGGTGGTTGCCCCGGAACGTCTTGTGCGCCACCAGTTCCTCGGGCACGCCCTCGGCGCGCACCTCGTCGGGCGTCTTGCCGAACGCGAGGGCCTGACCCTGGGCGAACAGGTTGGCCATCAGCAGGTCGTGCTGCGCCTTGAGTTCGTCGCTCAGCTCGTCCACCGGACGGGCGAAGCCGATGAAGTCCGCCGGGATCAGCTTGGTGCCCTGGTGGATCAACTGGTAGTACGCGTGCTGCCCGTTGGTGCCGGGCGTGCCCCACACCACGGGACCGGTCTCCCAGTCCACGGGTCGGCCGTCACGCTGCACCGACTTGCCGTTGGACTCCATGTCGAGCTGCTGGAGGTAGGCGGTGAACTTCGACAGGTAGTGGCTGTACGGCAGTACCGCGTGCGACTGGGCGTCCAGGAAGTTGCCGTACCAGATCCCCAGCAGGCCCAGGATCAGCGGGGCGTTGGCCTCGGCGGGCGCGCGGAGGAAGTGCTCGTCGACGATCCGGAAACCGTCGAGCATCTCCCGGAAGCGGTCCGGGCCGATGGCGATCATCAGGGACAGGCCGATCGCCGAGTCGTAGGAGTAGCGGCCGCCGACCCAGTCCCAGAACTCGAACATGTTGTCCGGGTCGATGCCGAACTCGGTGACCTTGCCGCCGTTCGTCGACAGCGCCACGAAGTGCCGGGCGACCGCCTTCTCGTCGCCGCCGACGCCCTCCAGCAGCCAGGAGCGGGCCGAGGTGGCGTTGGTGATCGTCTCGATGGTGGTGAAGGTCTTGGACGCGACGATGAACAGCGTCTCCGCCGGGTCCAGGTCGCGCACCGCCTCGTGCAGGTCGGAGCCGTCGACGTTGGAGACGAAACGGAACGTCAGCTCGCGGGCCGTGAAGGCGCGCAGCGCGTCGTACGCCATCGCGGGGCCCAGGTCCGAGCCGCCGATGCCGATGTTGACGACGTTCCTGATGCGCTTGCCGGTGTGGCCGGTCCACTCGCCGGAGCGGACCCGGTTCGCGAAGTCGGCCATCTTGTCCAGCACCGCGTGCACCTGCGGCACGACGTTCTCGCCGTCGACCTCGACGACCGCGTCGGCCGGGGCGCGCAGCGCGGTGTGCAGGACCGCCCGGTCCTCGGTGAGGTTGATCCGCTCGCCCCGGAACATGGCGTCGCGCAGGCCGAACACGTCGGTGGCGGCGGCCAGTTCCCGGAGCAGCGCCATCGTCTCGTCGGTGATCAGGTGCTTGGAGTAGTCGATGCGCAGATCGCCCACGCGTACGACGTACCGCTGCGCGCGAGCGGGGTCGGCCGCGAACAGCTCACGCAGCTGGGGGCGCCCCTCGGCGCGGTGGTCCTCCAGCGCGGTCCACTCGGGCCGCCGGGTGAGGTGGGGGGTGTCGGACATCAGCGGTTCTCCTTGCCGGACTGGCCCCGCAGGGCGACGGCGTACATCTCGTCCGCGTCGAGGCGCCTGAGCTCCTCGGCGATGAGTTCGGAGGTGGTGCGGACCTTCAGCGCTAGGGTGCGCGGGGGCTGACCGGGCAGGGACAGCGTGGCCAGCGGGCCCTCGGGGCGGTCGATGACGACCTCGCCGCCCGCGGTGCCCAGGCGGACGGCGGTGACGACCGGACCGGCGCTCACCACCCGTTCCACGCTGACGCCGAGGCGGGCCTCCAGCCAGCGGGCCAGCAGTTCGGCGGCCGGGTTCTCCTCCTCGGCCTCCACGGCCGCCGAGGTGATCTTCTCCTTGGCCTGGTCGAGGGCGGCGGCCAGCATCGACCGCCAGGGAGTGAGGCGGGTCCAGGCGAGGTCGGTGTCACCGGGCGCGTAGGTGTTCCTCCGGGCCGCCAGGACCCGAAGGGGGTTCTCCACGGCGTACAGGTCGGTGATCCTGCGCTGTGCCAGGGCGCCCAGCGGGTCCTTCGCCGGGTTCTCCGGGGCCTCCACCGGCCACCAGACCACCACGGGGGCGTCGGGCAGCAGCAGCGGCAGGACGACGGAGTCGGCGTGGTCGGACACCTCGCCGTAGGTCCGCAGCACGACCGTCTCACCGGTGCCGGCGTCGGCACCCACCCGGACCTCGGCGTCCAGCCGGGAGGACTGGCGGTCGCGCGGGGTGCGGGCGTGCCGCTTGATGACGACCAGGGTGCGCGAGGGGTGCTCGTGCGAGGCCTCCTCGGCCGCCTTGATCGAGTCGTAGGCGTTCTCCTCGTCCGTGACGATGACCATCGTCAGGACCATGCCCACGGCCGGGGTGCCGATGGCGCGGCGCCCTTGCACCAGCGCCTTGTTGATCTTGCTTGCCGTGGTGTCGGTCAGGTCGATCTTCATGGCCTGCGCCAGCTCCGTCCGTCTCGTGCGAGCATCTCGTCGGCTTCCTCGGGGCCCCAACTGCCCGACGCGTACTGCGCGGGCCTGCCGTGCTGGGCCCAGTACGCCTCGATCGGGTCGAGGATCTTCCAGGACTCTTCCACTTCCTGGTGACGGGGGAAGAGGTTGGCGTCGCCCAGGAGGACATCCAGGATGAGCCGCTCGTACGCCTCCGGGCTGGACTCGGTGAACGACTCGCCGTAGGCGAAGTCCATCGACACGTCCCGGATCTCCATCGAGGTGCCCGGCACCTTGGAGCCGAACCGGACCGTCATGCCCTCGTCCGGCTGGACCCGGATGACGATGGCGTTCTGGCCGAGTTCCTCGGTGGCCGTCGAGTCGAACGGGGAGTGCGGGGCGCGCTTGAAGACGACCGCGATCTCCGTGACCCGGCGGCCGAGCCGCTTGCCGGTGCGCAGATAGAACGGGATGCCCGCCCAGCGCCGGTTGTCGACCTCCAGCTTGATGGCCGCGTACGTGTCGGTCTTCGACTGCGGGTCGATGCCCTCCTCCTGGAGGTACCCGGGCACCTTCGCGCCGCCCTGCCAGCCCTCGGCGTACTGCGCCAGCACGGTGTGCTTGCCGATGTCCTCCGGCAGTCGCACCGACTTCAGCACCTTGAGCTTCTCGGTGAGCAGCGACTCGGCGTCGAAGGCGATGGGCTCCTCCATGGCGGTGAGCGCCATGAGTTGCAGGAGGTGGTTCTGGATGACGTCACGCGCGGCGCCGATGCCGTCGTAGTAGCCGGCCCGGCCGCCGATGCCGATGTCCTCGGCCATCGTGATCTGTACGTGGTCGACGTACGACCGGTTCCAGATCGGCTCGTACATCTGGTTGGCGAAGCGCAGCGCCAGGATGTTCTGGACGGTCTCCTTGCCGAGGTAGTGGTCGATCCGGAAGACCTGGTCCGGCTCGAACACGTCGTGCACGATGCGGTTCAGCTCCCGCGCGCTGGCGAGGTCGCTGCCGAACGGCTTCTCGATGACCGCCCGCCGCCAGGAGTCCTCGGGGGCGTTCGCGAGGCCGTGTTTCTTCAGCTGCTGGACGACCTTGGGGAAGAACTTCGGCGGTACCGAGAGATAGAACGCGTAGTTGCCGCTGGTGCCCCGGGAGGCGTCCAACTCTTCGACGGCGTCCCGCAGTTGCTTGAACGCGTCGTCGTCGTCGAAGTCGCCCGGGATGAACCGCATGCCCTCGGCGAGCTGCTGCCAGACCTCCTCGCGGAACGGGGTCCGGGCGTGCTCGCGCACCGAGTCGTGGACGACCTGGGCGAAGTCCTGGTCCGCCCAGTCCCGGCGGGCGAACCCGACGAGTGAGAAGCCCGGCGGCAGCATGCCGCGGTTGGCCAGGTCGTACACGGCCGGCATCAGCTTCTTGCGGGACAGGTCACCGGTGACACCGAAGATGACGAGCCCGGAGGGTCCGGCGATGCGGGGGAGCCGGCGGTCCTGGGGGTGGCGGAGCGGGTTCTCCCAGTCCGGCTCGGAGGCCGCGACGGTCTCGGCGGCCGCCGCGAGGGCCTCGGCGGCGGAGTTCGCGGCGGAAGCGGACTCCTCGCCAGGAGCCGCGGCCGCGGACGTCGCGATCGCGGAAGCCTCGGCGGCAGAAGTCTCGGTCACGGGAGTCTCGGCCGCAGGAGTCTCGGTCGTAGAAGCCTTGGTCTTGGAGGGCTTGGGCGCGGGCGTCCTGGTCATTCCGACTCCACCCCCTTGGCGTCCAGCGACTTGGCGACGGCGGTCAGCAGGTCGTTCCAGGCCGCCTCGAACTTGGCGACGCCCTCGTCCTCCAGCTGCTGCACGACCTCGTCGTAGGAGATCCCGAGCGCCGCCACGGCGGCCAGGTCGGCGCGCGCCTGGGCGTAGCCGCCGGTGACGGTGTCGCCGGTGATCTCACCGTGGTCGGCGGTGGCGTTCAGCGTCGCCTCGGGCATCGTGTTGACGGTGCCGGGCGCGACCAGCTCGTCGACGTAGAGGGTGTCCTTGTAGGCCGGGTCCTTGACGCCGGTCGAGGCCCACAGCGGGCGCTGCTTGGTGGCGCCGGCGCCGGCGAGGGCGGTCCAGCGGTCACCCGCGAAGACCTCCTCGTACGCCTCGTAGGCGAGCCGCGCGTTGGCGAGGGCGGCCCGGCCCTTGAGGGCGAGCGCCTCGTCGGTGCCGAGAACGGTCAGCCGCTTGTCGATCTCGGAGTCGACGCGCGAGACGAAGAAGGAGGCGACCGAGTGGATGGCGGAGAGGTCCAGGCCCCTGGCGGCGGCCTTCTCCAGACCGGCCAGGTAGGCGTCCATGACCTCGCGGTAGCGCTCCAGCGAGAAGATCAGCGTGACGTTGACGCTGATGCCGAGGCCGATGACCTCGGTGATCGCCGGGAGGCCGGCCTTCGTCGCCGGGATCTTGATCATCACGTTGGGGCGGTCGACGAGCCAGGCGAGCTGCTTGGCCTCGGCGACCGTCGCCGCGGTGCGGTGGGCCAGACGCGGGTCGACCTCGATGGAGACCCGGCCGTCCCGGCCGCCCGTCGTGTCGTGGACCGGACGCAGGACGTCGGCGGCCGCGCGGACGTCGGCGGTCGTCATCATCCGTACGGCCTCGTCGACCGTCACACCGCGCACGGCGAGGTCGGTCAGCTGCTCCTCGTAGCCCTCTCCGGAGCCGATGGCGGCCTGGAAGATGGACGGGTTGGTGGTGACGCCCACGACGTTCTTGGTCGTGAGGAGTCGGGCGAGGTTGCCCGACTCGATCCGCCCGCGCGAGAGGTCGTCCAGCCAGATGGAGACCCCTTCGTCGGACAGGCGCTTGAGTGCTCCCGCGGTCGCGGTCGCTTCGGTCACAGTGATCATCTTCTTTCTGGCGATCGGATCAGCCGCGCGCGGCGGTGAGGCCCGTAGTGGAATCAAGTGCAGCCCTGGCCGCCGCGACGACGTTCTCGGCGGTGAAGCCGAACTCGGCGAAGAGGGTCTTGGCATCGGCGGAGGCGCCGAAGTGTTCGAGGGAGACGATGCGTCCTGCGTCACCTGTGAACCGGTACCACGTCAGACCGATCCCGGCCTCGATCGCGACCCGTGCTCGCACGGACGGCGGAAGGACGCTGTCGCGGTACTCGCGCGGCTGCTCATCGAACCACTCCACGGACGGCATCGACACCACGCGCGTGGCGACCCCCTCGGCCTCCAGCCGCTCGCGTGCCGCGACGGCGAGCTGCACCTCGGAGCCGGTGGCGATGAGCACCACGTCGGGGGTGTCCTTCGAGGACTCGGCGAGGACGTAACCGCCCTTGGCCGCGTCCGGGTTGGGCGCGTACGTCGGCACGCCCTGCCGGGTGAGGGCCAGGCCGTGCGGGGCCGGCTTGGTGGCGTGCCGCCTGAGGATCTCGGCCCAGGCGATCGCGGTCTCGTTGGCGTCGGCGGGCCGGACGACGTTCAGGCCCGGGATGGCGCGCAGCGAGGCCAGGTGCTCGACCGGCTGGTGGGTGGGGCCGTCCTCGCCGAGACCGACGGAGTCGTGCGTCCACACGTAGGTGACGGGCAGCTGCATCAGCGCGGACATCCGGACGGCGTTGCGCATGTAGTCGGAGAACACCAGGAAGGTGCCGCCGTAGATCCGGGTGTTGCCGTGCAGCGCGATGCCGTTCATCTCCGCGGCCATGGAGAACTCGCGGATGCCGAAGTGGACCGTACGGCCGTACGGGTCAGCCTCGGGCAGCGGGTTGCCGGCCGGCAGGAACGACGAGGTCTTGTCGATGGTCGTGTTGTTGGACCCGGCGAGGTCGGCGGAGCCGCCCCACAGCTCGGGGATCACTGCGCCAAGCGCCTGCAGCACCTTGCCGGACGCGGCGCGGGTGGCGACCGAACCACCCTCCTCGAACACCGGGATCGAGGACTCCCAGCCCTCGGGGAGCTGACCGGCGACCACCCGGTCGAAGAGCGCCGCGCGCTCCGGCTGGGCGTCCCGCCACTCCTGGAGCCGCTTGTCCCAGGCCGCGTGCGCCTCGGCGCCCCGGTCCAGGGCCCGGCGGCTGTGGGCGAGGACCTCGTCGGCCACCTCGAAGGTCTGCTCCGGGTCGAAGCCGAGGACGCGCTTGGTGGCCGCGATCTCGTCCTCGCCGAGGGCGGAGCCGTGGGAGGCCTCGGTGTTCCGGGCGTTCGGCGCGGGCCAGGCGATGATCGTGCGCATCGCGATGATGGACGGCCGCCCGGTCTCGGCCTGCGCGGTCTTGAGCGCGCCGTACAGGGCCGGTACGTCGATGTCGCCGTCCACGGAGGGCTCGACGCGCTGGGTGTGCCAGCCGTAGGCCTCGTACCGCTTCAGGACGTCCTCCGAGAAGGCGGTCGCGGTGTCGCCCTCGATGGAGATGTGGTTGTCGTCGTAGAGGAGGACGAGGTTGCCCAGCCGCTGGTGACCGGCGAGCGAGGAGGCCTCGGCGGAGACGCCCTCCTCCAGGTCGCCGTCGGAGACGATCGCCCAGATGGTGTGGTCGAAGGGGGACTCGCCCTCGGGGGTCTCCGGGTCGAACAGACCGCGCTCGTAGCGGGCGGCCATGGCCATGCCCACGGCGTTGGCGAGGCCCTGCCCGAGCGGCCCGGTGGTGGTCTCGACGCCGGCGGTGTGCCCGTACTCGGGGTGACCGGGCGTCTTGGAGCCGTGCGTGCGGAACGCCTTCAGGTCCTCGAGCCCGAGCTCGTACCCGGCGAGGTAGAGCTGGGTGTAGAGGGTGAGCGAGGTGTGGCCCGGGGACAGGACGAACCGGTCACGGCCGGTCCACTCGGGGTCCGCCGGGTCGTGCCGCATCACCTTCTGAAAGAGCGTGTACGCCGCCGGGGCCAGGGCCATCGCGGTGCCCGGATGCCCGTTCCCGACCTTCTGTACGGCGTCGGCCGCCAGCAGCCGGGCGGTGTCGACGGCACGCCGGTCGAGGTCGGTCCATGGGAGGCGGTCCGGTGTCTGCGTGCTCATCTTCAAGAAGTCCTTGGTGGGAGCGGGTATCTGCTCTGACGTGTTCAAACTTAAAAGTCGGACTTTTACGGGGGAAGGTCGCGGTGTGTCAGCCTGTGGTGAAAGTGGGACACGGAGCACTCCAGGTAGATGGCACGAGAAGGACATGGCGGACAGAACCCCTCAAGGTGTCGACGGCGACGCGATCACAACGTTCCCCTTCCCGGTCGAGCTGAGCGTCGGCGGTGTCGGCATGCAGGTCGGTCCGATGGGCCCGCACCGCACCTGGCATGCCGATGCCCCGCTGCACCGCGTCCATCGCATCGACTTCCATCTCGTGATGTTCTTCGACAAGGGCCCGGTCCGCCACATGATCGACTTCGCCGAGTACGAGGCGTACGCCGGCGACGTGCTGTGGATCCGCCCGGGCCAGGTCCACCGCTTCTCGCAGACCAGCGGGTACCTCGGAACGGTGCTGACCATGCAACCGGGCTTTCTGCCACGGGCGACGGTCGAGGCGACGGGGCTGTACCGCTACGACCTGCCGCCCCTGTTGCACCCCGACGCGGGCCAACTGGCGGGGCTGGGGGCGGCGCTGGCGCAGCTGCGGCGCGAGTACAAGGACACCGCGACCCTGCCCCTCAGCGTGCACACGGCGGTGCTGCGGCACTCCCTGACGGCGTTCCTGCTCCGGCTGGCGCATCTGGCGGCCCACTCGCGGGAGGGGGTCCAGGAGGCGTCGGACACGACGTTCACCCTCTTCCGGGACGCGGTGGAGCGGGACTTCGCGACCAACCACAGCGTCAGCGCGTACGCCGACGCCCTCGGCTACTCCCGCCGCACCCTGGTCCGCGCGGTGCGCGCCGCGACCGGGGAGACCCCGAAGGGGTTCATCGACAAGCGGGTCGTCCTGGAGGCCAAACGGCTCCTCGCGCACACGGACCTGCCGATCGGGCGGGTGGGCGCGGCGGTGGGCTTCCCGGACGCGGCGAACTTCTCCAAGTTCTTCCAACTGCACGCGGGTCAGACCCCGGTGGCCTTCCGGGCGGAACTGCGGTAGGGGCTCCGCCGCCGCGGAGCCCCTCACCGAGAGGGCGGGTCAGTGCCCGAAGGTGAACCAGTTCACGTTCACGAAGTCCGCCGACTGGCCGCTGGTGCCCGCCGCGTCTGTCAGGGGTGCTGGATGGCGGGGGCCGTTGCCAGGAGTCCGGGTGGGCGGGCCGGGGTGCTTGTCAGGGGTTTTGGATGGCGCGGGCCGTTGCCATGAGTCCGGTGGGCAGGCGGGGGTGCCTGTCAGCGGTGCTGGATGGCGCGGGCCGTTGCCACCAGCTCGGCGGGCAGGCCGGGGCCGGCGCAGGCGTGGTCGATCAGCAGGCCCAGGTAGGAGTCGTTCGGCAACTCCGGTGCCAGGGCCATGAGTTCGCTCAGCTCGGCGGGCGAGCCGGTCAGCCGTGCCCGGTAGGCGGCCCCGGCCGCGCGCAGGGTGAGCTCGCTCGGCGCGCACCGCGCTCCCCGGTCGACCATGTCGACCGCCGCGGCGAAGTCGCCCTGCTCGGCGTGGACATCGGCCAGGTCGAGGTGGAGCGACCAGTTGCCCGGGTCCAGGGCGAGAGCGCGCTCGAACGCCGCCACCGTCTCTCCCGGGTCACCGGCCTTGCGCCAGGTCCCCGCACGCACGACCTCCGTCAGCATGACCCGCTCGACGGCGTCCGCCCGGTCGCAGAGCGCGAACGACGCGTCGGTGCGCCCGCAGGCCCGCAACAGGATCGCCATCCTGGCCAGCGCCTCTGCGGCGGGCCGGTCGGCGGCGACCAGGTCGATGGCGTCGAACCAGGGCCGCAGCCGTTCCCGCGTCGGCTCGGTGTCCAGGTCGTGGCCGTAGTCCATGATCCGCATCGCGGCCTCGGCCAGCGCGTCGGCACTCACCACCCCGAGAAAACGCTCGTCCCCGAACCAGGGGGCCCTCGCCCACGCGATGTCGGGCCGCGCACCCGTGACCGACCCGAGCGCCATCGCCGCGTCGTCCATGGAGTTCTCGAGGAAGTCGACGTACGACCGTGCCGTCACCGCACTCAGGGAGTCGGCGCCGCGGACGACCTCGGCCAGCTCCGACGGCTGATCCCGCCACAGCTCGGCGAGGACCGCGTACGGCTGAGGGTCCTCCGGCGCGGAGGCGATGGCCCCCACCAGATGACGCACGGCCGCCTCCGTACTGCCCCCGCAGTGCGCCAACACCCGTGCGAGACCTACTGCGGCAGCCACTTCCCGACTCGACATCGCCCGAGCGTATCCGCCGTGCGGCGCGGTGCGCGGGGGCGGGGGTGGGGGCCGGTGCGCAGCGTCCCGCGGGCGTCGGGTCACGGCCCCACGGCCCCACGGCTCCCGGCCGGGGGTCCCTAGAGCAGGGAGCTCTCGTAGAACCGGTGGCGACGCGTCCCCCAGCCGGTGACCGCGGACGAGGGGGCCCGGGCCCGCCGGACCCCCTCCCGCGCGCTCACACCCGCATCGCTACCTGCGGCTCCGGTGCCCCCTCCTCGCTCGGTCCGAACCGGTCGTGCGCCCGCCGCAGCGGTTTCGGTGCCCACCACGCATGCGCCCCAGCAGCGCCATCGTCGCCGGGACCAGCAGCATCCGTACGATGGTGGCGTCGATCAGGACCGCGAGGGTGAGGCCGAGTCCGATCTGCAGGATGGGCGAGAAGCCGCCCGTCATGAAGGCGCCGAAGACCACGGCCAGCAGCAGGGCCGCGCAGGTGACGACCCGGCCGGAGCGGCGCAGCCCGGTGACCACCGCCTCCCGGTCGTCAGCGCCGCGGCGCCGGGCCTCCCGCATCCGGGCCAGGATGAACAGTTCGTAGTCCATGGCCAGCCCGAACGCGAACGCGATGATCAGCGGCGGCGCCGTCAGGCTCAGCGCGCCCAGGCCCTCCGCGCCCAGCAGACCCGCCAGATGGCCGTCCTGGAAGACCCACACCACCATGCCCAGCGCGGCACCCAGACTGCGGCGACCGGCGCGAGCCGGAACTGGGCGGACATGGGCGGCTCCTCGGGGCAAGGGCCGTACCAGTATCACGAGGGGGGACGGGCCCGGCCTCGCCGGTGCGAGGGATATCCGGGACGACTGCGGCCACCGCCACCGCAACCGCCTGCCTCCTACCGCCCGGCGTCAACCGCCCACCGCCCACCGCCCGGCGTCAACCGTCCACCGACGGACGCCACCCCAGCGCCCGCGATATCCCCCGGGCCGCCACCTGCACCGCCGGCACCAGCACCGGTACCTGGGCGTCGGCGTGGGGCACCACGATCGAGGCGGCCGCCCGCACCACCCCGCCCGTGCCGCGCACGGGGGCCGCCACCGAGAGCGCGTCGTCGGTGACCTGGCGGTCGCTGACCGCCACCCCCGTGCGCCGGACGTCGGCCAGCACGCGGCGCAGGCGGGCCGGATCGGTGAGGGTGTAGGGGGTGAAGGCGGTCAACGGGCCCGCGCAGTACCGTTCCTGGAACTCCGGGGTCTCGTGGGCGAGCAGCGCGAGGCCGACGCCGGTGGCGTGCAGGGGCCAGCGGGCGCCGACGCGGATGTGCACGCCGACCGACGAACGCCCCGAGAGCCACTCGATGTAGACGACGTCGGTGCCGTCGCGCACGGCCAACTGCACGTTCTCGTGGGTGGCTTCGTACAGGTCCTCCAGGTACGGCAGGGCGATCTGCCGCAGTGCGAGGCCGCGCGGGGCGAGGGCGGCGACCTCCCACAGCCGCAGCCCGACGTGGTACACGCCTGACTCGTCCCGCTCCAGGGCGCCCCAGTCGGTCAGGGCGCCCACGAGCCGGTGCGCGGTGGTCAGGGTCAGCCCCGCCCGCCGGCTGATGTCCGACAGGCTCAGGGCCGGGTGTTCGAGGTCGAACGCGGCGAGCACGGACAGCAGTCGGTCGGGCGCGGTGGGGGTGCCCCCGCGCGAGCGGAGTCGGGAGGGGGGAAGGACGGTCATGGCCGGGCGTCTCCCGGGTGCGCGAGGTCGTAGGGGCGGGGGTAGGACGCGGGCCGGTGACGCACGTACCGCGGTGCGCTCGACGGATCCGCCTGTGCGGAGCGCGAGTTGAGAGCCGCGGGCGAGGCGTCCCAGCGGCCGGTGTCCAGGCGGTGCTCCAGGGTGTGCAGGGCGCCGATCATCTCACCGGTGGTGAAGGTGCAGTGGCCGGGGCCGTCGACGTAGGCCTGGCTCAGGAGCCTGCCGGAGCCCGCCGCCGTGGCGGTCCGCCGGTAGGCGCTCTCGGCCTGGACGGGTATCAGCGCGTCGCCGGTGGTGTGGATGTCGAGCTGGGGGTCGGTCAGGCGGCCCGAGAGCGCGCTGGTCCGCCGCATCCACCGTACGGCGGAGGGGTCGGCGGAGATCCGCGGAGCGCTGTCGAGGGTCCCCAGGTCGGCGCGCAGGGAAAGCCTGGCCTCCTTGTAGAGCTCCGTCACCTCTTTGTACAGCGGGGAGCGGGCGAGCATCGCCCGGTAGTCGACGCCGGTGTTCCAGGACATGTTGCCGCCGGCGCGGCTCTCGGCCTCCTGCCGCCAGCTGAAGGCGGGCCACTGCAACAGGCCCGTGACCGCCGCGTACTGGTTGGCCTGCTGGGCGTCCCGGTCGGTGGGGGCGGGCTCGGTCTGGGCGGGGTCGTTGTAGCCGGGGATGTCGTGCAGGGCGGCGGCGAGCGCGATACGGGCCCGGCCCTCGGGGGTCCGCTGGGCCTCGGCGGCCTTCGTCGTGAGGGCGTTCGCGGCCGTGACCGCGGCCGACTGGTCGGCGAAATCGGTGAGGGGGATGTCCGCGTCCGGGGCGAGCAGGGTCTTGAGCGCGAACACCGGGTCCAGTGTGCTGTTCCAGTTCGCGACACCGCCCTGCACGAGTCCGCACATGGACAGCGAACCGTCGAAGCGGTCGGCGTGCCGCTCGGCGAGCGTGGTGGTGACGAGACCGCCGTAGGAGGTGCCCCAGGCGATCGTCCGCTCGGCCGCGCCGAACGTCGCGGTGAACAGGTCCAGCGTGGCCAGTTGGTCCGGCACGGCGTCGGTGATCGCCCAGCCGTTCGTCGCGTACGAGGAGCCGATGAGCGCGTAGCCCTCGTCGAGGAGGTCGGTCGAGGTGGCCGAACCGGGCGCGTTCTGCGCGGCGACGGGGGCCGCCGCCGGTCGGTAGCCGTGGCTGTACAGCAGCACGGTGCCGTTCCAGTCGGCGGGCACGTCCATCACGTACGTGGCGCCTGAGGGGAGTCGGCCCTCCAGGTGGCTGTCCGTGGCGGCGTCGGCCTGCGCGGGGAGGGCGGTGGCCGCACACAGCGTGACGGCCAGCAGGGTGAGCGCGGTGGGGGTTCTCGACACGGGGTCCCTTCCGATGCGGGGGGCGGGGGTGCGGGACCCGAGTGAAGCTAGGCAAGACGCATGCCGCCGTCAATCACTTGCACAACATCAGCTGAGTCCGTCCTCCGCGATCCGCAGCAGCAGCCCGTGCAGCGCCTCCCGCTCGGCCTCGTCCAGTGGGCCCAGGAGGTCGTTGGTCACCCGCAGGCCCGCCTCGTCGGTGTCGCGCAGGAAGGCGCGGCCGTGCTCGGTCAGGGCGACGATCCGGCTGCGGCGGTCGTCGGGGGAGGGGCGGCGCTCGGCGAAGCCCAGCTTCTCCAGGTCGTCCACCAGGCCGACGATCGCGCTCGGGTCGTAGCCGAGCCGGTTGCTCAGTTCGCGCTGGAGCGCGCCCTCGCAGCCCGCCAGGAAGCGCAGCACCGCGTAGTGGCGCAGACGCAGCCCCGACGCCTGGAGGAACGTGTTGAACAGCTGACCCGAGCGCAGGCCCAGCCGGTACAGCAGATAGCCCGTGTCGGCGTGCAGCCCGCGCATCCACGGCTCGTCCGCGTCGATCGGGTTCGGGTCGGTGACGTGCTGGCGTGTGATGG
The DNA here is from genome assembly GCF_055575395.1 of Streptomyces sp. NPDC034103. NCBI lineage: Bacteria > Bacillati > Actinomycetota > Actinomycetes > Kitasatosporales > Streptomycetaceae > Streptomyces > Streptomyces sp. NPDC034103. Next base: position 395,177 of record NZ_JBVISS010000008.1, on the reverse strand, counting down.
CGGGCTCCCTGGGTCGGACTGTCGTGCAGATTCCAGCATGACGTACCCGAAGGTCACCAACAACTATTGACGTCAACAATTATTGCTCTTAGCTTCGATCTCGGCAGCGGCGCCCTGAGCGGCGCCCGCACCACCCGCATCAGCTCGTGAAGGGACCTCCCCCGTGCCCAGCATCGATCTCTCCGGCAAGGTCGCCGTCGTCACCGGCAGCGGCCGGGGCCTCGGCCTGGCCTATGCGCACGCCCTCGCCGCCCACGGCGCGTCCGTGGTCGTCAACGACGTCGACGAGGCGGTGGCCGAGGCGGCCGTGAAGTCCATCGCCGACGCGGGCGGCACGGCCGTCGCCGAGGTCGTCGCCGTCGGTACCACCGAGGCCGCAGAGCGGCTCGTGAACCGGGCCGTCGCGGAGTTCGGGCGGATCGACGTCCTGGTCACCAACGCGGGCATCCTGCGCGACAAGGTGCTGTGGAAGATGACCGACGACGACTTCGACGCGGTGATCACCACCCACCTCAAGGGCACCTTCACCTGCGCCCGCGCCGCCGCCGTCCGGATGCGCGAGCAGGGTGAGGGCGGCTCCCTGATCCTGGTCGGCTCCCCGGCCGGACAGCGCGGCAACTTCGGCCAGACCAACTACGCCGCCGCCAAGGCCGGCATCGCCGCCTTCGCCCGCACCTGGTCCATGGAACTGGGCCGCGCCGGCATCACCGTCAACGCGATCGTCCCGGTCGCCGCGACCGCGATGACCGAGACCATCCCCGCCTTCGCCCCGTACATCGAGGCCATGAAGAACGGTGAGCCGCTCCCGGACTTCCTCCGCAAGGGCGAGGGCTTCGGCACCCCCGAGGACTGCGCGGCCCTCGTCCCCTTCCTCGCCTCCGAGGCCGCGCGGAACATCACAGGTCAGGCCATCGGCATCGGCGGCGACAAGGTGGCACTCTGGTCGCACCCGCAGGAGATCCGGGCGGCCTACGCCGACGGCGGCTGGACCCCCGACACGCTCGCCGACGCCTTCCCCACCTCCGTCGGCGCCGAACTCCAGTCCGTCGGCATCCCGGCGCCGAAGCTTCCGGAGGCGTGATGGACCTGAACGACCTCGTCGCCATCGACGTGCACACCCACGCGGAGGTCTCCTCCCAGGGCCACTCCTCCCTGGACGACGACCTGCACGACGCCTCCTCCGCCTACTTCAAGGTCGAGGGCAAGCGGAAGCCGACGATCGAGGAGACGGCCGCCTACTACCGCGAGCGGAAGATGGCCGCCGTGATCTTCACGGTGGACGCCGAGTCCGCGACCGGCACCGCGCCCGTCCCCAACGAGGAGGTCGCCGAGGCCGCGGCCGCCAACGCCGACGTCCTCATCCCCTTCGCCTCCATCGACCCCTTCCGGGGGAAGGCGGGCGTCAGGCAGGCCCGCCGCCTGGTCGAGGAGTACGGGGTGAAGGGCTTCAAGTTCCACCCCAGCATCCAGGGCTTCTTCCCCAACGACCGCGCGGTGGCGTACGACCTGTACGAGGTCATCGAGGAGACGGGCACGATCGCCCTCTTCCACACCGGTCAGACGGGCATCGGCGCCGGCGTCCCGGGAGGCGGGGGGATCCGGCTGAAGTACTCCAACCCCCTGCACGTGGACGACGTCTCCGCCGACTTCCCGCATATGAAGATCATCCTGGCGCACCCGTCCTTCCCCTGGCAGGACGAGGCCCTCGCCGTCGCCACCCACAAGCCGGGCGTGCACATCGACCTGTCCGGCTGGTCGCCGAAGTACTTCCCGCCACAGCTGGTGCAGTACGCCAACACCCTGCTCAAGGACAAGGTCCTCTTCGGCTCCGACTTCCCCGTCCTCACCCCCGACCGCTGGCTCGCCGACTTCGAGAAGCTGTCGATCAAGGACGAGGTCAAGCCGAAGATCCTCAAGGAGAACGCCGCCCGACTGCTCGGGCTGACGAAGCCGTAAGGGGCCCCGCATGCGCAACGAGGGACTGGGGTCGTGGCCCGCACGCCGGGCCCGCAAGACCCCGCACCGCACGGCCCTGGTCCACGGCGAGCAGTCGACGGACTACCGCACCCTGTACGCGCGCACCACGCGCCTGGCCCACGCCCTGCGCGCGAGGGGCGTGCGCCGCGGCGACCGAATCGCCTACCTCGGCCCCAACCACCCCTCCTACCTGGAGACCCTGTTCGCGGCCGGCACCCTCGGCGCGGTCTTCGTCCCGCTCAACACCCGCCTGGCGGGCCCCGAGATCGCCTACCAGCTCGCCGACTCCGGCGCCAAGGCCCTCGTCCACGGCCCCTCGCACACGGGCCTGGTCGCCGGGCTGCCGGGCAACACCGACGTACGGATCTACGTCGAGGTCGGCGCCGAGTACGAGGACGTACTGGCGTCGGCCGCCACCGAGGCCATCGACGAGCCGGTCACCCCCGACGACACCTGCATCATCATGTACACCTCGGGCACGACCGGCCGCCCCAAGGGCGCCATGCTCACCCACGGCAACCTCACCTGGAACGCGATCAACGTCCTCGTCGACACCGACCTCGTCGCCGACGAACGCGCCCTGGTCTCCGCCCCGTTGTTCCACACGGCCGGGCTGAACATGCTGACCCTGCCGGTGCTGCTCAAGGGCGGCGCCTGCGTCCTGGTCGAGGCCTTCGACCCGGCGGCCACCCTCGACCTGATCGAACGACACCGCATCACCTTCATGTTCGGGGTGCCGACCATGTTCGAGCAGGTGGCCCGGCACCCCCGCTGGGCCGACGCCGACCTGTCCAGCCTGCGGATCCTCACCTGCGGCGGCTCCCCGGTCCCGACCCCGCTCATCGCCGCGTACCAGGAGCGCGGCCTGACCTTCCTCCAGGGCTACGGCATGACGGAGGCGAGCCCCGGGACGCTGTTCCTCGACGCCGAGCACGCCCTCGACAAGGCGGGCTCGGCGGGCGTGCCGCACTTCTTCAGCGACGTACGGGTCGTCCGGCCCGACCTCGCCCCCGCCGACGTCGGCGAGACCGGCGAGGTGCACGTCCGAGGACCGCATGTCATGCCCGGCTACTGGGGGCTCCCCGAGGAGAGCGCCGCCTGCTTCGCGGACGGCTGGTTCCGCAGCGGGGACGCGGCCCGGGTCGACGACGACGGTTACGTGTACATCGTCGACCGCATCAAGGACATGATCATCTCGGGTGGGGAGAACGTCTATCCCGCCGAGATCGAGGATCTGCTCCTCGGCCACCCGGACATCGTCGAGTGCGCGGTCATCGGCGTGGCCGACGACAAGTGGGGCGAGGTGCCGCGCGCGGTCGTCGTGCCCCGCGAGGGCGCCTCGCTCGACGCCGACGAGGTCCTGGCCTCCCTCTCCGGCCGCCTCGCCAAGTACAAGATCCCGAAGTCGGTGGTGATCGCGGACGAGTTGCCGCGCACCGCCTCCGGGAAGCTCCTCAAGTCCCGTGTCCGTACCCGCTACGGCAACAGTGAAGGAACCTCATGAGCATCACCGTGAACGGCATCGACGAACTCAAGAAGCTGGCGGGCAGCGATCTCGGCGTCAGTGAGTGGATCGAGGTCACGCAGGAGCGCGTCAACACCTTCGCCGACGCCACGGGCGACCACCAGTGGATCCACGTCGACCCCGTGAGGGCCGCCGAGGGACCGTTCGGGGCGCCCATCGCCCACGGCTATCTCACCCTCGCCCTCTTCATCCCGCTGTTCACCGAGCTCCTCGACGTCCAGGGGGTGACGACGAAAGTCAACTACGGCCTGAACAAGGTGCGCTTCCCCGCCCCCGTGAAGGTCGGCTCGCGCATCCGGCTGGTCGGCAGGCTGGCCGAGGTCGAGGACGTGCCGGGCGGGGTGCAGATCACGGTCGACGGCACGATCGAGATCGAGGGCGGGGCCAAGCCGGCGGCCGTCCTGCAGAGCCTGTCCCGCTTCTACGCCTGAGCGTCGGGGACGAGATCGAGAAGGCGTTCCGCGGAGGCCGTCGCGAGCGGGGTGAGCCGCTCGTGGACCGCCCGGAACGTCTTCTCCGCCTGCTCGGCCGGCCAGTCGTCCGGCAGATGCCTGACCGGCAGCCGCGGATCTCGGCGGATCACCCGCAGCCACTCCGCCTGCAACAGCAACCGCCGTGCCAGCGCCTCGCCGGGCTCCGGGCCCCGGGCCTCCCACGGCTGCCAGCGCCGTACGAACTGCTCGTAGCGCTCGGCCAGTTCGGCCAGCTCCCAGGTCTCCTCGATCATCGCGCCGATGTCCATGCCGACGTCGGCGTGCGCGCGGAAGACCTTCACATGCGCCGACAGCCCCAGCTCACCGACGAGTTCGGCCACGTCGACCTCGCCGGGCGCGATCCACAGACCGCTGAACAGCGGGCCGAACCCGCTCCAGGTGAGCTTGGAGCGCAGGTCGTGGCGCTGGCGCTGCCAGGACTCGGGCAGGGAGAAGCCGAGCAGCGTCCAGGTGCCGTCCCACTGCCGGTTGACGGCGCCGGTCTGCCAGATGCGCCGTTCGCCGTCGCGCAGGACGGCCGTCGAGTGCTCGGTCAGCCCGAAGTACATCCGCCGGCCCTCGCGCTGGCGGCGCAGCAGACCGCGGTTCACCATCCGGGTCAGCGTGGAGCGGGTCGCCTGCTCGCCGACGCCGACGCGGGCGAAGACGTCGATGACACTGCCCGAGTACACACAGACGTCCCGCCCGAGCACCTGATCGCCCAGGAACGTCAGCATGAGGGACTGCGGCCGCAGCGACTCTTCCGTGGTCACGCGGCCACCGTACCTCGCCCCGATCAGCCGGTGACCTGCCGGTACGAGGACACGGCCGCGACGACCGCGCACGCGCCCGGGGGGATCACCAGGTGGCGCTCCCCGGGTCGTGGTCGACGCCCTCGGTCTGCCGGGAGCCGTCCGCCCGACCGGCGGGACCCTGCCGCGACGCCCCGTCACCGGGCCCCTGCCACGTCGACGAACACCGGGTTGGAGTAGAACCAGGTGTCCGCCCACGGGTCGCCGTCGCCGGGCTCGTGCGGGAGCGGCCCGTTCGGGTCGACCGAGGCGCCGAGGAGGCCCGCGCCATGACGGTTGCCGTCGCTGCCGCGCAGCCGGACGTAGAAGGACTCGTCGCCGACGGTCAGCGGGACGCGCAGGGTGTACGTCCCCTCGCGGCCCGACACGTCCCACGTCTGGACGACCCGGGTGTCCGGTGCCTGCCAGGAGTCCCGGTCGGTCACCGGGCCGCGCACGGCGCCCCGGATCACGTCGACGTGGGCCGGCTCGGGCAGGATGCCCTCCGGGTTGGGGCGGGAGGCGGTCGTGACGGTGACGTACAGGCTGATCCGCTCGCCCTCGCGGACCCGTAGCCGGCCGCCCAGCGTGACGCCCCGTCCGGCGTCGTGGTCCCGCTTGACCCGTACGTCGAGCCCGTCCAGCAGATGCCCGTGGTCCAGCCAGACGCGGCCCGCGCGCAGGCCCGCCATGACCGCGCGGTAGCCGTAGCGGGTGACGCCGACGTGGGTGCGGCTGAACTGGCCGGGCCAGAAGTCGCTGCCCGGCTGCGGGGTGTCGGTGTTCACCGGGTCGGGGAGCCTGCCGGTGGTGTCGAAGTTCTGGCCGGCCGGCCAGTCGCCGTTCTTCCAGGTGTCGAGGACGGTCCGGTGGTTGTCGGAGTTGGTGGTGATCGAGAACAGCCTGCCCTCGGCCAGCATCGAGTCCCACAGCCCGCCGACGGTCGCCGTGGCCCAGTCGAACCCGCCGTAGGTGAGGTAGGCGTCCGCCGGATAGCCGGGCCAGGACTGCGCGGACGGCTTGTTCTCGTACTCGCCGCGGACCGAGGTCGCACCGCGCAGGCCGGGGATGGCGGCGCCCTGGGCACCGGGTGCGCCCTCCATGCCGATCATGATCTCGGGGGCCGCGTCGCGCCAGGCGCGCATCTCGTGCGGGGAGTCGATGCCGAGGCGCAGCGGGTGGTTGGCGAGCACGAGGACGTCGTCCACGTACCCCGAACGGCGTTGTTCCGCCAGCCACTTGATCGCCCTGACGGCATGGGCCTCGTTGCGGGCCGTGTCGGTCGCACCGGCCGAGCCCTCGGTGTAGCCCAGCAGCTTGCCGTCATAGGCGAGCTCGAACCGGGTGAGCAGGTCCACCTCGTGGGGGCCGGGTGCCGCGAACACCGTGCCGTGCTCGGCGGCCGGGATGTACCACTCCAGCCCCTGGAAGATCAGCTGACGCGGGTTCTCCGCACGGGCCTTGAGGATCTCCCGGTGCTCCAGCCTCGCACCGTGGGATGCGTGCCCGAAGTTGGCGTGCTCGTTGAACACCATCCAGTCCAGGCCGTACCGGGCGGCGGCCCTCGCCTGCTGGGAGAACGTGTACTTGGCGTCGTGGCTGTAGACGGAGTGGACGTGGTGGTCGCCCACGAGGTACGCCAGCCGCGGGTCGTCGCCGCCGGGGTGCCGCGGGGAGGCGGTGGCGGGCACGGCGGCCGGGCCGAGGGTGAAGGCGGCGCCGAACAGGCCCGCGCGGCGCAGGAGTCCACGCCGGGAGAGGCCCTGCGGATCGAGCGCCGAGGGGGAGACGGACGGGTCGGCCCAGTCGGGCAACTGCTGCTCGGGCATGGTGATCCTCGCGAAGGGGGTCAGTGCGTCATGAAGGAGGTGACGGGCAGCGCCCGTTCGACGACGCGGACGTCGCCGAGGCGCCCGTGCAGGATCTGGTCGATCTTCCCCGCGTACTCGTAGCCGCCCAGCAGCCACGGCAGCCCGACCGAGGTGATGCCGATCGAGGTGGCCCTCGGGTTGCGCACCACCGGGCAGCCCTCGACATACAGCGTGGTGTGCCTGCCGTCGTTGACGACCGCGAGATGCCACCAGGTCTCCAGCGGCGTCTCCTGGCCCCAGTTGGTGGCGATGCCCTCCTGGTTGAGCGGCCGCATCGCCCACTGCGGCTCACGGTCGTTGGACAGCGACAGCGTGGCCAGCGGCTCGTCGGGGTCGTCGCCCGTCTTGCCCGCGGCGCCGCCCGTGCCGGTGCGGCTGACGATGCCGGACCAGGCATGGTGGGCGGGGTCCCAGTCGGCGGGGAGGCGGTAGAAGGCCTCGATGGTGTAACCGGACCTGAAGGTCGCCGAGTTGAGCGGAGCCCCGTCGACGGTACGAAGACAGGCGCCCTTGAGCGGGGACTTGTCACCCTGGAACTCCAGGCTGCCGTGCCCGGGCTGGTCGGGGTGGTGGTCGGGCGACCAGCCGAGGGTGCCGCCGCCGACCCGCACGAGGGAGAGGTCGTTGCCGCGCCCCGACAGGTCGCGCACGGTGTCGGTGACGGCGCTGTCGAAGCGCCAGTAGGCCACCGTGCCCGGGATCAGCATCCGGGACACCGGCCGCTCCGCCCGTACGGGCACCGGGTCGAAGCCGGCGAAGCGGTCGGCGAAGTCGACCTCGACCGTGAACCGGTCGGCGTCCCCGCTGAGTTCGATCTCCTGCCGCTCCAGCTCGTTGAGGCCCTTCCCGGCCCGGCCGAGGATCCACGGCGAGACGGTCTCGACGTCGATGACGTTCCGGTCGAGGTCGAAGCGGTACAGGCGGATCATCGCCGCACCGCCGAAGTAGCGGTTCTGGTAGTTCGTCAGGTGGAGGTGGACGTCATGTCCCGCCGCGTTCTGGCGGGTCGCGCGGGCGGCGGGCCAGTAGTGGCCGCCGAGGGCGAGGAAGATCTGGTCGTGGTCCTCGATCAGCCGGTCCCACAGCTGCTGACCGTAGGCCGACAGGGTGTCGTCCTCTACTACCAGTTCGTGGGTGGTGAGGATGACGGGCGTCCTCGGGTGCCGCGCCAGGACGTCCTTCGCCCAGGCGTACCCCTTCGCCGACAGCCGCCAGTCCAGTGCCAGGACCATCCACGCGCGGCCCGCGGCCGTGAAGAGGTGGAAGGTGTTGTAGCCGTCGGAAGAGGCGCCGCCGAAGGTCGACCTGCCCTGGAACCGGGCCGGCCCGAAGGCGTCCAGGTACGGCGTCGAGCCGCGCTGGTCGTCCGTCGAGGATTTCACGTCGTGATTGCCGGCCAGGACGCTGTAGCCGACCCCGCGCCGGTCCAGCAGCCGGAACGCCTCGCTGATCGCGGTGACCTCGGCGGCCGCGCCGTTCTGCGTGAGGTCGCCGAGGTGCGACAGGAAGACGAGGTTCTCGTCCTCGCCGTGCTCCAGCAGATAGCGCAGGGACGCCTCGACGGGCGCCTTGTCGATGCTCGGTCCGTCGAAGAGGTACTGCGTGTCGGGCATCACCGCGAGGGTGAAGCGCCGGCTGTCGGTGTCGGGCCGCCAACGGCCCTGTGCGGCGGCCTCGGCGACGCTCGGCAGTGCGACCCCGGCTGTGGCGGCGGCACCGATCAGCGCGGTCGCTCGCAGGAAGCCACGGCGTCCCGCGTCCGCCTGGGCATGCTCGGACCCGTGTTCAGGCAAAGTGCACACGTACGCTCCGTAAAGGGGTGAAAAGCAGGGGGAGTTCAGAGAGTGCGCAGGGTCCAGCTCCAGCGGTGGACGCCCGGTGCGACGCGAGGGAAGGGGGAGGTGCCGGGGCCGCACGACGCCGTGCCGAGCCCCCGGTGCGCCGCGTCGAGGTGCACCACGCACCCGGCGCGCGGCACCAGTTGGTCGTGAGGGGCGGCGGAGGTGAGGTCCGCGGCCCGGTAGCGGGTCACGGAGACCTGGCGCGGCTCGTCGAGCACGACCGTCAGCCCGGTCGCGTCCGGCGCCGACAGCGTGAAGCGCCGTACGCCGTGGCGACCGTCGCCCTCCTGCGGACGCGGACAGGGGGTGGACAACGCGTCGGCCGGCACGGAGTGATGGCCCACGGGCGCGCCCGCGCTCCGGTCGGGGTACGACTCCCAGGGCCCCTGCCCGAACCACTCCAGCAGGTCCAGGCCCGCCACCGTCTCGAACACCGACCCGATCCGCGCCACGTCGTCGAACTCCGACGGCAGCTCGGCCTCCTCCTCGACCCGGACCCCGTCCTCGACGGCCGTCAGGACGGGTTCCTGCAGTCGTGCCTGCGGTACGGGAGCGGGTTCCTGCAGTCGTGCCTGCGGTACCGGAGCGGGTTCCTGCAGTCGTGCCTGCGGTACCGGAGCGGGTTCCCGCAACCGTGCCTGCGGTACCGGAGCGGACACCCGCAGCCGTACCTGCGGCAGACACACCACCGTGCCCCGCGGCGCCCACGCCTCGTCCCGCGCGGTCGTCACCCGTAGCGTCAGCCAGGCCTCGCCGCCGTCGCGCGGCACCTCGAAGGGCAGCGGCACGACCGCGCTCTCGCCCGGCCGCAGCGCGGGCAGCTCGGCAGGCGCGGTCAGCGTGCCGCCGTCGGCCGGCGCCAGCCGCCACTCACCGGCCAGCCAGTCCAGGCCGCGAAAGCGCTGGTGGTTGCCGAGCACGATGCCCTCGTGCCGGAAACACTCGATGCGCACCGGCGCCGCGATCTCCTGGTGCCCGTACATCACCGGCTCGGGCGTGCGGTCCGGGAGGACGACACCGTCGGCGATGAACGCGCCCTCGTGAATCGTCTCGCCGAAGCCGCCGCCGTACGCCCCGTGATGGCCGGGCGCGGCGACACCGCTGTCATGGAGCCCGGCGCCCCCACGCCCGACCGGTCTTCCGTCGTTCACACGCTGGAGGATGCCGTGGTCCCAGAACTCCCGGATGAACCCGTCCTGAAGACCTGGCGTGGACTCGATGGCCGCCCAACGCGTGAGGGTGCCGTTGCTGTCGCCTACGGCGTGCGCGTACTCGGACTGGTTGAGCGGCCGGGTCCGCTGGTCGACGGCGGTCATGGGCGACCGCCCCCAGGAGGTCACCTCGGGTCCCTCCCGGGGGCGCGGGGCCGTCAGCGGAGCGCCGGTCATCCGCGGACGGCTCCCTTGGCGAGATCGCCGATGATCTGCTTCGCGCCGACCGCGAAGACGAGGAGCAGCGGGATCAGGGCGAGCAGGGCGCCGGTCATCACGACGCCGTAGTCGGTGGTGCCATGGGTGCCGTTGAGCTGGGACAGCGCGACCTGGAGGGTCACGTTGTCGGGGTCGGTGAGGGCGATCAGGGGCCAGGCGAAGTCGTTCCACTGGCCCATGAAGGTGAAGATGCCGAGGAAGGCCAGACCGGGGCGGACCACCGGCAGCGCCACGTGCCAGTACTGGCGCAGGAAGTTCGCGCCGTCGAGCCGGGAGGCGTCGAGGAGCTCGTCGTGGATGGCGGTCCTCATGTACTGGCGCATCCAGAAGATGCCGAAGGCGTTGGCCGCGGCCGGCACGATCAGCGCGGTCATCGAACCGATCCAGCCGATCCTCGCCATGATCACGAACTGCGGGATGACCGACAGCTGCGCCGGCACCATGAAGATGACCATGAGCAGCCCGAACAGCGCGTTCTTGCCGGGGAACGCGAACTTGGCGAAGACGAAGGCCGCGAGCGAGTCGAAGAGCAGGACCAGGAAGGTCACGGACACCGCGACCAGCAGCGAGTTCCACATGGACCCGAAGAAGTCGACGGCGTCGAAGAGGCCCCGGACGTTCTCCAGGAAGTGCGTGCCCGGCAGCAGCTTGGGCGGGTAGGAGAAGATCTCCGACGAGCTGTGCGTCGACATGATCACGGCCCAGTAGAACGGGAAGGCCGAGATCAACGTGCCGGCGATCAGCGGCAGATGCAGCGCGATCCCGCTGCGGCGGGCCCCCTTGACGGAGGTGCGGGCCCCCCTGACGGAGGTGCGGGACTCCTTGACGGACCTGTGGGACTCCTTGACGGATGCCATAACGCGCGCCCTTTCCTAGTCGCCCCGGCGCCGCACGAGGCGCCAGTTGATGATCGAGAAGAGGACGACGACGAGAAAGATGCCCCACGCCACCGCGGCGCCGTACCCGAAGTCGTTGTTGTCGAAGGTCTGTTGGAAGAAGTAGAGGACCATCGTCTGGCCCGAGTGGCCCGGACCGCCCGCGAACGTGGAGTCGTTGGAGGAGGTCTGGAGCAGCACCTGCGGCTCGGAGAAGCTCTGCAGTCCGGTGACCGTCGAGACGACGAGCACGAACAGCAGGGTCGGCCGCAGCAGCGGCAGCGTGATCCGGAAGAAGGTCTGGACCGGGCCGGCGCCGTCCATGCGCGCCGCCTCGTACAGGTCGCCCGGGACGGTCTGGAGCCCGGCGAGGAAGATGATGGCGTTGTAGCCGGTCCACTGCCAGGTCATCAGGGCCGCGATGGTGACCTTGATGCCCCAGGGCGTGTTCAGCCACGCCACCTGGTCGATCCCGACCGCGTGCAGGACCGCGTTCACCATGCCGGCGTTGGTGGAGAAGATCGAGCCGAAGACGATGGCGACGGCGACGACCGAGGTGACGTTCGGCAGGAAGTACGCGAAGCGGTAGACGTTTTTGAAGCGCACCGCGGAGTTGAGCATCACGGCCGTGACCATCGCCAGGACGATCATGGGGAAGGTGGCCAGCGCCCAGATGACGAGGGTGTTGCCGATCGAGTGCCAGAAGTCGCTGTCGCTCAGCAGGTACTGGTACTGGGAGAGCCCGGCCCACTCCATCGGGCCGAGGCCGTCCCAGCGGTGGAAGGACAGGTAGAGCGAGAAGCCGACGGGGAAGAGGCCGAAGGCGAGGAAGATCAGGTAGAAGGGGGAGATCGCGGCGTAGAGGTGCCAGTAGGCGCGCAGGCCCTTCTTGGGCGGGCTCGCGGCGGGCTGTCTCACGGCGGGCGGGGTCTGCTCAAGAACGGCCATCAGTAGCTCACCCCCAGGTGCTCGGCGACGCGACGGCACTTGCTCATGGCGTCCCTCCAGGCTGTCCTCGGGTCCTTGCCGAGGACGCCGACGTTCTTGATCTCGTCCTTGAGGGGCTGTCCGAGGGCGATGTCGAACGGGCTGTTGTAGGCGACGGCGATCCTCCGCGCGGCCGGACCGAAGACGTCGGTCGTGACCTGGCCGCCGAAGAAGGCGTCCGGCTCCCGCATCTGCGCGAGGTCGTACGAGGCGGGCGTGGAGGGGAAGAGGCCAGCGTCGACGTACCCCTGTGCCTGGTTGGCCGCGTCGAGGATCCAGGTGATGATCTCGAAGGCCCGCTCGGGCTCCCGGCACGCCTTGGTGATCGACAGGAACGAGCCGCCGTTGTTGGCGGGCCGCACCGGCATCTGCGCCACCCGCCATCTGCCCTTGGTCCTCGGCACGCCGTTCTTGATGTCGAAGGCGGCCCAGGAGGCGTTCAGTTGGCTCGGCAGCTTGCCGTCCTGGATGGCCGAGAACTGGTCCGGGGTGCCGCTGACCAGGTCCGAGACGATGCCGCGCCGCTTGGCCTCGACGGCGAGCGCCCAGGCCCGCCGCACATGCTCCTGGTCGCCGATGAAGTGGCGGTCCTTGTCGACGTAGCGTCTCGCGCCCTGCTGCACCACGTTCTCGAAGACGGAGTTGACGTCGGTGAGCAGCTTGGCGCCGGGGACGCGCTTGCCGAGCCGCACGCCCGCGTCGAAGAACTTCTCCCAGGTGTCGAGTTCGTTCGTCACGTCGTCGGGCTCGTACGGGAGCCCGGCCTCGCGGAAGATCTCGTACTGGTAGTAGTGCGCGACCGGCCCGCAGTCGATCGGGAAGCCGACCATCGTGCCGTCGTCGGCGACGCCCTGGTCCCATTTCCAGGACAGGTACCGGGACTTGTACGTGTCCGCGCCGAGCGTCCGCAGGTCCACGAACTGGTCCGCGTTCGGGAGATAGGCCGCCATGTCCTCGCCCTTGAGCCCGGCGATGTCGGGGATGTGGGCGCGGCCGGTGATGGTGGTGATGAGCTTGGAGCGGTACTGGCCGCCGATCTGGATGGCCTGGAGGTCGACCGAACTGTCGTAGCGGGCCTTGGCGTTCTTCACGACGGTGTCGCTCAGACCGCCGCTCCAGTACCACAGGACCATGTTCCGGCCGGTCGAGCCGGTCGGGACGGCACAGCCGGACGCCAGGCCGCCGAGCGCCGTGGCGGCCGTACCGGCCAGGCCCGCGCGCAGCAGGCCTCTTCGTGAGAGCCGCACAGCTCCCACCGCCTTTCGGGGGATTTCGGGTCTTCGCAGGGCTACGGGGATCGGAACCGCTGTGGGGGCGGGACAGCACACAGGGGGTCAGAGCCGCCGTGCGGGGGGTGTGACGGGGGCGTACCGGACGGGGGGCCCGGGATCGGCCGGGATCCGGTCGGACAGGAACCCGTACGCGGTCCTCAGGTCACGGTCGGCGGGCGACAGCGACCGCCACCAGCGGTCCACGCCGTACCAGCCCGGTGCCGCGAGCGCCCCGCCCGGGTGGCGGACGGACAGTCCGGCGGCGAGCACCGCGAACCGCAGCCGCTCCGTGAGCGGCCAGCCGCCGAGGGAGGCCGCGACGAAGCTCGCGCCGAAGACGTCGCCGGCGCCGGTCGCGTCCAGGACATCGATGTCGAGCGCCGGGACGTCCGCGTACTCCCCGGTGATCTGGTCGACGGCCACCGCGCCGTTCCCACCGCGGGTGACCACCGCGACCGGCACCAGCTCCGAGAGCGTGCCGAGCGCCGCGATCGCGCTGTCGGTCCGGGTGTAGGCCATCGCCTCGGCCTCGTTGGGGAGGAAGGCGTGGCAGAGCCTGAGCTGGTCCAGCAGGTCGGTGGACCACTGCCGGGTGGGGTCCCAGCCGACGTCGGCGTAGACCCGGGTGCCGTTCGAGGCGGCCTTGGCGATCCACTCGCGGGGTTCGGCCTCGAGGTGGACGAGGGCGGTGCGCGCCTCGGGCGGGTCGCCCATCAGCGTGTCCTGCGAGAGTGGGGGTTCCTGGCCGTGGGTGACCAGGGCGCGGTCGTTCCCGTAGGCGAGGGAGACGGTGACGGGGGTGGGCCAGCCGTCGGCGGTGCGGGAGAGCGAGAGGTCGACGCCCTCCTGGCGGGCGAGGACGTCCCGGCAGTGGGCGCCGTAGAAGTCGTCGCCGAGGACCGTGGCGAGGGAGGTCCGCAGGCCGAGGCGGGAGGCGGCGACCGCCAGGTTGGCAATACCGCCGGGGCCGCAGCCCATGCCGCCCGTCCAGATCTCCTCGCCGGGCGTCGGCGGACCGCCCAGACCCGTGAGGACGAGGTCGTAGAAGAGCAGCCCGGTCAGCAGCACATCGGGCCGGTCGTCGTCCACGCGCACATCCTCTCGTCGGTGCTCGTCAAAACTCGTCAATTTCGATGACGGGAATCGTGCGCCGCCCGACGACTTTGGTCAATACCCAAGCAGAAGTGAGCATAGAAATGATTGGCAATGACGAGTACCGTTCACGTCGTGCTGGCAGAACGACGACATCAACTCATCCTGCGGGCCCTGCGCTCCGGCGGCCCCGCGGCCGTGACCGACCTCTCCGAGCAGCTGGGCGTGAGCCCCGCCACCATCAGGCGCGACCTGGTCAAACTGGAGGAGGACGGGCTGCTCACCCGCGTCCACGGCGGGGCCCGCGCGGAGGAGGGCGACCAGCCCTTCGCCGAGGTCGCCGAGGTGCGCGTGGCCGAGAAGGACGCCATAGCCGCGCACGCGGCGGGACTGGTCGCGGACGGTCAGTCGGTGCTGCTCGACATCGGCACCACCGCCTACCGGCTGGCCCGCCGGCTGCACGGCCGCCGCCTCACCGTGATCACCAGCAACCTGGTGGTCTACGAGGAACTCGCCGACGACGAGGGCATCGAACTGGTCCTGCTCGGCGGCATGGTCCGCCGCGAGTACCGCTCCCTGGTCGGCTTCCTCACCGAGGACAACCTCCGCCAGCTGCACGCCGACTGGCTCTTCCTCGGCACCAGTGGAGTGCGCCCCGGTGGGCAGGTGATGGACACGACGGTCGTGGAGGTGCCGGTCAAGCGCGCCATGATCGAGGCGAGTGACAAGGTCGTGCTGCTCGCCGACGCGGCGAAGTTCCCCGGCACGGGGATGGCGAAGGTCTGCGGTCCGGAGGACCTGGACGTGGTGGTGACGAACGCGCCGGTGAACGCGGCGACGCGGACCTCCCTGGAGGAGGCGGGCGTCGCGGTGGCGGTGGCAGGAGAGGTGCAGGCGTGAGGCTGACGATTCTGGGCGGCGGCGGGTTCCGGGTGCCGCTCGTGTACGGGGCGCTGCTGGGCGACCGGGGCGAAGGGCGGGTCACGGAGGTCGTCCTGCACGACCTCGACGACAGCCGGCTGCACGCGGTCGCCCGGGTCCTGGCGGAACAGGCGGCGACCGTCGAGGACGCCCCCGCCGTTACCGCCACCACCGACCTCGACGAGGCGCTGCGCGGCGCCGACTTCATCTTCTCCGCGATCCGCGTCGGCGGACTGGAGGGCCGGGCGGACGACGAACGCGTGGCCCTCGCCGAAGGCGTCCTCGGCCAGGAGACCGTCGGCGCGGGCGGCATCGCCTACGGCCTGCGCACCGTCCCCGTCGCCGAGGACATCGCCCGGCGTGTCGCCCGCCTCGCCCCCGACGCCTGGGTCATCAACTTCACCAACCCGGCCGGCCTGGTCACCGAGGCCATGTCACGGCACCTCGGGGACCGTGTCATCGGCATCTGCGACTCGCCGGTCGGCCTCGGCCGCCGTATCGCCCGGGTGCTCGGCGCGAACCCGAACGAGGCGTGGATCGACTACGTCGGCCTCAACCACCTCGGCTGGGTCCGCGGTCTGAAGATCGCCGGCCGGGACGAGCTGCCCCGCCTGCTCGCCGACCCCGAACTGCTCGGCTCCTTCGAGGAGGGCAAGCTCTTCGGTGTCGACTGGCTCCAGTCCCTCGGCGCGATCCCCAACGAGTACCTGCACTACTACTACTTCAACCGCGAGGCCGTCCGCGCCTACCAGCAGGCCGACCGGACCCGCGGCGCCTTCCTGCGCGACCAGCAGGCAGGGTTCTACGAGGAGGTGCGGCGGCCCGACATCTCCGCCCTCACCGCCTGGGACCGCACCCGCGCCGAGCGCGAGGCCACCTACATGGCCGAGAACCGGGAGACCGCGGGCGCCGGCGAGCGTGACGCCGACGACCTGTCCGGCGGCTACGAGAAGGTCGCCCTCGCCCTGATGCGGGCCATCGCCCGTGACGAGCGCACCACCTTGATCCTCAACGTCCGCAACCAGGGCACGCTCGCCGTGCTCGACGACGAGTCCGTGATCGAGGTGCCGTGCCTCGTCGACGCCAACGGCGCGCACCCGGTCGCCGTCGCCCCGCTGCCCGACCACGCCACCGGCCTGGTCTGCGCGGTGAAGGCGGTCGAGCGGGAGGTGCTCGCGGCCGCCGAGTCCGGCTCACGGACGACGGCGGTCAAGGCCTTCGCGCTGCACCCGCTGGTCGACTCCGTGAACGTCGCCCGTCGCCTGGTGGAGGGCTATGCCGAGGTCCATCCGGGCCTGGCGTACCTTAGGTGACACTCCGCTGGTAAGCGCTTTCCCTCTCGTCCTCCTCTCTGGAGCCCGCCATGCACGACGAACGCCGCCGAATCGAAGAACGCGTCGAACGCCTCCACACCCAGCGCATCAAGCCCGCGCTCTACGCGGCCACCGTCCCCTTCGAGGTGGAGGCCTGGCAGGCGCCCGGGGAGCCGGTCTCCTTCGAGGAGGCCGCGGCCGCGCGCTACGCGCCCTTCGCCATGGACACCCCGTGGGGCCCGCCGTGGGGCACCACCTGGTTCCGGATGCGGGGCGAGGTGCCCGCGGAGTTCGCCGGCCGGCGCGTCGAGGCGGTCATCGACCTCGGCTTCGTCGGCGACTGGCCCGGCAACCAGGCGGAGGCCCTGGTCCACCTGCCCGACGGCCGGCCGCTGAAGGCGGTCAACCCGCTCAACCAGTACGTGCCGATCGCCAACCCGGCGACCGGCGGGGAGCGGATCGACTACCTGGTGGAGGCCGCCTCCAACCCGGACATCCTGGCGGACGGCTTCCGGGCGCCGACGCTGCTCGGCGACGTACTGACGGCGGGCGACCGCCCCCTGTACACCTTCCGCCGCGCCGACATCGCCGTCCTCGACGAGGAGGTCTTCCACCTCGACCTGGACCTCCAGGTGCTGCTCGGCGTGATGACCCACCTCGGCGACCACGAGCCCCGCCGCCACGAGATCATGCACGCCCTGGACCGGGCCATGGACGTCCTCGACCTGGACGACATCTCCGGCAGCGCGGCGGCGGTCCGCGAGGTGCTGGCGCCGGTCCTGGCCAAGCCCGCCCACGCCAGCGCCCACACCGTCTCCGGCGTCGGCCACGCCCACATCGACTCCGCCTGGCTGTGGCCGATCCGCGAGACCAAGCGCAAGACGTCCCGGACCTTCTCCAACGTCACCGCCCTCGCCGACGAGTACGACGACTTCATCTTCGCCTGTTCGCAGGCCCAGCAGTACGAGTGGGTGCGCGACAACTACCCGCACGTGTGGGCCCGCATCCAGGACTCGGTGAAGAAGGGCCAGTGGGTGCCGGTCGGCGGCATGTGGGTCGAGTCCGACGGCAACCTGCCCGGCGGCGAGGCGATCGCCCGCCAGCTCGTCCACGGCAAGCGGTTCTTCATCGAGCACTTCGGCATCGAGACCAAGGGCGTCTGGCTGCCGGACTCCTTCGGCTACAACGCCGCCTACCCGCAGCTCGCCAAGCTCGCCGGCAACGACTGGTTCCTCACCCAGAAGATCTCCTGGAACCAGACCAACAAGTTCCCCCACCACACCTTCTGGTGGGAGGGCATCGACGGCACCCGCATCTTCACCCACTTCCCGCCCGTCGACACCTACAACGCCCGCTTCAGCGGCGAGGAGATGGACCGCGCGGTCCGCAACTACTCCGAGAAGGGCGCCGGTACGCGCTCGCTGGCCCCGTTCGGCTGGGGCGACGGCGGGGGCGGACCCACCCGCGAGATCATGGAACGCGCCCGCCGCCTCGCCGACCTGGAGGGCTCGCCCAAGGTCGTCGTCGAGCACCCCGACGAGTTCTTCGCCAAGGCCCGCGCCGAGTACGAGGACGCCCCCGTCTGGAACGGCGAGCTCTACCTGGAGCTGCACCGCGCCACCTACACCTCCCAGGCCCGCACCAAGCAGGGCAACCGCCGCAGCGAACACAAGCTGCGCGAGGCCGAGTTGTGGGCCACGACGGCCGCCCTGCACGCGCCGGGCTACGCCTACCCGTACGAGCAGTTCGACCGGCTGTGGAAGACGGTCCTGCTGCACCAGTTCCACGACATCCTGCCGGGATCGTCCATCGCCTGGGTGCACCGCGAGGCGGAGGCCGAGTACGCGCGCGTCGCCGAGGAGCTGGAGGCGCTGACGGCGCAGGCGCTGGCAGCCCTGGGCGCCGGCACGGCACGGGTCTTCAACACCAGCCCCTACGACCGCGCCGAGGTGGTCCGGGACGGCTCCGGGGCCCCCGCCTACGCGCAGGTTCCCGCGAACGGCAGCGCCCCCCTCGCGCCCACCGAGCCCGCGCACCCCGTCACGGTCGAGGGCCGCGTCCTCGACAACGGCCTGGTCCGCGTGGAGGTCGCCGAGGACGGCACCCTGGCGTCCGTCCACGACATCCGGGCCGACCGCGAGGTCCTCGCCGAGCCCGGCAACCTCCTGCGTCTGCACACCGACCTCCCGAACTACTGGGACGCCTGGGACATCGACAAGCACTACAAGAACCGCTACACGGACCTGCTGGACACGGACGGCGTCACCGTCGTCGAGGCGGACCCGCTCCTCGGCGCCATCCGCGTGGAGCGCACCTTCGGCAAGGGCTCGAAGATCACCCAGACGATCAGCGTCCGCGCCGGCAGCCCCCGGATCGACATCGAGACGGACCTCGACTGGCACGAGGCCGAGAAGATCCTCAAGGCGGGCTTCCCCGTGGACATCCGCGCCCCGCACTCCTCCGCCGAGATCCAGTTCGGCCACATCCAGCGCCCCACCCACACCAACACCAGCTGGGAGGCGGCCCGTTTCGAGGTCTCCGGCCACCGCTGGGTGCACATCGCGGAGCCCGGCTACGGTGTCGCGGTCATCAACGACTCGACCTACGGCCACGACGTCTCCCGCACGGTCCGCGAGGACGGCGGCACCACGACCAAGGTCAGCCTCAGCCTGGTGCGCGCCCCGCGCGTCCCGGACCCGGAGGCCGACCAGGGCAGGCACCGCTTCACCTACTCCCTGCTGCCCGGCGCGAGCATCGAGGACGCGGTCGCCGAGGGCTACGCCCTCAACCTCCCCCTGCGGGTGGCGGATTCGGCGGGCGCCCCCGAGCCGGTCGTCTCCGTCGAGGGCGAGGGCATCACCGTCGAGGCGGTCAAGCTCGCCGACGACGCCTCGGGCGACGTGGTCGTACGGCTCTACGAGTCCCGCGGCGGCCGCGCCCAGGGTGTGCTGCGCACCGGCTTCCCGCTCGCCGGGGCCGCCGTCACCGACCTCCTGGAGCGCCCGCTCGACCAGGACGAGGCCGCCGTCGACGGCACGGTGCCGGTGACGCTGCGCCCCTTCCAGATCCTCACCCTCCGGCTGCGGCGCGGTGCCGTGAGCTGACCCGGGGCCAGGCCAACACTGGTTCATCGGCGCCGAGTTGGGGACGACCGCGGGCCCGGGGAGGGCGGACCGCGGTCACGGCGCCTTCGATGCAGAACCGCCCCCACGCCCGGCCGGGTCGGCGCAGGCGTGGGGGCGCTCCGTGGGGGGAGTCCGGTCGGCCGGCTCAGCCGGTGAAGCCGGCCGTGATCGAGGTGAACTGCCAGGTGCTCTGGCTGATGCCGGAGCAGTTGCTGACCACGCCGCCGCCCGGGCACGGCCGGTCACGGTTGACCGACCAGAACGCGAGCCGTGCGATGTGGTGGGAGTTCGCCCAGTCCCGGACGGAGGTCCAGGTCGCGGGCGAGGTGAGCTCCTGCTGGTCGGAGAGACCGTTCATGCCGGAGATGCCGATGTGCGCGTAGGCGGTGGCGTCGTCCCACCCGAAGGTGGACTTCAGCTTGGCCTTGAGGCCCTCCGTCGCGTTCACGGTGCTGCCGTACATGTCGGCTCCGCCACCGAAGTCGAACGGCATGATCGTGAAGACGTCGATGCCGGCGTTCAGCGCCTTGGCCTGCTCGATGAGCCGGTTGCCCCAGTAGGTCGGGCCGGTGGTGGAGGTGCCGAAGGTCAGGACGGTCCGCAGGCCGGGGTTGTTCGCCTTGACGATCCTCAGGGCGTTCAGGATCCGGTCCTGCACGGTCGCGTTCTCGAACTCGTCGGTGTTCTCGATGTCGACGTCGATCGCCTTGAGCCCGTAGGCGTCGATCACCTTCTGGTACGCGCCCGCCAGTGCCTCCGCGGTCGAGCAGTTCGGCCCGAGCTTGTTGCCGCTCCAGCCGCCGATCGACGGCACGATGTCGCCGCCCGCGGAACGGATGGAGTTGATGACGCTCTGGTCGTTGCCGCCGGTCAGCGGCCTGCTGCCGTCCCAGGCCGGGTCGCAGCCGCCGGAGGACAGGATGAACGCCATCGTGAACCACTTGATCCCGGTGGCGCTCATGACCGAGGTCGCGCTCGGCGGATCGCCCCAGCCGAGGTAGAGATAGGGCGCGGCCTGCTTGAGGCCGCCGCCCCCGCCGCCCGGATCGGTGGTGACGTTCACCGCGTCGGAGGCCCCGGAGGAGTTCCCGGCCGCGTCCCGCGCCCGCACGGTGAACGTGTAGGCGGTGCTCGGGGACAGCCCGCTGACCGTGGCGCTCGTACCGGAGACGCTGAGCACCTGGTGGGAGCCGCTGAAGATGTCGTAGCCCGTGACCCCGACGTTGTCCGTCGAGGCGTTCCACGCCAGCGACACGCTCGACGAGGTCTTCCCGGTGGACCGCGGACTCGCGGGCACGGTCGGCGCCTGCGTGTCCGAACCGCCGCCCGGGCCGTCGAGACTGATGTCGTCGGCGTGGTAGGTGCCCTGCGCGTACCACCCGTGGGTGTAGACGGTCGCGCTGGTCTGCGAGGCGCCGGTCGTGAACGACACGCTGAGCCGGCTGTACGCCGAGGGGGACGAGGTCCAGGTGGAGGAGGCGCCGTCCACGCCGAGGTACACATAGCTGCCGCGCACCCAACCGCTCAGCGTGTACGCGGTGTCGGGCCGTACGGCGACGGTCTGGCTGCACTTGGCGATGTCGCTGGAACTCACCACGCCCGCGAGGGACTTGGAGCCACCGTGCACGGGGGAGGAGACGACCGAGCCGAGGTTGCCGGTGCAGGTCCAGGGGGAGAGGGCGCCGGTCTCGAAGCCGGGGTTGGCGAGGACGTTGGCCGCTTGCGCGGTACCGGGAAGGGCGACGGCCCCGGCGAGCGCGAGGCCCGCCGTGGCGAGGAGGGCGAGGAGACGTCTGGAACGTCCGAGTGGGTTGCGCACGCGATCTCCCTGGTGGATGTGGGGTGTTCGGGAGGGGCACAGAGGTGCGGTGGTGCGCAGTCCAAGTTGGTATGGACCAATCCCGCTGTCAAGCGTGTGCGCGGGATTGGTCCATACCGGTGGTCGTCTAGAGCGGCAGCGCCTGCCCCGCGGGCTCGACGACGACGGTCCCGGCGGTGGCCGGCGCGGGCACCGCGGGCAGCGGCTCCGGGACCTCGGCCCGCTGCTGGGGAAGGGACACCGGGCGCAGCTGTCGCAGCCCCGAGACCACCGTGTAGTCCTGGCCCAGGAACGGCGGGGTCATCTCCCCGGGGTCCTCGCCCAACGCCAACTGCACCGCGGCCCACGGCGCGTTGACCCCGCACAGCGACAGCTGGTGCAAGCCGCCCGCGGGTCGCGTGTTGACGTCCATCAGCACCGGGGTGTCACCGAACATGCGGAACTGGATGTTGGACAGGTAGTGCAGCCCGAACCCCTCCGCGATCCGCCGCGCGGGCTCCAGCCACTGCTCGTGCAGCGTGAAGCCGCGGCGACGGCCGTTCTTGGTGCGGCCCACCGCCAGCCGGATCCGGTTGTCGGGGCCGGTCAGGCAGTCCACCGACACCTCCGGCTGCTCCAGGCGCGGCATGACCAGCCAGTCGACCGGCTCGTCGGACTGCGTCAGGGCGTCCACGACGAGGTCCAGCGGCACCTGGGGGCCGGGGAACCCGTTGAGGTGAGCGAGCGAGAAGGGGGTGCGCGTGATCACCCGGAAGCCCACCCCGCCCGCGCCAGACGCCGGCTTGAAGCACGCCTTGTGGCCGCCCGCCTCCAACTCCTCGACCGCGACGACGAGTTCCTCGGCGGTGCGCACCCGGTACCAGGGCGGTACGGGCACCCCGATCGCCTGCACGGCCTCGTAGGCGATCACCTTGTCGTGGAAGACGGCCACCGCCTCCGGCGGCGGCGCCAGCAGCGCCGTACCGGCCGCCTCGAACTCCGCGCGGTGCGCCACGACCGCCGCCTGGTGCAGCCGGGGCACGAACACGTCGATGCCGCGCCGGACGCACTGGTCGAGGGCGTACTCGACGTAGGCGGCCGGGGACAGACCCTCCGGCTCCAGTTCGGCGGTGTCGGCGGCGGCCAGCACGGGGGAGTCCGGATCACCGTGCGTCGCATGGATCTCGACCGCCCGGTCACTGGGATTTCGGCGGAGCTGATCCATGAAGAACACGTTCTCCGCGTACGTGCGGTTGAGCCAGACGCGTACGCGAGAGATCATGCAAGCCGCCTTTCGGGGTCTGCGGGCACGGCGCAGCAGGCCGAGCCCGGCCAGGGTGTGTGGAGGGACACCAAAACGTCCCGCGCTGAGGCAGGTTCAAGGCGTTGGTGTTGGGGCGATCATACGGCTTCCCGAGCCCCCGAGTGCAACGCACGGGTTACGGATTGTTCGATCATGAACTGTCTCCGGCGCAAGGCCGAGAGCCGCAGGGCCCGCTTGTCCGCGCGCCGCGAATGTGCTGTCGTGGTCCCATTCGCGTGCTCGGAGGAGGCCAGTGGTGACGTCGAGGGCCGGTGGTGCCGGACAGCTCCTGGCCATCAGCGATCTGCACGTCGGCTACCCGGAGAACCGCGCCCTCGTCGAGCGCATGCGACCGGAGACGGACGAGGACTGGCTGCTCGTCGCCGGTGACGTCGCCGAGACCGTCTCCGCGATCCGCTGGACCCTCCAGACCCTCGCCGCCCGGTTCCGCAAGGTCGTCTGGGTCCCCGGCAACCACGAACTGTGGACCCACCCGAGCGACGAGGTCACCCTGCGCGGCGTCGAGCGCTACGAGCACCTGGTCGCGCTCTGCCGCGAACTCGGCGTCGTCACCCCCGAGGACCCCTACCCCGTCTGGGAGGGCCCCGGCGGCCCCGCCGTCGTCGCCCCGCTGTTCCTGCTCTACGACTACTCCTACCTGCCCGCCGGCTGCGCCACCAAGGACGAGGGACTGGCGTACGCGCACGGCACCGGCATCGTCTGCAACGACGAGCACCTGCTGCACCCCGACCCCTACCCCACCCGCGAGGCCTGGTGCCGGGCCCGGGTGGAGGCGACCGCGCGCAGGCTCGCCGAACTGCCCGAGGACCTGCCCACCATCCCCGTCAACCACTATCCCCTGCACCGGCACCCGACCGAGGTGCTCTGGCACCCCGAGTTCGCCATGTGGTGCGGCACGGAGCTCACCGCGGACTGGCACCGCAGGTTCCGCGTCGACACCATGGTCTACGGTCATCTGCACATCCCGCGGACCACCTGGCAGGACGGTGTCCGCTTCGAAGAGGTGTCGGTCGGATACCCCCGCGAGTGGCGCACCCGCTCCGACCCGCCGGGACGGCTGCGCCGCATACTGCCCAAGGAGGTCGGGCCTCGTGATCGAGGAGCTGCTGCCGGACACGGTGGTGGCCGTGGAGACGTACGGTGACGAGGATGCCGCGCCGCTCTACCCCGAGGAGGCGGCGGTCGTGGCGCGGGCGGTGGACCGGCGCCGACGCGAGTTCACCACGGTACGTGCCTGCGCCCGCCGGGCCATGGACAAGCTCGGCGTCCCGCCGCAGCCCCTCGTCCCCGGCGTCGGCGGCGCCCCCCGCTGGCCCGCCGGTCTGACCGGCAGCATGACCCACTGCGACGGCTACCGCGCCGCCGCCCTGGTCCGCGCCGCCGATCTGGCCGCCCTCGGCATCGACGCCGAGCCCCACAAGCCGCTCCCCGACGGGGTCCTCGCCACCACCTCCGTGCCCGCCGAGGTGGAACGGCTGCGCCGACTGGCCGAGGTGCGGCCCCGGATCCACTGGGACCGGCTGCTGTTCAGCGCCAAGGAGTCCGTCTACAAGGCGTGGTACCCGCTCACCGGGAAGTGGCTGGACTTCACCGAGGCCGACATCGAGTTCCGCGTCGGCCCCGGTGACGGGTTCAGCGGCGGCCTGAGTGCCGAACTCCTCGTCCCCGGACCGACGGTGGGCGGCCGGCGGCTCGGTCGCTTCGAGGGGCGCTGGACCGTCCGGCGCGGGCTGGTCGCGACGGCCGTCGTGGTGCCGCACAGCTGAGCCGGGCGCTCACGGCTGCGGGAACCAGCCCTTCAACAGCCGGAAGAACTCCTCCTCGTTGCCCACGAGCCCCGCGTCGGCCAGCGCCTGCTCCGCCTCCGCGAGCACGGCGGGCGGCACCACGGGTGGTCGCCCCGGGTCGGGCGAACCGTCGAAGGCGGCGCGCACGGTGTGCAGAAGCCGCAGATAGGCCTGGACGGCGGTGCGCTCGCGGTCGGTCATCACGGCGGTGGGCATCGGTCGGCTCTCCCCAAGTCGGCTCAACGGTCACGCACCCGTACCAGGGGTGCACCGTCCAGCTTGCCGCCCACCACTGACAATGAGGCGCGGCGGCGCCCCGGTTCGCCCGCTTAGCGGAGGTGAAACCTCACCGAAATCACCGCGGGAAAAGGCGTTCTACGCTGGGGTGAAGGGCTTTCGGCCGCCGCCCGGCGGCCGGCGAACGGGGAGGCGCGCGTGGTCGACGTCCCGCACCGGCGCCCGGCGCGCACCGTAGGGCTGCGCCCGGTCGGCGACGGTGAACTCACGGTGCGGTACCGGGTCGTGCACGGATACCGCCGTGCCTTCCGGATGGCCGGCGAGGGTCCCGCGCTGGTCCTCGTGCACGGCATCGGTGACTCCTCCGCCACCTGGGCCCGGCTCATCCCCGACCTCGCCCGCACCCACACCGTCATCGCCCCCGACCTGCTCGGCCACGGGGACTCGGACAAACCGCGCGCCGACTACTCGGTGGCCGCGTACGCCAACGGGGTGCGCGATCTGCTGACCACGCTCGGCATCGAGTCGGCCACGCTCGTCGGGCACTCGCTGGGCGGCGGGGTGGCCATGCAGTTCGCCTACCAGTTCCCCGAGCGCACCGAACGGCTCATCCTGGTCAGCGCGGGCGGCGTGGGCCGGGAGGTGAATCCGGTGCTGCGCCTGGTGTCGCTGCCCGGCGCCCACCTGATGCTCTCGACCTTGCGGCTGCCCGGGATGCGGCTGCACGTGGGGCTCGCCGCACGGCTGATGAAGCTCCTCGGCACCGACCTCGGGCAGGACGCGCCCGAACTGCTCCACCTCGTGGACGCGCTGCCGGACGAGACCTCGCGCGACGCCTTCATCCGCACCCTGCGCGCCGTGGTCGACTGGCGCGGCCAGGTGGTGACCATGCTCGACCGCTGCTATCTGACCGAGGGCATGCCGACGATGCTGCTCTGGGGCGACCGCGACAGCGTGGTGCCGGTACGGCACGCGTTCGCGGCGCACGCGGCCATGCCGGGCAGCCGGCTGGAGATCTTCGAGGGGGCGGGGCACTTTCCGTTCCACGCCGATCCCGGGCGGTTCGCCTCGCTGGTCGAGGAGTTCACGGCGGGTACGGCTCCGGCGGACTGGAGCCGTGAGCACTGGCGCGACCTGCTGCGCGAGGGACGGCCGGGCCCGCCGCCCGGCCGCGTCACGGACAGCGACCTGCGCGAGGCGAGCGAACGCAGCGCGACGTGAACGGCGCTCGCGCGAGGCGGGCGAACGCGGCGCGACGTGAACGGCGCTGCGTCACCGCTCAGTTCTGCGGGCCGAGGTATCCCAGCGACGTCTCGATGCGGCCGGCGAGGCGGTCGCGCCGCACGGGGCCGCGCACCGGGGAACCGTCCAGCCAGGTGGTGCACCTGCTGGCCAGAAGGAGGCCGAAGCGCTCGGCCTCCTTCTCCTCGGCCTCGTCGAAGCGGGTGCGGGCGGCGACCTTCAGGACGGCGGCCCGCAGGTCGGCGTCGTCACTGAGCAGACGGGCCGCCACCGCGGCACCCTCGACGTGATGGCTGCAGTGACCGGCCTGCATGTGCCACAGCTCGTGGCCGAGGATCACCAACTGGTGCCCGGGCGCGGTGCGTTCCTCCACGACCACGAGATCCTGGTCGGCCATGTCGAGCCACAGCCCGCTCGCCGTGCCGGGCGGGAAGGCGGCCGTACGGAAGTGGACCGGGCGACCGCGGCGGCGGCTCATCGTGCCGCACAGCGCGCTGTACAGGTCCGTCGGGCGGGCCGGGGCGGTGAGGTTCAGCTCCGCCACCAGCTCGCCGCACAGGCGGCGCATGTCCCTACCGATGCCCACAGTTGTCCCCTCGGCTCACGACTCGGGCCGTTTGACGCTCTCCAGGAGCATGTCCAACCATTCGGCGACCTTGTCGCGGTGCTGGTCGGTGGGCAACTGCGCGGCCCGCCAGGCGATCCCGCGGACGCCGTGGTCCTGCAGCAGCCGCTCCAGCGGGTCACCGGCCGCCGCGGTCGCCTCCTTCTCGCGGTCGGCCAGTTTCTGCAGCAACTCCTGTTCGGTGCGCTGCAACGCACCGGCGAGCGCCTCGGGGTCCTCGGCCGTCAGGAACCCGGCGTGCACCCGGAAGAAGCGCTGGATGGCGTCGCAGTGCTCCATGGTGGGACGCCGGTCGCCGTTGATGAGGGCACCCGCCTGCTGCCGGGACATCCCGGCGCCGTCGGCGATCTCCTGCTGGGTGTACTTGCGGCCGTTGGGCTTGAGCCGGGTGCGGCGCAGCAGGTCCAGGCGTTGCAGGAAACGGGCCTGGACGTCGGGCTCGCCCGCGGGACGGCCGCTCAGCAGCGCCTTGACCACGGGCTCGGGGACGCCGGAGGCCGCGGACAGGCGGCCGGTGCGGAAGACCTCCGCGTGCGGCACGCCGAGCCGGTCGGCGAGTACGGTGACCCGGGCGACGACGGCCGACAGCGCGGCCGGCACCGCGGCGGCGGGACTCGCGAAGCCCTCCGTCACCGACAGATCTCCTACGTCTCTCACTGGCTTCTCACAAGCACATCATCACAAGCGGTTGCCGTGAACTCCGGGGAGAGTAGCCCCTTGTTCGAACTCACGACCAGGTCTCGCCACAACTGTGGCCAATTTCAGCCGTCAACAGGCACGAAATGCCACGATAGTTGACACGCCTTGTGTGCGGGCAGCAGGATCAGGGCGCCGCGTGAAGGCCGCATAGGCAAGAGGGGTGACCTCCCGATGGCACAACAGGCAGGAGGGCAGCGGCCGAAGCCGCGGCCCGCCCCCGACAGTCTTGAGGCCCGGGCGTATCTGGAGGACTACACCACCCTTCTGGAAGCGGTTCCCTTTCCCTCGGTCGTCCTCGACCACCGATGGGACGTCGTGTTGTCGAACACCGGTTTCGCGACACTTTTCCGCGAGGTGGGCCCGCATCCCACCGCCATGCCCGACGACAACTTCCTCAGGTTCGTCCTGTTCCACCCGGACGCGGGCATGGTCCTCGGTGAGCACGAGTCGAGTTGGTGCCTACCGATGCTCGCGCACTTCGCGGCGGCCGTCGAGCGCCACGGCCACGACCACGGACTCCAGGCGATCCGCCGGGACATCGCCCAGGACCCCATCATGGAGGCCGCCTACCGGCACGGGCTGCCGCACTGGATCCGCGCGGTCGGCGAGCGGGCCTTCGCCCTCGACGGGGCGGTCCGTCCGGTCCTGCACCCAGACCCGCGCTGGGGCGCCACCGACTGCCGTGTGGTCGACGAGACACCGGCGACGTTGAAGGAGCTGGGCTACACGCGGCTGACCCTGGTGCTCCGCGAGACCCGCCGCACGTCGTCCAGGTCCCGTGCCGCCCGCCGTTCCGCCGCTCACCTCAGGGTGGTCGCCGCGGCCGAGTGAACGGCGGGTGCCTCGCACCCGGTCACTCCTGTCCACAAGCCCGCGCGCCGTGTGCGCACGCGCCGACGCCACTTCCCGCTGGTGCGCTCGGCGCCGCACGCGGGACGCACCATTCCCAGAAGGTGCGACATGTGACATGGTACTGAGGTGAGCGAGCGACCGACCTGCGACGTCGTGGTCGTCGGAGCCGGAATGGTGGGCGCGGCGTGCGCCCTGTACGCGGCCCGGGCGGGTCTCGACGTGATCGTGGTGGACCGCGGCCCGGTGGCCGGCGGCACCACCGGAGCGGGCGAGGGAAACCTGCTGGTCTCCGACAAGGAACCCGGCCCCGAACTGGACCTCGCCCTGCTGTCGGCGCGCCTGTGGGCGGACCTCGCCGAGGAGTTCGGGGAGACCGTCGAGTACGAGGCCAAGGGCGGCGTGGTGGTCGCCTCGACGCCGGACGGGCTCGACGCCCTGGAACGGTTCGCGCACGGACAGCGCGCCGCCGGGGTCGCCGCCGAAACCGTCGTGGGGGAGCGGCTGTACGACCTCGAACCGCACCTCGCTCCCGGCCTGCCCGGCGGTGTGCTGTATCCGCAGGACTGCCAGGTCATGCCCGCCCTGGCCGCCGCCCACCTCCTGCGGGCCGCCGGCGCCCGCCTGTTGACCGGCCGGCGCGTGACCGACGTCCTGCGCACCCCCACCGGCGCGGTGCGCGGCGTGCGCACCGACCGCGGCGACCTCCACGCCCCGGCGGTCGTCAACGCGGCCGGCACCTGGGGCGCCGAACTGGCCGCGCTCGCGGGAACACACCTCCCCGTCCTCCCGCGGCGCGGCTTCGTCCTGGTCACCGAGCCCCTGCCGCGCCGGGTGCGGCACAAGGTGTACGCCGCCGACTACGTGGCCGACGTGGCCAGCGACTCGGCCGCGCTCCAGACCTCACCCGTCGTGGAAGGCACCGCGGCGGGGCCCGTGTTGATCGGCGCGAGCCGGGAACGCGTCGGCTTCGACCGGTCGTTCTCGCTGCCCGTGCTCCGGGCACTGGCGGCCGGCGCGACGCGGCTGTTCCCGTTCCTCGCGGACGTCCGGGCCCTGCGCGCCTACGTCGGCTTCCGGCCGTACCTGCCCGACCATCTGCCCGCGATCGGCCCCGACCCCCGCGTCCCGGGCCTGCATCACGCTTGCGGCCACGAGGGGGCGGGCATCGGACTCGCCACCGGCACCGGGCACCTGATCGCCCAGGCACTGTCCGGGAAGACACCCGAGCTGGACCTGGCGCCGTTCCGCCCCGACCGTTTCCCCGACCCCGGCGCCGCCCCTGTGCCCGGGGGCGGCCCTGACGAGGAGTCCGTGTGAGATCCCCTCTCGACCTCGCCGACGCCCGGCCCGGCCCGGCGTTCACGGTCACCCTCGACGGCCGGGAGATCGAGGCCCTGCCCGGCCAGACCGTCGCCGCCGCGCTCTGGTCGGCCGGCGTCATCTCCTGGCGCGCCACCCGCGGCGAGGGCCGCCCGCGCGGGGTCTTCTGCGGCATCGGCGTCTGCTTCGACTGCCTGGTGACCGTCAACGACCGCCCCAACCAGCGGGCTTGCCTCGCCCCCCTGAACCCCGGCGACGCCATCCGTACGCAGGAGGGGACGGGCCACGATGAGTGAACGACCCAGCCTCGCCGTCGTCGGCGCCGGTCCCGCGGGCCTCGCCGCCACGATCGCCGCCGCCTCCCGAGGCGTACGGGTCATGCTGCTCGACGCGGCCCCGGGGGCCGGCGGACAGTTCTACCGCCAACCCGCCACCGGCCTCAACGCCCGCCGCCCACACGCCCTCCACCACCAGTGGCGCACCTGGAAGCGGCTCCGCGACGGACTGCACGCCTGTGTCGAGGCGGGCGCGGTACGGCACTTGACGGAGCATCAAGTCTGGTTCGCGGAACGGCTGGACGGCGACTTCGCCGTGCACGCGCTGCGCGGCGCCGGGGAGGAACCCGTCGAGGTACGCGCCGACGCCGTCCTCCTCGCCACCGGAGGCTACGAGAAGGTGCTGCCCTTCCCCGGCTGGACCCTCCCCGGGGTCATCACCGCGGGTGGCGCCCAGGCCATGCTCAAGGGGTCCCTCGCGGTGTCCGGACGCACCGCCGTCGTCGCCGGCACCGGCCCCCTGCTCCTCCCCGTCGCGACCGGCCTCGCCGCGGCCGGAGTGCGGGTCGCCGCACTGGTCGAGGCCGCCGACCCGAAGACCTGCGTACGGCACTCCCGCGCACTGGCCGCCCAGCCCGACAAGGTCGCCGAAGGGGCCTGGTACGCCGCCCAGTTGCTCCAGCACGGGGTGCGCACCCTCGCCCGGCACACCGTCGTCCAGGCGCACGGCGCCGAGCGCCTGGAGGCGGTCACCGTCGCCGCCCTCGACGCCGGCGGACGGGTCAGGGCCGGCACGGAACGCCGTATCGCCTGTGACACGCTGGCCGTCGGCCACGGCATGCTCCCGCACACCGACCTCGCCGAGGCGCTGGGCTGCCGCCTGACCGGCATGGCCGTGCACGTCGACGACGAGCAGCGCACCGACGTGACCGGCGTCTGGGCCGCGGGCGAGACCACCGGTATCGGCGGCTCGGCGCTCTCCCTCGCCGAGGGGCACATCGCGGGACGGTCGATCGCGGCCCGCCTGCACGGCACCGCACCCGACCCGCGCGAGTGGGCCGCCGCCGCGAGGTCCCGTACCCGGCTGCGCGCGTTCTTCGCCGCGCTCGACGCGGTCTGCGCGCCGCCCGTCCACTGGACCGAGCAGGTCACCGACGACACCGTCGTGTGCCGGTGCGAGGAGGTCGCCGCCGGGACGGTCCGCGAGGCGGTGCACGAGCTCGGCGCCGGTGACGTACGGACCGTGAAGCTGCTGACGCGGGCCGGGATGGGCTGGTGCCAGGGCCGGGTGTGCGCACCCGCGGTCGCGGGCCTCGCCGGGTGCGAACTCACCCCCTCCCGGCGGCCGTTCGCCCGCCCCGTACCGCTCGGCGTCCTCGCCCGAGAACTCGACACGCCCCCGAACGAGAGAGAGCCCTCATGACCGGCCACCGCCCCTGGCGCGGCGTCCTCGTCGCCACCGCCCTCCCGCTCAACGACGACCTGAGCGTCGACTACGACCGCTACGCCGAGCATTGCGCCTGGCTGGTCGAGAACGGCTGCGACGGCGTCGTGCCGAACGGGTCCCTCGGCGAGTACCAGGTCCTCACCCCCAGGGAGCGGGCCAGGGTCGTCGAGACGGCGGTGGCCGCCATTGGCGGCGGGCGCGTGATGCCCGGCGTGGCCGCCTACGGCTCCACCGAGGCCCGCCGCTGGGCCGAGCAGGCCGGGGAAGCGGGCTGTGCCTCCGTGATGCTGCTGCCGCCCAACGCCTACCGCGCCGACGAGCGGTCCGTGCTCGCCCACTACGCCGAGGTGGCGCGGGCCGGGCTCCCGGTCGTGGCGTACAACAACCCCATCGACACCAAGGTCGACCTCGTCCCCGAACTGCTGGCCGAACTGCACGCCGAAGGGCACATCCACGCGGTCAAGGAGTTCTCCGGTGATGTCCGCCGCGCCTACCGGATCGCCGAACTCGCCCCGGAACTGGACCTGTTGATCGGCGCTGACGACGTCCTGCTGGAGCTGGCGATCGCCGGCGCCAAGGGCTGGGTGGCCGGCTACCCGAACGCGCTGCCCAGGGCGAGCGTGGAGCTCTACCGGGCGGCGGTCGCGGGCGACCTCGGCACGGCGAGGAAGCTGTACGAGCAGCTGCACCCGCTGCTGCGCTGGGACTCCCAGGTCGAGTTCGTGCAGGCCATCAAACTGTCGATGGACATCGTCGGCCGGTACGGCGGCCCCGTACGCCCGCCGCGCGTCCCGCTGCTGCCCGCGCAGGAGGCCGCGGTCCGGGCGGCCACCGAGCGGGCCGTCGCCGCCGGACTCGCCTGAAGCGGCGTCCCTCCCGTCCCGAGCAGAAGGAGCGTCATGCGCAGCAAACTCGTCCTGCACGCCGTCGACTCGCACACCGAGGGCATGCCCACGCGGGTGATCACCGGCGGTATCGGCACGATCCCCGGCGCGACCATGAACGAGCGGCGGCTGCACTTCCGCCAGCACCGAGACGACATCAAGCAGCTGCTGATGAACGAACCGCGCGGGCACGCGGCGATGAGCGGCGCCGTCCTCCAGCCGCCCACCCGCCCGGACTGCGACTGGGGCGTCATCTACATCGAGGTCTCCGGCTATCTGCCGATGTGCGGCCACGGCACCATCGGGGTGGCCACCGTGCTGGTGGAGACCGGCATGGTCGAGGTCGTCGAACCGGTCACCACCATCCGACTCGACACCCCGGCGGGTCTCGTGGTCGCCGAGGTCGCGGTCGAGGACGGCGCCGCGAAAGAGGTCACCCTCAAGAACGTGCCGTCCTTCTCCGTGGGCCTCGACCGCAAGATCACACTCGCCGACGGGCGCACGGTGACATATGACCTGGCATACGGCGGCAACTTCTACGCCATCCTGCCGCTGGAGGAGTTCGGCCTGCCCTTCGACCGCTCCCGCAAGGACGACATCCTCCAGGCCGGTCTCTCGCTCATGGAGGCGATCAACGCGGAGGAGGAGCCCGTCCACCCCGAGGACCCGTCGATCCGCGGCTGTCACCACGTCCACCTCCTCGCGTCCGGCGCCACCGCCCGCCACTCCCGGCACGCGATGGCCATCCACCCCGGCTGGTTCGACCGCTCACCCTGCGGCACCGGCACCAGCGCGCGCATGGCCCAGCTGCACGCGCGCGGCGAACTCCCCCTGCACACCGAGTTCGTGAACGAGTCCTTCATCGGCACCCGGTTCACCGGACGGCTGCTCGACACCACCGAGGTCGCCGGCATCCCCGCCGTCCTGCCCAGCTTCACCGGCCGGGCGTGGATCACCGGCACCGCCCAGTACCTGCTCGACCCGACCGACCCGTTCCCGGCGGGATTCGTCCTGTAGGGCGGGGTGGCGGACAGGGCGGTGCGAGGGACAGGGCCGGCATGGAACGGGACCCGGCATCGCCCGGTGTCCGGCCCCGGACGCGCGGCCCGATAATGGGTCGATAGCGCGTGACATAGCACCCGTAGGAGAGCCCATGCCCGCCGCCCGCACCAGCTCGCCCGCCGCCGCCCCGGCCCTTCCCAGCCTCGGCGGCCAGAAGCGCAGCTACCGGGAGCGGGTCGCCGAGTCCCTGCGGGCCGCGCTGATCGCCGGTGAGCTGCTGCCCGGCGAGGTGTACTCCGCGCCGACGCTCGCCGCCCGCTTCGGCGTCTCGGCGACCCCGGTCCGCGAGGCCATGCTGGACCTGGCCAAGGAGGGGCTGGTCGACACCGTTCCCAACAAGGGCTTCCGGGTCACCGCGGTCTCCGAGAAGCAGCTCGACGAGTACACCCACATCCGTGCCCTGGTGGAGATCCCGACGGTGGTGGACCTGGCCAGGACCGCCGGACCCGCTTCCCTGGAGGCGCTGCGCCCGGCGGCCCGGGAGATCGTGCAGGCGGCGGCCCGCGGTGACCTCGTCGCCCATGTCGAGGCCGACACCCGCTTCCACCTCGGCCTGCTCGCCCTCGCCGGCAACGACCACCTCGTCGAGGTCGTCGGCGACCTGCGAGGACGCTCCCGCCTGTACGGCCTCACCGCCCTGCTGGAGTCGGGCCGCCTGCTGGCCTCCGCCGAGGAGCACCTGGAGCTCCTGGACGCGCTCACCGCCCGGGACGAGGACGCGGTCCGCGAGGTGATGACCCGTCACATAGGCCATGTGCGGGGTCTGTGGGCGGCCCAGTAGGCGGACCTCGGTGCCGACCCCGGGGTGCGCCCCGCGGTCCGGTTCAACGGGGCGGAGGTGTATCGGCCTTGAGCACCTCCTGAGGTGTCCCGCGCTTCGCCGCCTGGATCTGCTCGTACACATGGGTCCGCAGTTCGGCGAAGCGCGGCGCCACCCGCGTGTGCAACTGGTCGCGCTCGTCAGGGAGATCGACCTTGAGCTGTTCCTGGACGACGGTGGGGGAGGCCGACAGCACGATCACCCGTTGGCCGAGGTACACCGCCTCGTCGATGTCGTGGGTGACGAAGAGGATCGTGATGCCGCGCTCCCGCCACAGCCGCCGTACCAGGTCCTCGAGATCGGCGCGGGTCTGGGCGTCCACCGCCGCGAACGGCTCGTCCATGAGCAGCACTTCGGGCTCGTACGCCAGCGCCCGGGCGATCGCCACCCGCTGCTGCATACCGCCGGACAGTTGCCAGGGGTACGCCCCGGCCGCGTCCGCGAGCCCCACCGACCCCAGCGCGTCGGCGACCAGCTCCCGGCGCCGCTGCCTGGACAGGTCCTTCTGCCTGAGCGGGAGTTCGACGTTCTCGCCGACGCGCTTCCAGGGGAACAGGCTGCGGCCGTACTCCTGGAAGACGAAGGCCATCCCGGGCGGCGGACCGCTCACCTTCTTCCCCGCCAGCAGGACGTCGCCGCCCGTCGGCGTGAGCAGCCCGCCCACGCACTTCAGCAGGGTCGTCTTGCCGCAGCCCGACGGGCCGACCAGGCAGACGAGTTCGCCCGCCTCGACGGTGAAGGTGAGGTCGCGCACCGCCTCCACGCGGCGCCCGGACCCCTCGTAGACCTTGTTCAGACCGCGTACGTCGAGCATGGACCGCCCTTTCGTGAGCGTCACGGGGACCGCCGGGTCTGGGCCCGCAGACCGTGGTACCAGCCGAGCACCCGCCGCTCGACCAGCTGGAAGACGACGGAGAGCAGGAAGCCGAGCAGGCCGAGGACGAGGATGCCGGTCCACATGTCGGGGACGGCGAAGCTGCGTTGGAACTGCACGATGGTGAAGCCGATTCCGTCGCTGGCGGCGAACATCTCGCTGATGACCATGAGGATGATGCCGATCGACAGGGCCTGGCGCAGGCCGGCGAAGATCTGCGGGCTCGCCGAGCGCAGCACGACCTCCCTCAGCCGTGCGAGGCCCGTGATGCCGTACGAGCGGGCCGTCTCCGCCATCACGGAGTCCACCGCGCGCACGCCCTCGACGGTGTTGAGCAGGATCGGCCAGACGCAGCCGCTGGCGATCACGAGGATCTTCATGGTGTCGCCGATGCCGGCGAACAGCATGATGACCGGAACCAGCACCGGCGGCGGCACCGCCCGCAGGAACTCCAGGACCGGCTCGCACACCGCCCGCACCCGCCGGTAGGAGCCGATGACCGTGCCGAGCGCGACCCCCACGACCGCGGCGACGGCGTAACCGGCCGTGAGGCGCAGCAGACTGGGCAGGACGTCGTTCCTGAGCCGCTCGCCCGTCCACACGTCCGGGAAGGTCTCGAAAATGGTCCGCAGCGGTGGCCAGAACACGTTCGTGCTGCCGTCGGAGGCGAACCACCAGGCCGCCGTCAGCAGCAGCGGCAGGGCGAGCACGAAGAAGACCCGCAGCAGCACGCCCCTCACACCGCCACCTCCCCGCGCACCGACTGGTGCCACGCCAGGGCCCGCCGCTCCACGGTACGCGCGCCCACGTTGACGAGCAGCCCCAGCACACCGGTCACCACGATCAGCGCGTACATCTCCGGCACCGCCTGGGAGTTCTGGGCGACGGCGATACGCGCCCCCAACCCCGGCGCGCCGATGACGAGTTCGGCGGTGATGGCGAGGATCAGCGCGACCGCCGCGGCGAGCCGGACACCGGTCATGACGTACGGCAGCGCGGTCGGCCACAGCACGTGCCGCACCCGCGCCCAGGTGCCCAGACCGTACGACCGCGCCGTCTCCTCGGCGACCGGGTCGACGTCCCGGACGCCGTACAGGACCTGGATGAGCACCTGCCAGAACGACGCGTACACCACGAGCAGGAGCACCGACCTCAGCTCGGTGCCGTACAGCAGCACCGCCAGCGGGATCAGCGCGACCGAGGGGATGGGGCGCAGGAACTCGATGGTGGAGGCCGTGACGTCGCGCAGGTACGGCACGACCGCGATGAGGACGCCGAGCACGATCCCGGCGCAGGACGCGATCGCCAGGCCCAGCGCCCAGCCGGTGAGGGTGTCGCCGAGCGCGGTCCAGAAGGTGTCGTCGGAGAGCTCGGTGCCGAGGGCGTCGGCGATGCGGCTCGTGGGCGGGAAGTAGTCCTCCTCGACGAGGCCGAGCCGCGGCACCGCCTCGCCCAGGGCGAGGAAGGTCGCGAGCCCGGCTGCGCCGAGCGCGAGGTTCAGTCCCCTCACGGCAGCAGCTTGTCCAGGTCGGGGGCCGTCTGGAAGAGGCCGTCGTCCTGACCGAGCTTCTCCAGCGCGTCGAGCGAGGCGCGGTTCGGGTCGGCGGGCCAGGCCGGCAGGGTGACCTTCGCCAGCACCGCCGCCGGGATCTTCGTGTAGGAGGTGACGATCTGCCGGGCCTCGTCGGGGTGGGCGTCCGCGTAGGAGAGGGACTCGGCGAGGGCGTCCTTGAACTTCGTCACGAGGGCCGCGTTCCGCTGCTCGTACGAGGTGGAGGTGAAGTACATCGCCACCGTCAGGTTCGGGGCGACGTCCACCAGCGGCGAGGCGATCTCACGGCCGCCCTGGCTCTTGACGGTGGCCAGCGCCGGCTCGACCACCATGGCCGCGTCGATGTCACCACCGTCGAGGGCGGCCGGCATCTGGTCGAAGGCGAGCTCCACGAACTTCACCTTGTCCGGGTCGCCGCCCGCCTTGCGCACCGACGCGCGCACCGCGGTCTCGTTGATGTTCTTGAGGGTGTTGATGGCGACCTTCTTGCCCTCGAGCTGGTCGGCCGTCTTGATCGAGCTGTCGCCCTTCACGGTGAGCGCCCCGAAGTCCTTGCCCTGGACGCCTGTTGAGGCGATGCCGTTGGAGACGACCTTCACCGGCACGTTGTGGGACTGGGCGATCATCAGTGACGTGGAGTTGGAGAAGCCGAACTGGTACTGCCCGCTGGCCACGGCGGGCACGATCGCCGCTCCGCCTTGCGCGAGCGATATCTCCAGTTCCAGGCCCCGCTTCTTGAAGAAGCCCTTCTCCTGCCCCAGATAGAGCGGGGCGACATCGACGATCGGGATGACGCCGACCTTCACCTTGGTGGTGCCGCCGGGCGACGACGCCTTGTCCGACCCCGAATCGTCCCCGGACGAGCCACAGGCGGACACGGTGACCAGGAATGCTCCGGCCGCTAAGACGGCGAGCACACGACGCATGGCTCCTCCTGCACAGACTTCATGGTTCCGACAGGGTGTGCGCATAGCGCACAGTGGTGCACAGCGCGAAAGGTAGAGTCTTTGCCCGCCGCGGTCAATGGCTTTTGCTGACAGTATTGTTGACAATTGTCGGGATGTGTGTCCGGCCCGACGCCGCGACGCACGTCACGCGTCCCTGTGGAGGCGACGATGCCTGCACCAGCCCGCGCCCCGCACTTCGTCCGCTCCTTCGAGCGGGGTCTCGCCGTGATCCGCGCATTCGACGCGGAACACCCGGAACTGACGCTCAGTGAGGTCGCGCGCACCTGCGGACTGACCCGCGCGGCGACCCGCCGCTTTCTGCTGACCCTCGCCGACCTCGGATACGTGCACGCCGACGGCCGCACGTTCCGGCTCACCCCACGCGTACTGGAGCTCGGCTACGCCTACCTCGCGGGCTTCTCGCTGGCGCAGATCGCCGAGCCGCATCTGGAGCAACTGGTCGACCGGACCAGGGAATCGTCGTCCCTGTGCGTGCTCGACGGCGACGACATCGTGTACGTCGCCCGGGTGCCCGCCCGCCGCATCATGGCCGCCGCGATCACCGTCGGCACCCGCTTCCCGGCCCACGTCACCTCCGTGGGCCGCGTGATCCTCGCCCATCTGCCCCGCGAGGAACGGGAGTCGAGGCTGGCCCGCACCGAACTGCGGCCGCTGACCCCGCGCACGATCGTCTCCGCGGACCTGCTCCGGGCCGAGCTGGAGAGGGTGCGGGCGCGCGGATACGCCATCGTCGACCAGGAGTTGGAGGAGGGACTGCGCTCGATCGCCGCCCCGGTGCGGGACCGGGGCGGCGAGGTGGTCGCGGCGGTGAACATCCCGGTGCACGCCAGCCGCGACACCCTGGCGTCGCTCCGCCGCGACCTGCTGCCCCCTCTGCTGGACACCGTCGCGGGGATCGAGACGGACCTGCGGATGGCTACAGGTCGAGGACGAGCCGCCGCCCCCGGCACCGGGACACACAGATCATCATCGTCTCCCCGGCCTCCCGCTCCTCGTCCGTGAGGACCGAGTCCCGGTGGTCCGGATCGCCGTCCAGGACATCGGTCTCGCAGGTCCCGCAGGTGCCCTCGGTGCAGGAGAACAACACCTCGACACCGGCGGCGCGCACCGCGTCCAGCACGGTCACCTCGGGCGGGACCGTCACCGTACGGCCGCTGCGCGCCAACTCGACCTCGAACTCGGTGTTCTCACCGGACGCCTGGTCCTTGGGCGTGAACCGTTCCAGGTGCAGCAGCTCCGCCGGGCAGCGCGCCTGGACCGCGTCCAGCAGCGCGGCGGGCCCGCAGCAGTACACGAGCGTGCCCTCGGGGACGTCGTCGAGCACCGACGCCAGGTCCAGCAGCCCCGTCTCGTCCTGGGGCGCGACCGTGACGCGCTCGCCGTAGCCGCTCAACTCCCGCGTGAACGCCATGGAGTCGCGGGTGCGGCCGCCGTACAGCAGGGTCCACTGCGCGCCCCGGGCCTCCGCCTCGGCCAGCATCGGCAGGATCGGTGTG
Organism: Streptomyces sp. NPDC034103; assembly: GCF_055575395.1. Lineage (NCBI taxonomy): Bacteria > Bacillati > Actinomycetota > Actinomycetes > Kitasatosporales > Streptomycetaceae > Streptomyces > Streptomyces sp. NPDC034103. Next base: position 356,423 of record NZ_JBVISS010000008.1, on the reverse strand, counting down.
ATGCCGATACCGCCGGCGATGAACCGGTAGCGGGGCGCGGGCCTGAGCGCGAAGTGGTTGCGCGGCCCGCGCACCCGGACCTTGTCACCCTGCCCCAACTGCTCGTGCACATGGGCGGATCCACCCCGCCCGGCCGGCTCCCGCAGCACCGCGATCCGCCAGGTGTCCCGGTCGGCCGGGTCGCCGCACAGCGAGTACTGCCGCTCCAGGCCGGGGCCGAGCACGACGTCGACATGGGCGCCCGGCTCCCACGCGGGCAGCCGCTCGCCCAGCGGGTGGCGCAGGGTGAGGGCGAGCACCCCCTCGGCCGCGGACTCCCGCCGCTCGACGACGAGTTCGGCTTCGTAGACCGTCATGAACTGCTTCCTCGTGGTTCGTGTCCCTGCGGATGGGCCAGCATCCACTCCCACATCTCGACCGGATCCTGCGAGGTGTGTTCGCGGCCGCAATGACAGGTGCCGTGCAGCACGTCCGTGCCCGGCAGCCAGTCGATGCGGTAGATCTCTCCCGTCCGGCCGGTCACCGGACCTTCTCCACGGGCTTCGCGCCCTCCTCGACCAGCCGGGTGAGGATGCGGCGGGCGGCCAGTCCGCCGGTGTCGATGTTGATGCTCAGCTCCTGGTACCCCGTCCGCTCGGTACCGAGCGTCTTCTGGAGCAGGTTGAGCGCGTCGACGTCCTGCATGACGACGGTGTGGTTGTTCTTCCGCAGGAACTCGGTGACCTCGTCGTTTCCGGTCGCCCAGTCCCGCGAGACCATCCAGAAGTCGTACACCTTGCCGTCCGAGGAAGGGGTGATGGCGTACGTGACCTCGGTGTGGAAGCCGTTCGGGTCGCTGCCGTCCGCCTCGGGCACCACCCCGACCGGGGCGACGCGGCTGTGCAGCAGGTACAGGCACGGCGCGTGGTACTCGATGTCCTGCCAGCGGGTGATCCGGCCGGTGATCCCGGTGGATTTGGCGTAGAACGGCGGGCACTCGGCGTCGTCCATGTGCCGGCTCACCCGCACGATCCCCGCGCCCTCGTCGACCTCGGTGGTGATCGGCGTCTCGGCGACCTCCGGGGTGCCGATGTAGCCGCCGTGCAGATAGGTCTCGTGCGAGAGGTCGAGCAGGTTGTCGACGAGCAGCCCGTAGTCGGCGTCGATGGGTTCCATGCCGCGCACGGTGACCCAGCCGGGGGAGTCCAGGTGCCTGGCCCGCGGGATGGTGCCGGCGTCGGCGAGGGCGGGGTCGCCGATCCACACCCAGATCAGGGAGTCCTGCTCGACGACCGGGTACGAGGCGACGCGCGCCGTGCGCGGCACGCGTTTCTGCCCCGGCACGTACACACAGGTGCCGGTCGTGTCGTAGGTGAACCCGTGGTACCCGCACACGATCCGGTCGCCGTCCAGCCGGCTCGGCTTCTCGTGCAGCGGGAACCTGCGGTGCACACACCGGTCGGCCAGCGCGACCGGCGTATTCTCCTCCTCGGTCCGGTAGAAGACGAGCGGCTCATCGAGGATGGTCCGGCCGAGCAACTCCTCGCGCCCCACCTCGTGGCTGTACGCGGCGACGTACCACTGGTTCCTGGCGAAAGCGGTCATGTGAGGCATGGGGCTGGCTCCCGTCTCTCTGTGATGGCGCCATCGTCGGGAAGCGCGTCGGGGAGGCGCAATACCGCTTCCGTCTCACGGAAGGGACGATGCGAATCTCCTGGTCAGAGGGGTGAGGGAGATGCGCGTAACGGCCCGCACACTTGTTCGCCGTACCATCGACGCAGGCTGCCGGTGCAGATCACGCCGGGGCCTTGAGTCCCCACAGCGAGCACAGTCGAGGAAACGGTGACAGACACCCACGGAGCAGCCCGGCCCGGCCAGCTGTCGATCGACCGCACCAGCGTCGACGGCGTCCGGGTGGTCACCCTGCGCGGCGAGATCGACCACACCGTCAAGGACATGCTCAGCGAGGTCCTCCTGGCCCACGACGGATCGGCGCCCCCGCGAACCGTGGCGGACCTCAGCGGTGTGACCTTCATGGACTCCAGCGGCATCAACTTCTTCGTCGCCGCCCATCAGGCCGCGAGTGACGGCCAGGGGTGGGTGCGCATCGCCGCCGCCCAGGAATCGGTGCTACGGCTCCTGGAGATCGTCGGCCTGGACGAGGTCATCGGCTGCCATCCCACCGTCGAACAGGCCCTGACCGCCTGACTCGCGCCGTTCCCGGCCACCGCGTCTCCGCCCTCCGCAGGCGACGTTCTGACACCTCCGGTAACGTCGCCGGGCGGCGTGCCGATTGGCCGCTCTTCCCGAGACGTCATCTCCGGGGGAATCAATATCTGTTCCCGAGGGATCAGGTTTTGGGTGGTCATGCGGCGGGAGTTTTTGGGACGAAGAGCAGAGGGCGATTTCCCAACGCACACAGGCGGCTGGGGCGTGCTACTGTCTATCTCAGTTGCAGTTGTGGTTCCCAAAACTTCAAGTGCCCCCACCGGCTTCTGTCGGTCGGGAGCACTTTTGTATTTCCGGTCATTTCCGGGCGGGGTAATCATCGCAGCGACACGGCGTCCGCAAGGTGTGGACGCCGACGCACTGCCCCGAAGGAGATATGACATGGCTACTGGTACCGTGAAGTGGTTCAACGCGGAAAAGGGCTTCGGCTTCATCGAGCAGGACGGTGGCGGCGCCGACGTGTTCGCCCACTACTCGAACATTTCCGCGCAGGGCTTCCGTGAGCTGCTCGAAGGCCAGAAGGTGGCCTTCGACATCGCCCAGGGCCAGAAGGGCCCGACGGCCGAGAACATCGTTCCGGCCTGACGCTCACGCGCAATCCGTAGCTGGGGCCCGCATCCTTCGGGGTGCGGGCCCCAGCTGCACGCGTATTCCGCGGCGGTTTTCACCCGCGGGGCGCCCCGAAGGAATCTGCGGTACCTCCGCAAGCGGTTCCTCCTTCAGGACGCCAAGGCATCCTGAAGTGCTGCACCGCAGCCGGCGCCCGGATCGCGAGATCTTCACCGCGTCACCAAATTCAGCACCTGTGCCCACGGATATGTGTTCCCGGCCAGATCTGCTTTCTTTTTTCCAACGGTCCATACTTGTAATTCTCCACGCCATTCATCGCGGCCAGAATTCCTTGGTATGTGCCACATCGAGGAAGGTTCCGCATGAACCGCACGTACACGAACGACCGCTCCGCCCGCACCCGTGACGGCCGTGCCGACGCCGGTAGGGGCGGCGGCTACCGCTCGCAGGCACCGCGTCGTACCGGCGCGCCCGTCCGCTCCGGCGGTTACGGCCGTCGGCCCGCCGCCGTGCAGGGTGAGTTCGCGCTGCCCAAGACGATCACCCCCGCGCTGCCGGCGGTCGAGGCCTTCGCCGATCTCGACATGCCCGAGCAGCTGCTGGCCGAACTCGGCAGGCAGGGTGTGACCGCGCCGTTCCCGATCCAGGGCGCGACGCTGCCGAACTCCCTGGCGGGCCGTGACGTTCTGGGCCGCGGCCGCACCGGGTCCGGCAAGACCCTGGCCTTCGGCCTCGCCCTGCTCGCCCGCACCGCCGGACAGCGCGCCGAGCCCCGCCAGCCGCTGGGACTGATCCTCGTCCCCACGCGCGAGCTGGCACAGCAGGTGACCGACGCGCTGACCCCGTACGCCCGCTCCGTGCGGTTGCGGCTGGCCACGGTGGTGGGCGGCATGTCCATCGGCCGGCAGGCCAGTGCGCTGCGCGGTGGCGCCGAGGTCGTCGTCGCGACGCCGGGCCGGCTCAAGGACCTCATCGACCGCGGCGAATGCCGGCTGAACCACGTGGGCATCACCGTGCTGGACGAGGCCGACCAGATGGCCGACATGGGCTTCATGCCCCAGGTCACCGCGCTGCTCGACCAGGTGCGCCCGGAAGGGCAGCGGATGTTGTTCTCCGCCACCCTGGACCGCAACGTCGACCTGCTGGTACGCCGCTACCTGACCGACCCCGTCGTGCACTCCGTCGACCCGTCGGCCGGTGCGGTCACGACGATGGAGCATCACGTCCTGCACGTCCACGGCGCCGACAAGCACGCCGCCACGACCGAGATCGCCGCCCGCGACGGCCGCGTGATCATGTTCCTGGACACCAAGCACGCCGTCGACAGGCTGACCCAGGACCTGCTCAACAGCGGGGTGCGGGCCGCCGCGCTGCACGGCGGCAAGTCGCAGCCGCAGCGCACCCGCACGCTGGCGCAGTTCAAGACGGGGCACGTCACCGTGCTGGTGGCGACCAACGTCGCCGCGCGCGGCATCCACGTCGACAACCTCGACCTGGTCGTCAACGTCGACCCGCCGACCGACCACAAGGACTACCTCCACCGCGGCGGCCGCACCGCCCGCGCCGGCGAGTCCGGCAGCGTCGTCACCCTGGTCACGCCGAACCAGCGCCGAGGCATGGTCCGTCTGATGTCGGACGCCGGGATCCAGCCGCAGACCACCCAGGTCCGCTCGGGCGACGAGGCCCTGAGCCGGATCACCGGCGCCCAGGCCCCGTCCGGCATCCCCGTCGTCATCACCGCACCGGTGGTCGAACGCCCCAAGCGCAGCGCCACGTCCCGAGGCCGTCGCCGCCCCGCCTCGGCGGCCAGGCGCACCTCCGCACGCCAGTCCGGCTTCGGCTCGGTGGCCTAGAACCGTCTGACCGGGTAAGCGGACGCGACCCGAAACCCGATCCATAGTGTGGGCCCGACCGGTACGCCGGTCGGGCCCACACTGCTTGAACCATCCGTGGACCGCGCGGGCTGCCGGCCGAGGCGGACTACCTCATCTTTGAGTACGCGGAAATCTATGCCAGCCACAGTAGACATTCGTTGGCGATGTGGTTATGGTTTCTCTCGTAGTCGAGATCGAGCAAGGCCCGGCAGAGATGAACTGCCGGGCAGTAGTACGCAGTTGCAGTGCGCAGGACGGTGCGGTGGTGGAGTTCCGAAGCCAGGGCAGTTGCAGGACGGCGACGGGACTGACGACCGGACCGGGTGGCCCGCAGTGATCAGGGGCCGCCATGAGCAGTACCAGGCAAGTGAGGTTCGCAGTACCCCGCAGTGAAGTCAGTGAGTAGTTGATCAAGAGGGAGAACGGAGGAGCCGAACACCATCAGGATCGCCCGGGCGGAAATCTTGGACCCGGGTACCGCAGGACATCGATAGTGAGGTGGTCTCCGGTCAAGCAACCGCGATCCCCGCGCCCCCGACGGCAACTCGGTCGGGTCCGCGGAAACACAGGGCCGGCGCAGTATCAGGGCCGGCAGATGGTGTAGTAGTTCCTTCGGGGCCCTGGCGGCAGTACGGCGTCAGGGCCCCTCCACGCGTTCCGCAGAGAGGTGCGATGACAGCAGACGACACATTCGGCCGTCTCGATGACGACGACTACCCCGCCTACACCATGGGCCGAGCCGCCGAACTGCTCGGCACCACCCAGGGCTTCCTCCGCGCCATCGGTGACGCCCGCCTCATCACCCCACTCCGCTCCGCAGGTGGACACCGCCGCTACTCCCGCTACCAGCTGCGCATCGCCGCCCGCGCCCGGGAACTCGTCGACCAGGGCACCCCCATCGAGGCCGCCTGCCGGATCGTCATCCTCGAGGACCAGCTCGCGGAAGCCCAGCGCCTCAACGCCGAATACCGCCGTGCCGCCGAAAGGGTGAACCCCACGGCAGCCTGAGATGAGCGTGCCCGTCAGCGTCGGCGGGCACCGCACACGCGGTATCGGCGCGCGGTGTGATCATTTTCTCTGGTGACACGGCATGCGGGCGTGTAGCGTCTGCGTCAGCTGTCGTGGTTCGGAATTCCCTCTTGCCCACGCCTTTGGCGTGGGCGTTTTGCTGTGCAGTGCCGCAGGGACCAGGGCGACCACCTCCGTCTCCCGCATCGAGTGGGAGGCGTTCATCGACTGGAAGGCATGAGACATGGCTACGGGAACTGTGAAGTGGTTCAACGCGGAAAAGGGCTTCGGCTTCATCGCCCAGGACGGCGGCGGCCCGGATGTCTTCGCGCACTACTCCGCGATCAACTCCACCGGCTTTCGTGAGCTCCAGGAGGGCCAGGCCGTGACGTTCGACGTCACCCAGGGCCAGAAGGGTCCGCAGGCCGAGAACATCAACGTGGCCTGACCTCGCAGGTCTGCCCGAAAGATCGCGCACGAGCGGCGGCCGTCCGGCCGCCGCTCGTGCGGTTTCTCCAGCCGCCGGCCAGACCCGCCAGGCGATACCGAGTTCGCGGCCTCCGCAGCCGCGATGGCCGACCCTGGGCACCGTGGCTCCGTCAGCTCGGAGCGTGCCCTCTTATCGTGTCCCGGCTGTGTGGTCGCCGGCCCTGGGGCTGGGAAGGGGCGCCCGCGCCTTCTCACGGCGGAGCGCGTGGGCGATGGCCCGCGCCTCGACGCCTGCCTGCCGAAGGACCCCTGTGAGGGGATTGGTGTATCCGGCGAAGTACAGGCGCGCGGCTTCGGGATGGGTCTGTGCCCCTACGGCGAGGGGTTGTCCGTCCTCGTCGAGTACGCCCAGGGAGCCGACCAGGTCATGCAGGTCGGGCCGGTAGCCGGTGGCCGCGATGACGGTGTCGGGTCGCAGGCGGGCGCCGTCGACCAGGATCACCTCGGGGCCGTCGAACGCCCGGACGGCCGCGACCGGTTCGACCCGCCCGGACCGGACGGCGTCCACGAAGCCGTGGTCGAGCACCGGGTTGACCCCTTCGCGGGCATTGCGGGTGTACAGGCCCGTGCGAGGCCGCGGCAGTCCCCGTGAGGTCAGGTCGGGGACCGCGAGACGCTGCATGAGCAGGGAGGTTCGGTCCCGCCATGCGAGCGGGAGGGCTTCCGTCAGCCGGCCGACCGCATGCCATCGGGCGCTGGAGCGGGGCAGGATGTTGGGCGGGGTACGGACGGCGATCCATACCCGTTCGGCTCCGGCCCCGGCCAGGACGCCGGCGATCTCGGTACCGCTGTTACCGGCGCCGACCACCAGGACGCCCTGCCCGCGGTAGGGGGCCGGAGAGCGGTACCGCGCCGAGTGCAGCAGCGTGCCGGTGAAGGTCGAACGCCCCGGCCACTGAGGCAGGTTGGGGGTACGGCAGCGGCCCGTGGCCACCACGACCGCACCGGTGGTCACCGGACCGCCGGGGGTGTGGACCAGCCACTGTGCTCCCGAACCGGGCCCGGCCCGTTCAACGCGCTGCACCGGGGTGCTCAGCCGGACGTCGAGCCGGTGGCGGGCGACGTAACGCTCCAGGTATCGCACATACTCGTCCCGGCTCACCCACGGGCCCGCCTGGCGTGGCACCGACAGGCCGGGGAGCTTCGAGGAGCCGGGGGTGGTGTGCAGGCGTAGATGGGCATAGCGCTGCACCCAGCTCGCGCCCACTCGGTCCGACCGTTCCAGGATCACGGTCGGCACCCCGGCGCGGCGCAGCAGCGCGGCGACCGCCAGACCGTGAGGGCCGGCTCCGATCACGATCGTGGGAGCGCTGAAGTCTCGCTGTGGTGTCGGGAGCATCGCCTCCTACAACGGCGGACCGGCGCTCACGTCACGCTCAACGTGCAGGCGGGCCTTATGAGTGGCTGCGCCGTCCGTTCAACGGGGCAGCGGGTGGCTGCCGTTACACCGGCGGCGCGGACTCGTTGACACCGGGCAGTAGCGCGCCACCTCGCGACGGGGACCGGCCGCCCAGGACCGGACCGTTCGAGCCCGGCGCGGCCGAGAGGCCAAGAGCCGGACGGGCCAGGCGACATGAGCCCTGCGGCCCCGCCACCTGCGGCCGACGGGTCCTCGGGGGCGACCCGCTCCACCTGTCCGACTTCTGAGAGGCTCATGTGCAGGCGGTAACGACGACCCACCCGCCACGGCTGCGGATCAGCGGAGTCTGCAAGGCGTACGGCAGCAAGCAGGTCCTGCGCGACGTCGACCTTGCCGTGCCCGCCGGGACGCTGGTAGGGATCGTCGGCGAGAACGGGGCGGGCAAGAGCACTCTGCTGCGGATCGCCGTAGGGCACCTCGCACCTGACCGTGGAACCGTGACACGAACCGGGGCCGTGGGGTACTGCCCGCAACGCGCCGTACTGAACGACGCGTTCACCGTCGGACAGCATCTGCGGTTGTTCCAGATGGCCTACCGGCTGCCGACTTCGGCGCGCGCCGACGAGCTGATGGAGTCGCTGGCACTGACCGGCTGCCGACGACTGCAGGTCGGCGAACTCAGCGGCGGAACGCGACAGAAGCTGAACCTGCTGCTCGCCCTCATGCACGACCCGCAGTTGCTGGTCCTGGACGAGCCCTACCAGGGCTTCGACTGGGACACCCATCAGCGGTTCTGGACCCTGGCCGCCGATCTGCGTGATCAGGGCCGGTCGATCATCGTGGTGTCCCACCTGCTGCACGACCTGCACCACTTCGATGCCATCGCACAACTGCGCCAAGGGCGCCTGCACTTCGAGGAGACCGACCGTTGAGGCTCTCCTGGACGGCGTTCACCGAACTGCTGCGCTGCACTCTGCTCGGCCACCTGCGCAACCGGCTGGCGCTGCTTCTGGCGGTCGCGTTCATCCCGGTCTGGATCGCCGTGGCACGCCTGTGCACCTCCGACCACGTCGTGCGCATCTGGCTGGCCGCCCTCAGCGCCCCCGTCTCCGCCCCGGCCAGCCAGGCGGGCCAGGTGGCCAGCGCGCTGGGCGCCGTCACCATGGTCGCCGGTTTCATCACGTTCACGGAGACCTTTCAGTCCCGGGAGATGGACAGACGTCTGCTGCTGGCGGGCTACCCCCGGCTGCCGATGCTGCTGGCCAAACTCGCCGCCGTCGCCCTCACCGCCGCCCTGCTGGCCTCGTACACCACGCTCCTGCTGTGGATCTCCCTGCCCGTACGCCACGCAGGCCCCCTGGGGCTGGCCCTCGCGGGCGCGGGCCTCGCCTACGGCGGCATCGGCCTTCTGCTCGGCTCTCTGGTCCGCGGCGAGTTGGAGGGCTTCTTCCTCATCATCATGCTCAGCCTGGTCGACACCGGTTTGCAGAATCCCGTCTTCAACACCCTCATGGACGTGGCGGGCGTGTCCGCGCTTCCCCTGTACGGCGTGAACCAGCTGGCGCTGAGCTCAGCCCTCACCCCCCGCATCCCCTGGTCCCACGGCCTGCTCTCCCTCACCTGGTCCGCGGCGACCGGCGCCCTGGCGCTGCTGGTCCTCCACACCCACCGCCCTTCCCGCTCCCCGGGGTGCCGTACGAGGTCGTACTCTCGCCGCGGTCCACTCTGAAAGGTGGCTGCTCTCCAGGTGTGACGCTCCAGAGGCAGGTAAGGAGGAAGATGCGAAGGAAAGACGACAGCGGTCTTCAGCTGACCTGAGACAGAGGGGACCCCGTGTTCGAGGCGCACGACATCAGGGAATGGCGAGGCCACGACGTGGTCGACCACGAAGGGCACAAGATCGGCGTCCTGGAGGCGATCTATGTCGACACGGCCACGGACCAGCCCGCCTTCGCGACGGTGACGATCGGCCTGCCGACCCGGCACCGGCTGGTGTTCGTCCCCCTGGGCGACGCGACGGTCGGTCCCGGCTATCTGAAGGTCGCCTACGACAAGAAGCAGGTCAAGGAAGCGCCCTCGATCGGCACGGACGGCGAACTGCTCGCGGAGGACGAGAAGACAGTCTTCGCGCACTACGAACTCGACTACCGAACCGGTGCGGGCGGCGAACGTCGCCTCGCCCGCCGCTGATGCCCCCGACAACGCCCTTCACCACGAGGTGACACCCATGGCTCTCTTCCTCCTGCTGCTCCTCGTGGCCCTCGTGCTCGGCATGATCGGCGTGCTGGCGAAGGGCCTGTTCTACCTGCTGGTCATCGGCGTGGTGGTCCTGATCGCCGACCTCGTCCTCGTCGGCCTGCGCCTGGGCCGCCGCCGCAGGCACCTCCCCCGGTGACGCGTCCAGACGGGGCGGGAACCGGACGCCGCGGGGACCGTGGCTGACGTCGGCGATCGCCGACCCCCGCTTGGTTCTCCTCAGCGGAACGGGGTCCGTCGCCAGACGGGTCGTCGTCCGGTGGTCACGGGCCGGGGCGCACCTGGCCGTGCTGCCAGGCCCAGGCGGCGATCTCGACGCGGTTACGGGCGCCGAGCTTCAGCTGGACGCTGGAGAGGTGGGTCTTGACCGTGGAGAGGGAGACGTAGAGCTCGGCAGCGATCTCGGCGTTGGTGCGCCCGAGGGCGACGAGGCGGACGACATCGATCTCACGGTCGGTGAGCGGTTCCCGCAGCAGCGGCGCCGGGGTCCGGGGCGTCGCACCGGTGAGGTGGCTGAGCAGGCGGACGGTGACCGAGGGGGAGACGAGGGCGTCGCCCACCGCCGCGGAGCGGACGGCCTCGGCGAGCAGCGTCGGCCCGGAGTCCTTGAGCAGAAAGCCGCAGGCACCGCCCTTCAGGGCGCCGTAGACGTACTCGTCGAGGTCGAAGGTGGTCACCACGACGACCCGCAAAGGGTCGGCGACATCCGGTCCGGCCAGCATTCGGGTGGCCTCCAGCCCGTCCAGCTTCGGCATCCTGATGTCCAGCAGGCACACGTCGGGCCGCAGCCGCCTGGCCAGCGTCACGGCCTCCTCCCCGTCGCGGGCCTCGGCCACCACCGTGATGTCCGGCTGCGCGTCGAGGAAGAAGCGGAATCCCGTACGGACCATGTCCTGGTCGTCGGCGATCAGAACACGGATCGGGGAGCGGTCACGGTCGTTCATGGGCGCATCATGCCTGAGGTGGGGGACGGGGCGTGCCTCTGGAGAGGGCGGGGCTGTGACATGTGGGTCCACGCCGCCGGCCACGGACGGCCGAAGCCAGACCACGGCCACAGACCGGCCAGCCCATGGCCCGGGCCGCTCCCCATGATCGCGGCTGTCACCGTCAATCCGGCTGCTGAGTCGGATTGCCGGTGACGGCCCGCAACAGCGGCCGACTGGTCCCGATCGCCGCGAACATCGCCCCCGCGCCAAGCACCACGCACGCGGCGAGTTGCAGTGCGCCCGAGGTGTCGATCGTGGTGCCCCACGCCTTGTTCAGCTGCATCGCACCGTAGACACCGCACCCCGTCATGGTCCCGGCGAGGAGGACCAGCGGGACGACCGTCTCGCGGACCCGGGCCCGGTCCAGTACCCGCAGGGGCGTACCGGCCAGCCGGAGCATGTCGTACACCCGGCGGCGGTCCAGGACGTTCGCGGCGGCCGTGAGTCCGGCGGAGGCGGTGGCGACGAGGAAGCTCAGGGCCATCGTCGCCAGGCTCAGGCTTCGCAGCTGGCCGATGGAGAGGTCGTCGACGGCGGTGAGTTGCTTGTCGGTGTAGGGCGGTGCCGCGGGGTTCAGCGGTGCCAGCACGGTCACGGCGGTGTCGAGCCGGGCCGGCCCGCCGGAGATCCGGGCCGTGATGCCCGCGTTGCCCAGCAGCGGCGACTCGTTGGCCTGGTCGCCCGTGGGGACGCGCACGGTGGCGGGCACCTCCGCGTCCTTCAGCAGCGAGCGGGCCCGCTCGGCGGTCTTCCGTACGGCACCGGACGCGTCGGATCCGGCCGGCACGGTCACGGCGACCTGGTCGGGGTGGGTGACACCGCCGATGCTCAGGTGCGCCACGGAGAAGAACCCGGCGACGAAGCCCGCCAGGACCAGGCCGCTGACGGTGCGCCAGGCGCCGCGGGGGTCGTCGCTCAGCCTGCGGGCGGCCAGCAGGGTGGCGGGGCGGCGGGCGAAGCGGCCCATGATCCTGCCGAGCCGGTCCACGGCCCAGGGGCCGACGATCCAGAACGCCCCGTAGAAGACGATCATCAGCGCGACAATCTGGGAAGTCCTGAGACCGCCGTCCTGAGCCGTGGTGACGACGTAGAGGACCAGGCCGACGAACAGGACCAGGCGGATCATGCGGGTGCGTCGCGGGTCGGACTGCTGGGCGACGCCCAGCGGCGAACGGACCACCTCGCGCAGCGCGCTGACCGCGCTGAGTGCGGTGAGCAGGGCCACTGAGGCGACGACGGCGAGCACGGCGGGCGCCCCGACCCACAGGTCGCCGGTGAACCAGGTGCCGATGCCGTAGGGGAGACGGGCCAGGGCGGGCAAGAGCGCCGCGTACGCGAGGGCACCGGCGGACGCTCCCGCCGAGCCGACGGCCGCCGCCTCGGCGCCGGTCATCGTGAGGATCTGCCGGGGTGTGGCGCCGGCCAACCGCAGGGCGGCGAGCCGCTGTTCGCGGCGGGCGGCGCCGAGCCGTCCGGCGGCGGTGGCCAGCACGATCACCGGCACGACGAGCAGGCCGACGCCCAGAAGCACCCCCTCTCTGTCGTGTGCGGTGAACGCGTTCGGGGTGGTGCCGGAGAAATCGGAGACGACGGCTCGGGCCGTCAGACCGGTGTCCAGGAGGCCCTCGCCCGCGGCCTCGGACACCGCGGGGTCGGTGGGCGTACGGCCGATCACCGCGAGGAGTTCGTCCGGGGCGGCCAGTCCTGCGTCACCGACTGCTCCGTACGCCGAGGGCTTGGGGAAGCGGTCGGCGAGTTGGTTCGCGGGCAGCTCGTCCATCAGCTCGGCGAGCGCGGGCGAGAGGTAGACCTGCCCGGGCTTGGGAAAGGCGGGCACGCCGGGTGGGGCGGGGGTGGCCTTGTGGCCGGGCAGATGGGCGAGGTTGACGACGGTGACCGGTTCGCCGCGTACGAAGGTGGTGGCCAGGGCCTGGATGGCTGTGCCGTTTCTGTCGGGCTGGGGTGTGTGCCAGGCGGTGCGGTCCGCGCGGGCGCCGGCGCCCAGCCAGGCCGCGGTCAGCGCCAGCAACACCAGGGCGCTCACCGCGGCGGCGCCCGCGGCCAGCAGGTGGGACTGCAGGCCGCGGCGCCCGGAGCGGCGGGCCAGGTGCCAGGTCAGCGGCAGGAGTGAGGGCATGGGGGTCTCCGAACGTACGGGTCGGGAGCGTGGGGTGTCGGCCGCGCTCGACGGGGCGCTCACAGGTCGACGCAGATCAGAACGCGGGCCCGTCTCGCAGGGCCCGCGCGGGAAGAAGTGGGGCGCGCTCCGTCAGGGAATGACCGTGTACTGGCTGTGGCCGTGCACGCGGCCGTCTCGGACCTGGAGGACGCGGTCGCAGTGGGCGGCGACGTCGGCGTCATGGGTGACCATGACCAGGCAGGCGCCCTGTTCGCGGGTGACGGAGGTGAGCAGCCGGATGACCGCCTCGCCGGTGGACTGGTCGAGCGCGCCGGTCGGTTCGTCGGCGAAGACCACGTCCGGTTCCGCCACCAACGCACGGGCGATCGCCACCCGTTGGACCTGTCCGCCGGACAACTGCCCGGGGCGGCGCTGTTCCAGACCGTCCAGGCCCAGCGGGGCGAACCAGCGGCGGGCCCGCGCGACGGCCTGACTGCGGGGTACGCCCTCCAGCATCAGCGGCAGGGCGATGTTCTCCTCGGCCGGGAGTTCGGGCAGCAGTTGGCCGGACTGGAAGACGAAGCCGAAGCGTCCGCGCCGCAGCGCGCTGAGCCGGTTCTCGCTCCAGTGGTCGATGCGTTCGCCGCGCAGGAGGACCTGTCCGTCGTCCGGGCGGATGATCCCGGCGAGGGTGTGCAGGAGCGTGGACTTGCCGGACCCGGAGGGGCCCATGATGGCCAGCGACTCGCGCTCGCCGACCTCGACGTCCACTCCGGCGAGTGCTGTGGCGGACGCGTACTTCTTGACCAGGCCGAGCCCGGACAGGACGGTGCCCATGGTGATGTGTCGTTCCCTTCTCGGTGGTTCGCGGTGGGGTGCGTCTCAGCGCTCGAACTGCCAGGTGATCGACGTGTCACTGGCCTTGACGACGCTCACCGGGATCCCCACCCGCTCGCCGTCCGCCTTCGCGGTGCACGTGAGGGAGGCACCCGTCACCGCTTTCAGCCCGCTCGGGCAGGACACGGGGCCGATGTCCCGGCCGATCCAGGGCAGCGGCCGGTACTTGGACTGGATGCGGCCCTCGAGGATTCCGGCGCTGAGGGCCTTGTGGCCGTCCACCGTCACGGTGGTGTAGCGGTCGAGCCCTGTGGTGGACTGCGTGCCGCTGAACGCGTAGGTCACTCCGGCACCGCCGGCGGCGATCGCGACGCCCGTGACGCCGATGACGATCAGATGCTTGCTCCGCATGGCGCTTCTCTCCTGAGGTCGAGGTGTTCGATGTGCCTCGACTCTCGCCGCCGGACAACCCCGCGCGCCTCGGCCGAACGGCCACTGTCCGGCCGGCCCCTCGACGACCCGGTCAGCCGATCGGCCGATCCCCTGACCTCGGCCGTTCCGTACGCTCGGCGGCGTGCATCTCAAGCATCCGATCGACGGCCCCGCCGCGCCCCGCGCCCGCCGACAGAGCTGTCTGCGGGCGGTCGGCGTCACCGTGCTGGTTCTGCTGGCCCTCACGGATCTGGTGATCACGGCCAACGGCGGCGGCGTCCTGTGGCCGTTGTTCGTGATGCTGCCGCTCGGTCTGGCGGCCGTGCTCTGGCCCCCCGCGCGTCAGCCCGCCCGGCTCACCCCTCAGCTGCGTACGGCGGTGCCCGCCGGCGTCTCCCTGGTGATCACGGCCGTGGCCGCCCGGACGGGCTGGATGGGGGAGTTCGGGCCCGGTGAGAGCGCGATCCTGCTCTGCCTGTTGCTCGTCGCCGTCCGCGGCTGCCCGCCGCGCTGGGTGGTCGCGTGCTCCCTGCTGGGCGGCGTGGCCGTCCTCGTGCTGCCGCTGCGGGCGATCCGGGGCTCACTCGCGGACAACAGCACGGAGAGCATGATCGGGGCCGTCCTGGTGCTCGTGCTGCTCGTCGCCGTCATGGCCGGGCTCGGCGGCTATCTGCGGGTTCTGGACCACCGACGCCGTGTCGCGGTCACCGAGACCCGCCGCGCCGAGCGGCTCGCCATGGCCGCCGATCTGCACGACTTCGTCGCGCACCATGTCACCGGCATCCTGGTCCAGACGCAGATGGCCCGCATGATGGCCGTCACGGAACCCGAGAACCTCGATCCGGTCCTCGCGGGCATCCAGAACGCGGCCACCGAGGCTCTCTCCTCGATGCGCCGTACGGTCGGCATCCTGCGCGAGGGCCCGCGGGACCTGACCGGCCCGGAGCCCGCCGACCAGCACCCGGCGGCCGACCTGTCCTCGCTCGCGGACCTGGTCGCGGGGTTCGGCGGCGTGGTCGGCCCGAAGGCCGTGCTGCACCGCGCTGCCTCGGTGCCCGCGGACCTGCCGCACGAGGTGCAGGCCGCCGCGCATCGCGTGGTCCAGGAGGCCCTGACGAACGTACGCCGTCACGCGGGCGACGCCACCGAGGTCACCGTCGGCCTGACGTACGAGGGCGGCACGCTGCGGGTGTCGGTACGCGACGACGGCCGCGGCGGCACGCCGATGCCGCATGCCGCCCGTGGCGGTGGCTTCGGCCTCGTGGGTCTCAGCGAACGCGTCACCGCCCTCGGCGGCGAACTGCGCACCGGCCCGCGCTCGGACGCAGGCTGGGAGGTCATGGCCCTGCTCCCCGTGGCCAGGACGGACGCGAGGCGGCCCGCCCTCTGAGGACGATCCTCCGTGCACCGCGCCGCCGGAAGGCCACAGGGCCCAGGTGACAAAGGGCAGTTGCCAGGGCGGGGACACGCCTCCACGTCAGCGGTCAGGAACAGCGAGAAGTCGAAGAACCGCCTCGGTGCTGGGATGTGCACCCCGTTCAACAGGGAGCTGGGAGGGGTCCTTGCGTCGACCTCCACGATTGCGTCGGCAGCGTGTCGTCACGAGGGGGCACCCTTGCGAACCGGAGGTGTAGCCCGCCACACCCCGCGAAATCGGAGCGGCACCCCCCGTACCGCCGACTTTCACATCGGCGCCACCGGACCCTTCCCTGACGTTTGGTGCCCTTGGAACACTCGCTGCGCGCACACTCCGTCACGTTCCGGCCATCCGCATCCCTGGATGAGAGGCAGCACCCACCCATGCCCGAAGTCAACCGGCGCAGATTCCTCCAACTCGCGGGCGCCACCTCGGCGTTCACCGCGCTGTCGAGCAGCATCCAGCGGGCCGCCGCGCTCCCGGCCAACCACCGCACGGGGTCGATCGAGGACGTCGAGCACATCGTCGTCCTGATGCAGGAGAACCGCTCCTTCGACCACTACTTCGGCAAGCTCAGGGGCGTGCGCGGCTTCGGCGACCCGCGGCCCGTCCAGCACGCCAACGGCAAGTCGATCTGGCACCAGTCGGACGGCACCAAGGACGTCCTGCCGTTCCACCCGACCGCCGACGACCTCGGCATGCAGTTCCTGGAGGGCCTGCCGCACGGCTGGACCGACGGCCAACAGGCCTACCACGGCGGCAAGTACGACCAGTGGGTGCCCGCCAAGGGCACCACGACGATGGCGTACCTGACCCGCGAGGACATCCCGTTCCACTACGCGCTCGCCGACGCCTTCACCGTCTGCGACGCCTACCACTGCTCGTTCATCGGCTCGACCGACCCCAACCGCTACTACATGTGGACGGGGTACACGGGCAACGACGGCACCGGCGGCGGCCCGGTCCTCGGCAACGACGAGGTCGGCTACGGCTGGACGACCTACCCGGAGCGTCTGGAGCAGGCCGGCGTCTCCTGGAAGATCTACCAGGACATCGGCGACGGCCTGGACGCGGCGGGCTCCTGGGGCTGGATCGCGGACGCCTACCGGGGCAACTACGGCGACAACTCCCTGCTGTACTTCGACAAGTACCGTAACGCCCAGCCCGGCGACCCCTGGTACGACAAGGCCCGCACCGGCACCGACGTCAAGAACGGCGACGGCTACTTCGACCGGCTGCGCGCCGACGTCAAGGCCGGCAAGCTGCCGCAGATCTCCTGGATCGCCGCCCCCGAGGCCTTCTCCGAGCACTCCAACTGGCCCTCCAACTACGGTGCCTGGTACATCGCCCAGGTCCTGGACGCCCTCACCTCCAACCCGGAGGTCTGGTCCAGAACGGCCCTGTTCATCACCTACGACGAGAACGACGGCTTCTTCGACCACGTCGTGCCGCCGCTCGCGCCCACGTCCGCGGCGCGCGGCAAGTCGACCGTCGACGTCTCGCTCGACGTCTACCCGGGCGACAGCAGGCGCCCGGCGGGCCCCTACGGCCTCGGCCCGCGGGTGCCGATGCTGGTCGTCTCGCCGTGGAGCAAGGGCGGTTACGTCTGCTCCGAGACCCTGGACCACACCTCGATCCTGCGGTTCATGGAGCGCCGCTTCGGGGTGCGGGAGACCAACATCTCGCCCTGGCGCCGGGCCGTCTGCGGCGATCTGACCTCGGCCTTCGACTTCTCCCGCAAGGACAGTCGGCCCGCCGCGCTGCCGGAGACGGACGAGTACGCGCCGCAGGACCGCGAGCGGCACCCCGACTACCGGCCGACGCCGCCCGCCGACGCGGACATGCCCCGGCAGGAGCGCGGCCTGCGCCCGGCCCGCCCGCTCAAGTACGCCCCGCGCGTGGACGGTTCCGTCGACGCGGCGGCCGGCAGGTTCACGCTGACGTTCGCCTCCGGCACCAGGGCGGGTGCCGCCTTCCACGTGACCTCGGGCAACCGCACCGACGGCCCGTGGATGTACACCACCGAAGCCGGCAAGTCCGTCGCGGACACCTGGAACTCGGCGTACTCGGGCGGCTCGTACGACCTGACCGTGCACGGCCCGAACGGCTTCGTGCGCTCCTTCAAGGGCGCGAACAAGAAGGCCGGTCCCGAGGTCACCGCACGGCACACCGGCGACGACGTGGAGCTGACCCTCACCAATTCCGGCACCGCCACCGTCCGGCTCAAGGTCGTCAGCGGGTACGGCGGCCGGGCCCGCACCGTCACCGTGCGGCCCGGCGGCACGGTCCGCCACTGTGTGGACCTCGCGGCGAGCCGGCGCTGGTACGACCTGACCGTCACCGCCGACGGCGACCCGGCGTTCGTGCGGAGGTTCGCCGGGCACGTCGAGAACGGGCGCCCCGGGGTGAGCGACCCGGCGATCATCACCGAGTAGCCCGGCTCACAGCGGCGTGAGGTGTCCCGGCCCGGGTTGCCGGGGCATCCACGCCGGCTCGGACGAGGCGCGCGCCGGCTCCAGCGCGAGGACGGCGGCGACGGGGTGGTCGTGGTCGGGGGCCACGAGCACACGGTCGTACGGCCGTTCCGCCGCGGCGGAGTCCTCGTAGAGCTGCCCCACGGCGACGACGTCGTCGTACCGCTGCTCCGCCGGCACCGCCACCACGTCCGGCGTCACCCGGCTCAGCAGCACCACGCCCCAGGCCGACAGCGCCGCCCCGGCGAGCGCCAGCAGCACGCCCGCCGGGCCGCCCTGGAGGCCCTCGCCCAGCAGGGACAGCCCGATGACCGCGGCCGCCACCGGGTTCGCCAGGGTGACCACCGCGAGCGGGGCGCCGAGGCCACCGCGGTAGGCGACCTGTGACAGCAGCAGACCGCCCGCCGCGAACGCCGCGACCAGCAGGGCGACTCCGACGACCTGCACGCTCAGCAGGGAGTGCGAGCGGTCGGTCGCGGCCACCGTCACGGTCTGGGTGAGCGCGGAGGCGACTCCGGAGGCGAGACCGGACGCGGAGGCGTGCCGCAGTCCGGGCCGGGTGCCGCGCCGGGCCAGCAGCCCGATCACCGCGGCCGTCACTCCGGCCACCGCCAGCGCCTCCGGCACGCTGAGCACGTCGTCGGGCGCCGCCCCGGACGCCGTGACGAGGATCGCGGCCAGCCCGATCAGGGTGTACGCCGTGCCCCGCCACTCCGTCGCGCTGACCCGCCGCCCCGCGACCCGCGCGCCCATGGGCACCGCGGCGACCAGGGTGAGCGCGCCGAGCGGCTGCACCACGGTCAGCGGACCGTACTTCAGGGCCACCACGTGCAGCAGCGCGGCGGCGGCGTTGAGTCCGACGGACCACCACCAGGCGCCCGAGCGCAGCAGCCGCAGCATCCCCGCACCGGAGTCGCGGGAGGCCAGGCGCTCCTGGCCGACGGCCGCGGCCGCGTAGGCGACGGCGGAGAACAGGGACAGCACGACCGCGAGGACGGTCGCGCTCATCGGTCCGCTCCGACCAGCACGTTCTTCTCCTCCGCGGTGTCCTGGGCGAGGGGTCGCGGCGTCCTCGCGGCCCGTGTCGGGGTGCTGTCCGTGTGGTGCGGCGGGCGGAGCAGCGCGAGGGCGACGCCGAGCATGGCGGTGGCCACGAGCGCGTCGAGCCAGTAGTGGTTCGCGGTCCCGACGATCACCATCAGGGTCACCAGCGGGTGCAGCAGCCACAGCCACCGCCAGCGGGAGCGGGTGGCCGCGATCAGGCCGATCGCCACCATCAGGGCCCAGCCGAAGTGCAGCGAGGGCATCGCCGCGAACTGGTTGGAGAGGTGGTCCGAGGACGGCGGTCCGTAGACCGACGGCCCGTACGCGCGCGCGGTGTCGACGAGCCCGGTGGCGGCCAGCATCCGCGGCGGGGCGAGCGGGAACACGAAGGGGAGCACCAGCGCCGCGGAGGTGACCGCGGCCAGGACCCGGCGGGCCCACACGTAGTGCGCGGGGCGGCGCAGGTAGAGCCAGACCAGGAAGGCCACGGTGGCGGGGAAGTGCACGGTCGCGTAGTAGGTGTTCGCGAGGTGCACGAGTGTGTCGCCGTGCAGCAGCAGGTGCTGCACGTCGCCCTCGCCGGGCAGCCGGAGGAGGCGCTCCAGATCCCAGACGTGGTGCGCGTTGCGGAACGCCTCGCCGGTGTGGCCGGTCGCCAGCTGACGGCCGAGTTTGTAGACGAGGAAAAGTCCTACGACGAGCAGGAGCTCACGGACGAGCGGCGGCCGCGCTGACGCGCGGGTCTCCGCTTCGGAAGGCTCGGTGCGGGCATTCATCCCCCGGCCCCTTCGCTGACGGTGGTGCGGGCTGAGCTGGTGACTCGTCGGGTGCGGCGAACTCATCGCTCTCATCGATACGGGTGCGTACCGATACGTTAGTGTACCGATACGGACGTGTACCGGTACACTCGCGTATCGATAGAGATACGCCACACTGGAAGCGGTCCCTCATCACCTTGTATGAAGTCACTCAAGGCCCACTCGAACGAGGAGAAGAGCAGATGACGTCGCAGGCAGCGGACGGACCGGAGACGGTCACCGCCTCGCGCCGCTCCAAGATCACGCCCGAGCGTGAGCAGGAGTTCTACGACGCCGTGCTCCAACAGATCCGCGAGTGCGGATATGAAGCCGTGACCATGGAGGGCATCGCCGCCAGCACCCGGTGCAGCAAGTCCACGCTCTACCGGCAGTGGAAGACCAAGCCCCAGTTCGTGGTGGCCGCGCTGCGCTCCCGGCGCCTGTCGAAGTTCGACGGCATCGATACAGGAACGCTCGCGGAGGACTTGCGAGAGGTGGCGCGGGCCGCGGGCCGCTGGTCGAATAACGACACCAAGCTGCTCCAGGCCCTCGGACACGCCGTCACGCAGGACCCGGAGCTGGCGCAGGCACTGCGGGAGGCGCTCATCGACCCGGAGATCGCGTCGCTGAAGGAGATCCTCCAGCGCGGGGTCGAGCGGGGCGAGGTCGCCGCCGAAAATCCGGCGCTGGAGTACATCCCGGCCCAGATGTTCGGCGTGATCCGGGCGCGGCCCATCCTGGACGGGGAGTACGCCGACCCGAACTATCTGGTCTGTTTCGTGGAGGCCGCGGTGCTCCCCGCACTGGGACTCACCTGAGACCCAGGCCGCCGTCCACGGGATGACTGGACGGTGACCTGCTCGCGCCGCACCGTGGGGACGGGGGCGGCGCGCACCCCCCGGCCGGGTGGGGTTCCTCTTGAGCGGAGAGGTGCCCCACCCGGCCGACTGGCGTCCGAGGGGCCGTCAGACGTCCTGGCCGCTGCCGCCGCCCTTCGCCACCTTGATCCCCTTGGTGATCTCGTCGATCACGTTCTGCTTCTCCCCGACGTCGACGCCGAAGCGCACCACGACGATCTGCCGCGCGTTCGCGGGGGAGGGGAAGGCCAGTGACTCGACATAGCCGTCGGCACCCTTGCTGGTGACCGCCTTCCAGCGGACCAGGTAGCCCTTCTGCCCGGCGACGGTCACCGCCTTGGACTCCAGCACCTCGTGCGAGGTGATCGCCCCGTAGGTCTTGCCGCCGTAGGACTGCTCGGCGTTGGCCTTGATGTCGGCCTTGGCGACCTGCTCGGCCGTCGTGCCCGAGGTGCCCAGCAGCATCGCGGGCGCCGAATAGGCGCCGCCCTTGGTGCAGGTCTCGGCGGTGTCGCCGGGGCACTGGTAGGAGTCGTTGGAGGTGACCGAGGCGCCGGCCTGGATCTGCTGGCCGTACCAGTCGTCCGGGATCGGGATGCTGATCCCGCTGACCGCGTCGGTCACCGAGCCGCTCTCGATCCTCGGCGCCTCGGACTGCTCCGGCGACGGCGAGGCGCCACCAGAACCACCGGAGCCCCCAGAGCCACCGGAACCGCCCGAGCCCCCGGAACCACCGTTCCCGCCGGGGCCGCCCGGCCCCTGCTGCGAACTCGCGGTGCCGCCGGCGTCGTCCCGGGTCAGCGCCCACACGCCCACACCGATGCTCGCCAGGACCGCCGCGGCCACCGCCACGGCTATGCCCGTGCGCAGACCGCGCCGCCCGCCGGCCGGCGGCTGCCCGGGATACGCCGGGTAGGCCGGGTACGCCGGATACGCGCCCGCCGCGGGGCTCTGCGGCGGAGGACCCCATACGGCGGCCGACCCCACGGGGCGCGTCTGGTCGGTCCATGCCTTGCCGTCCCACCAGCGCTCGGTGGCGGGACCGTCACTTGTCTGTCCGGGATCGGGGTACCACCCGGGAGGAGTCGCCTGCGTCATGCCACCACCGTATGAGGCGTCGGTGAAAGGCGGATGAGAGGGCCGGAGCGCATTTCCGTCACTCCAGGACGAGTCGTACCGGACGTGCGGTCGCGGGCGGTGGCAGACGCAGTCCGTCCCGTCCGGGGGTCAGTGAACCGAGTACGCGCGCGTGCCGGGCGCCGGTGCTCGCGGGTACGGTCCCGGGCAGGCCGTGCGCGGTGAGGAACCCCAGAACGGCGAAGGCGTACGCCTCCTTCGCGGCCGAGGGCAGCCCCAGCTCGTCGGAGGTCCGCAGCGTGATGTCCGCCAGCCGCTCGGCCAGCAGACCCATCAGTGTCGGATTGCGGGTCCCGCCGCCCGAGGCGATCACCTCCGTCGCCCCGACCGTCCGCACCGCGTCGGCGACCGTCCGGGCGGTGAGCGCGGTCAGGGTGGCGACGACGTCCTCGGCCGGCAACGTCCCGAGCCCGGCCAGGGCGTCCCGCAGATGCCCGAGGTGGAAGAGCTCCTTGCCGGTCGTCTTGGGCGGCGCCAGCGCGTAGTACGGGTCGGCGAGCAGCCGCTCCAGCAGCACCTCGCGCACCGCCCCGCGAGCGGCCAGCGCCCCGTCGGCGTCGTAGGACAGGCGCCCGCCGCTGAAACCCCGGGCCGCCGCGTCGATCAGCGCGCACCCCGGGCCGGTGTCGAAGGCGGTGCCGTCGGGGGCGGTGAGGTTGGCGATGCCGCCGAGGTTGAGGGCGACCGGTCTGCCGGGGCGGCCGCGCAGCCACAGCAGGTCGACCAGGCTGACCAGCGGCGCGCCCTGGCCGCCGGCGGCGATGTCCCGCGGCCGGAAGTCGGCGACCACGGGCAGTCCCGTCGCCTCGGCGATCCAGGCGGGCTGCCCGATCTGCAAGGTGCCGTGCACCCGGCCGTCAACGGCCCAGTGGTACACGGTCTGCCCGTGCGAGGCGACCAACTCGCCGCGCCCCGCGCACAGTTCGCGATTCGCCCGGACGGCCGCCGCCGCGAAGGCCTGTCCGACGAGGGTGTCCAGCCGGCACACCTCGGCCAGGGTCGTGGTCCCCGGCGGAAGCGCCGCCCCCAACGCCTCGCGCAGCGCTTCGTCGTACGGCTCGCTCACCATGCCCAGCGGCCTCAGCACCAGGGCGTCGCCGACGAGCTCCAGGTCCGCCGCCGCCGCGTCGATGGCGTCGTACGACGTGCCGGACATCAGTCCGATCACCCGCATGCCCTCAACCCGCTCTCCTCGAAGGGGACTTCGCGAGTGCCAGTACGCTCACCGCGCAGGTAGCCGCCGCGTAGTACCCCGGGATGTCCACGTTCCCGGTCCGCTCCACCGTCCTGGTGATGATGAGCCCGGCACACCCCGAGAACACCGCATTGGACAGCGCGTAGGCGAGTCCCAGGCCGGTGTAGCGCACGTTCGTCGGGAACAGCTCCGCCAGCATCGCGGGCCCCGGCCCCGCCATCAGCCCCACCACACCGCCCGCCGCGCACACGGCGACGCCCTTCACGGTGGTCGAAGTCCCAGGGTCCTGGAGGAGGTTGAGCAAGGGGACGGAGAAGACCGCGACGAGCAGCGCCCCCGCCAGCATCACCGGTCTGCGGCCCACCCGGTCGCTCAGCAGCCCCGCCGGCAGGATGGTCGCCGCGAAGCCCAGGTTGGCCAGCACCGTGGCGATCAGCGCCTGCTGGAAGCTCGCGTCGAGGGTGCTCTGGAGATAGGACGGCAGCACCACCAGGAAGGTGTACCCGGCCGCCGCCCAGCCCATGATCCGCCCCGAGCCCAGCGCGACGGCCCCCACCACCCGGCGCGCGGGCGGGCGTTCGGCCTCGTGGTCCTTGCGGAACGCGGGCGTCTCGTCCAGCCGCAGCCTCAGCCACAGCGCCCCGAGCCCCAGCGGCAGCGTCAGCAGGAACGGCAACCGCCAGCCCCAGTCGCCCAGTTGCTCCGTACTCAGCACGGTGGCCAGGAGCGCCGCGGCACCCGCCCCGGCCAGCAGCCCCAGGGCCACGGTGAACGACTGCCACGAGCCGTACAGACCCCGTCGCCCCGGCGGCGCGAACTCGGTCATCACGGACACCGCCCCGCCGAACTCGCCGCCTGCGGACAGCCCCTGAAGAACCCTCAGAAAGGTGAGCAGCCAAGGCGCCAGAGAGCCCACCTGTGCGTACGTGGGCAGCGCGCCGATGAGCGTCGTCGCGCCCGTCATCAACGCGATCACCAGGATCAGCACCGGCCGCCGTCCGATCCGGTCCCCGAGCCGGCCGAACAGGGCCGCGCCGACCGGCCGGAAGAAGAACGCCAGCGCGAACGAGGCGTACGTCCTGACCAGCGCCTCGGTCGCACTGCCCCCCTCCGGGGTGAAGAAGCGGGCCGCGATGATCGTGGCGAAGTAGCCGTAGACGCCGAACTCGTACCACTCGATGAAGTTGCCCACCGACCCCGCGACCAGCGCGCGGCGGGACCGGCCGGTCTTCTGATCCTGGAGAATGCCTACCTCCCAAGCTTTTTGACCATCGGTCAGACGACACGACGGGGCAGGTCACGGGCCGGGCGCGTCGCCTCCGCGAAGGCGCTGTCACCCATCACGGCAACAGGTGCCCGGACCGCCCTCCACACAGGCAATCGGACGGCTACGCTCGAGGTCTGTACGTCGTTCGGGCGACTTGGGGAGGTACGGGATGACGGAGGTACGGCCCGCACAGGCCGCCTCGGCCTTCCTGTGGGAGCGCGAGGGGGAGGTCGCCGCCGTCGAGCAGGCGATCGACGCGCTCTGCGCGGACCGCTCGTCCTCGGGCAGCGTGCTGGTCTTCCGGGGCGAGGCGGGACTCGGCAAGACCGCGCTGCTCACCGAGACACGCCGCATCGCCGAGGCCCGCGGCTGCGCCGTCTGGTCGGCCCGCGGCGGCGAGACCCTCAGGTCCGTCCCCTTCAACGTGGTGCGCCAGCTCCTCCAGCCCGCCCTGCTGAACCTGATGCCGGAGGAGGCACGCGAGTACCTGGGCGACTGGTACGACATCGCGGGCCCCGCCCTCGGCATGACCGAACCCGGTGAGCGCCAGGCCGACCCGCAGGGCGTGTGCGACGGTCTGGTGGCCGCCGTACGGCGTCTCGCCCGCCGCGACTGGCCGCTCGTGCTGGTCGTCGACGACGCCCACTGGGCCGACCAGGAGACCCTGCGCTGGCTCGCCGCGTTCACCGAGCGCCTCGACGACCTGTCCGTGCTGGTCGTCGTCGCCCGCCGCCCGGGAGACGTCAACGGCGAGAGCGCCCGCCTCCTCGACGCCGTCGCCGCCACCGCGTCCGGCCCCGTCGCCACGCTCAGCGCCCTCACCCCCGACGCCACCGCCGGCCTCACCCTCGCCACCCTGGGAGCCCACGCCGACGCCCCGTTCTGCCGCGAGGTGTGGGCCGTCACCGGCGGCAACCCGTACGAGACCGTCGAACTCCTCGCCAAGGTCCAGGACAGCGAACTCGAACCCGTCGAGGCCCAGGCACCCGAACTGCGCGCCCTGAACCGCTCGGCCCGCGGCGGCGGCCTCGTCGCCCGCCTGGAGGGACTCGGCATCGAGGCCACCCGGTTCGCCTGGGCGGCCGCCATCCTCGGCACCGGCATCTCCGTCGACCTGGTCGCCCAACTCGCCACCATGGGCCGCGAGAACGCCGTCCGATGCGCCGAACTGCTGCGCACCGCCCGCATCCTGACCGAACCCGACCCGGCCGCCGCACCGGCCGGCGACGGCGACCTGGAGTTCGTGCACCCGCTCATCGCGACCGCCGTCTACAACTCCATCCCGCCCGCCCTGTGCACCGCGATGCACGGTATCGCCGCCCGGGTCGTCGCCGACTCCGGACTCGGCGCCGCCATGGCCTCCCGCCACCTGCTTCAGGTGCACCCGGACGACGACGAGGAACTCGTCGAGCAGCTGCGCGAGGCGGCCCGTGAACACCTCGCCGTCGGCGCCCCCGACGCGGCCCGCCGCTGTCTGGAACGGGCCCTGAAGGAACCTCCCCTGCCCGAGAGCCACGCGCGCGTGCTGTACGAACTCGGCTGCGTCACCCTGCTGACCGCCCCCGCCACCACCGTCGAACACCTCCAGTCCGCGCTCGCGATGCCCGGTCTGGACGGCGCCGAACGCGTCGACGCGGTCTTCCGCCTCTCCCAGGCCCTCATCCACAACGACCAGTTGGAGGACGCCGTCCGCACGGTCGAGGCGGAGGCCGCCCGGCTCGAACCCGGCCCCGCCCAACTGCGGCTCCGGGCCGTGCAGTACATGTGGGAGGGCATCCACGCGGGCGAGACCAGCTCCCCGGGCCGCTCCGAGCGGCTCGCCGACCTCGCCGGGACCTGTACCGGCCGCGACAACTCCGAGCGGGCGCTGCTCATTCTGCGCGGCTTCGACGCCATGACCCACGGCGAGAACGCGGAAGTCGTCGTCGAACTGTGCGACCGGGCCCTCGTCAACGGCCGCCTGGCCCCCGGACTCGGCTGGACCGACACCGAGTGGGGCCTGGAGATCCTCATGATGCTCGCCAGCTCCTACACCTACACCGACCGGCTCGACCGCGCCGAGAGCATGTTCACCGAAGCCCTGCGCACCTATGAGTCGGCCGGCTGGAGCGGCGGTCAGCTGGCGCTGGCCCACGCCTTCCTCGGGTTCTCGCACCGGCGGCGCGGCCGTCTCAGGGAGGCCGAGTCCACCCTGCGCGAATCGCTGCGCATCGCCGAGCGCGTCGGCCGCGGACTGCCCCTGTACTGGTCGGCGACCTGCAACCTGGTCGACACGCTGCTCGCCCGCGGCCATGTCGAGCGGGCCTGGGAGGTCGCCGAGCAGTACGGCTTCGCGCCGCCCTACCCGTCCACCATCGTGCTGCCCGACCCGCGCTCCGTCCGCGGCCGCCTGCTGCTGGCGGTCGGCCGCACCCAGGAGGCCATCAACGAACTGGAGGCCGCCGAGAAGGCGGCGACCGCCCGCGGCCACCACAACCCGGTGATGGTCCCCTGGGCGCTCGACCTCGCCCGCGCCCTCGCCACCGAGGACCCGAGCCGCGCGGCCCGGCTGGTCTCCGACGCCCGCCGCCGCGCCGAGCGCTTCGGCACCGACACCGCGATAGGAGAGGCGCTGCGCTGCGCCGCCGCGCTGGAGACCGGCCAGCGCGCGGTGCGGCTGCTGTCCCAGGCGGTCACCTATCTGGAGGCGTCACCCTGCCAGTACGAACACGCGGCAGCGCGCGTGGAGTACGGCATCGCCGCCCGCTCGGTCGCCGAGATCAACCGCGGCCTGGCACTCGCGCGTTCCTGCGGAGCGGACGGGCTGGTCAACCAGGCACGGGAGGTGCTGGAGACCGGACGGGGCCTGCGCTAGCGCGTCGGTGGCCGATCGGTGACCGCAGACCGCGCCTTCTGTACGCCCTGACCGCCGACGGCGCCGTTGGTGCGCCCCCGCCTCCCTGACCGTCCCTGCGTCGCGGGCGAGGTCACCCCTCTTCCTCCGCCAGCACCCGCTGGGCCGTGGCGAACGCCGAGTTGGCCGCCGGGACCCCGCAGTACACGGCGGTCTGGAGCAGCACCGCGCCGATCTCGTCCGGGGTGAGTCCATTGCGCCGGGCCGCCCGGACATGCATCGCCAGCTCGTCGTAGTGGCCGTGCGCGACCAGGGCCGTCAGCGTGATCATGCTGCGTTCGCGGCGGCTGAGCGTCGGGTCGGTCCAGATCTCGCCCCACGCGTAGCGCGAGATGAAGTCCTGGAAACGCGCGGTGAACGGCGACTGCCGGGACTGCGCCCGGTCCACGTGGGCGTCACCGAGCACCTCGCGCCGTACCCGCATGCCACGCCTCGCACCGCCGTCGAAGTGGGCGCGCAGGGCGGTCAGTACGGCCTCCGGGCGCTGCGCGACCGCCAGGTGCGAGGCGCCCGGGATCTCGACGAGCGCGGCGCCCGGCACCACGTCGGCGATCTCCCGCAGATGCGCGGGCGGGGTCGCCGGGTCCTGCCGGCCCGCGACGAGGAGGGTCGGCGCGGAGATCTCCGCCAGCCGGTCCCGGATGTCGAAGGCCGCGAGCGCGTCACAGCAGGCCGCGTACGCCTCCGGGTCGGCCTCCCGATGGTCCCGGACCAGCCGGGGCACCGTGAACCCGGGGGTGAACCAGCGGGCGTCCGCGCTCTCCACCAGCCAGTCCACGCCCTCGGCCCGGACGCGCGCGGCCCGCTCCCGCCAGGCCTTCGCGCCGCCGAAGTGAGCCGACGAGCAGAGCACGGCCAGCGCCGAGACCCGCTCCGGGTGGTGCGCGGCCAGGTGCAGTCCGACCGCCCCGCCCAGCGACACCCCGGCGTAGGCGAACCGCTCCACGCCGAGCGAGTCGGCGAGCGCGAGCACCAGGTCCGCGAGGTCGCCGACCCTCGTACCGGGACCGATCAGGTCGGCCGCGCTGCCGCCATGCCCCGGCAGGTCCCAGCGGACCACCCGATGGGTGACGGACAGCTCCGGCGCGACCTGGTCCCACAGGGCGGAGGAGGTCCCGAGCGACGGCCCGAGCAGCAGCGGTGGAGCCGCATCGGGCCCCTCGATACGGTGGTTGAGGGCAGTGTGGGTCAACGTCGCTCCAGAGCACGGTCGGTGAGGGTGGCGGCGGCGCCCGTGTACCGGGTGGGGTCGGTGAGGCTGTCGAGGTCGATGCCGCTCAACTCCGGCTCCTGTGCCAGAAGTTCGCCCAGGCTGTGCCCCTCCGCGTAGGTGCGCCGGGCGAGTTCCGTCAACAGGGCCTTGGCGCGGGCCCGGCCCAGCACGGGCGCCAGTTCGGCGGAGAGCCGCTCGGACACGATCAGCCCGTGGGTGAGGTCCAGGTGGTCACGCATCACGTCCGCGTGCACCCGCAGCCCCTCGGACAGTTCCGCGGCGTCCCGCGCGGCGCCGCCCGCCAGGCGCAGCAGGTCGCGCAGCGGCTCCCACTCGGCGTGCCAGGCCCCGGCGGGCCGCTCGTCCCCGGCCGCCAGCGACCCGTAGAGCACGGCCGCGAGCTGCGGTGCCCGCCGGGCCGCGGCGTCGATCAGCGTCGACCGTACGGGATTGGCCTTGTGCGGCATCGCCGACGAGCCGCCGCCGCTGCCCTCCGCGACCTCGCCGATCTCGGTACGGGCGAGCGTGAGCACGTCCGTGGCGAGCTTGCCGAGCGCGCCGGCCGTGAGGGCCAGACAGCCGGCGAGGTCGGCGATCGGGGTGCGCAGCGTGTGCCAGGGCAGGTCGGGTGCCCGCAGGCCGAGTTCGCGCGCGTACGCCACCGGCAACGCGGTCGGGTGGGTGGCCCCGTAGGCGGTGAAGGCGGCCAACGTCCCCGCCGCGCCGCCGAGTTGGGCGGGCAGTGTGTCGCGTACGGCGGTGATCCGGTCCCGGGCGTCCAGGACCAGCGAGCGCCACCCGGCGGCCTTCAGGCCGAAGGTCGTCGGCACGGCGTGCTGGGTGAGCGTGCGTCCCGGCATCGCGGTGTCCCGGTGCTCGGCGGCGAGCCGGGCCAGTGCCGCCTCGGTGCGCCCGAGGTCGGCGCGGACCAGGTCGAGGGTGCGCACCGCGACCAGCATCGTCGCGGTGTCCATGATGTCCTGGCTGGTCGCGCCCCGGTGCACGTACGGTCCGTGCTCCGTCCCCACCGCGTTCGTCAGGTCGGCGACGAGCGGGATCACCGGGTTTCCGCCGCCGCGCGCCCGTACGGCGATGTCCTGGGCGTCGAAGCGTCCGGACTCCGCGGCCGCGGTCACCGCGGTGGCGGCCGCCCCGGGGGCCAGCCCGAGCGTCGCCTGGGCGCGGGTCAGCGCGGCCTCCGCGTCGAGCAGCGCCCGCAGATACGCGGCATCGCTGGTCGCGGTGGCTGCGGGGGAGCCGGCCCACCCGGGGGCGAGCAGACCGGCGTCGGGCTCCGCGGCAGATGTCACTGGAACTCCAGGAAGACCGTCTCGCCTTCGCCCTGAAGGCGGATGTCGAAACGGTACGTCCCCGGGGCCCCCTCGGTCGCGATCAGCGTGCCGCGCCGCTCGGGGTCGACCCGGGCCAGCAGCGGGTCGGCGGCCAGCGCCGCGTCGTCGCCCGGCAGGTAGATCCGGGTGTAGAGGTGCACCAGCAGACCGCGCGCGAACACGCAGACGGCGAGGTAGGGCGCGCTGTGACCGCGTGCACCCGGTCGCAGGGTCCGCGCGGACCAGTGCCCGCTCGCGTCCGTCTGGCTCCGTCCCCACCCGGTGAACTCCACGCCCGTACGGCCCATGAAGCCACCGCTGGCCCCGTCGCGCCGCATCGAACCGTCCACCCGGGGGATGTTGCCGTCCGGGTCCGCGCCCCACAGCTCCACGAACGCGTCCGGCAGCGGGTCGCCCGCGCCGTCGCGGATGACACCGTGCACGGCGATGGTGTCCGGGTGGCCGACGGGTGCGATGTCCTCGCCGCCGGGGAAGGGCAGGGCGTGCCCGTAGAAGGGCCCGACCGTGTGCGACGGTGTGGGCAGCACCGTCTCGGGACGACTGGTGTCGATCTTCGTCATGGCAGCTCAGCGCCCTTCTTCGAGCCAGGTGGCGTGCGGGCCGTCGAGCACGATGTCCCAGTGGTAGCCCATCGAGAACTCCGGCACCGACAGTTGGTGGTCGTACGTCGCCACCAGACGCTGGCGGGCCGCGTCGTCCGTCACCGACTGGATGATCGGGTCGTAGGGGAACAGCGGGTCGGCCGGGAAGTACATCTGCGTCACGAGCCGCTGGGTGAACGCCGAACCGAACAGCGAGAAGTGGATGTGCGCGGGCCGCCAGGCGTTGAGGTGCTGACGCCAGGGGTACGGGCCCGGCTGGACGGTGGTGAAGTGGTACTGCCCCTGGTCGTCGGTCAGGGTGCGGCCGACGCCGGTGAAGTTCGGGTCCAGCGGGGCGTCGTGCTGCTCGCGCTGATGGGCGTACCGGCCCGCCGAGTTGGCCTGCCAGATCTCGATCAGCTGACCGCGGACCGGACGTCCGTCACGGTCCAGCAGCCGCCCGGAGACGGTGATGCGCTCACCTATCGGCTCGCCGTTGTGCTGCCGGGTGAGGTCGTTGTCGAGGTCGGTGATGTCCCGCTCGCCGAAGGCGGGGGAGTGCAGCTCCACCAGCTCCGGGTCCTTGGACACGTCGATGGCGATCGGCGGCTGCTTGGGGTGGCGCAGGACCGAGGAGCGGTACGGCGCGTAGTCGCGGCGCGGCTGGTGCTCGACGGGGGCGCCGTCGGCGACGCGCTTTTCGTACGCGGCGTGCTCGGCGGCGATTTCCCGGTCGATGTCGGCTTGCGTGAGAGTCATGAGCGCATCCCGTGGGGTCTTAACGTTCGAGGACGAGGGCGAGGCCCTGGCCTACGCCGATGCAGAGGGTGGCGACGCCGACGCCGCTGCCCCTGCGGGCCAGTTGGTGGGCGACCGTGCCGGCGAGCCGGGCGCCGGAGGCACCGAGGGGGTGGCCGAGGGCGATGGCGCCGCCCTGCGGGTTGAGGATCGCCGGGTCGAACTCCGGCCATTCGGCGACGCATCCGAGGACCTGCGCGGCGAAGGCCTCGTTGAGCTCCAGGACTGACAGGTCGTCAAAACCCTTGCCTGCCTTGGCGAGGGCCCGGTTGACGGCCTCGACGGGGGCGAGCCCGAAGTAGTCGGGGTCCAGGGCGTTGACGCCGGTCGCCGAGACCCGGGCGAGAGGCTCGCGGCCGGTGGCCCTCAAGCCCGCCTCGTCCACCAGCAGCAGGGCGGCGGCACCGTCGTTGAGGGGGGAGGCGTTGCCGGCGGTGACCGTGCCGCCCTCGGTGCGGAAGGACGGCTTGAGCTTCGCCATCGCACCCGGGGAGGCGTCGGGGCGCACGCACTCGTCGGCGCCGAACACCACCGGCTCGCCCTTGCGCTGCGGGATGACCACCGGTGCCAGCTCGGCGTCGAAGAGCCCCGCCTCCCGCGCCCCGGCCGCCTTGCGGTGGCTGGCGAGCGCGAACTCGTCCTGCTGCTCCCGCGTGATCCCGTGCTTGTCGGCGATCAGCTCCGCGCTCTCGCCGAGCGGGATGGTCCACTGCGGGTCCATCCTCGGGTTGACCATGCGCCAGCCGAGCGTGGTCGAGTACAGCTCGGTGTGGCCGGCGGGGAAGGCCCGGTCGTTCTTGGGCAGCACGTACGGCGCCCGGGTCATCGACTCCACGCCACCGGCCACGGCGATCGAGGCGTCCCCGGCGGCGATGGCACGGGCCGCCTGGATCACGGCCTCCAGACCCGAGGCGCACAGCCGGTTGACGGTCACGCCCGGCACCGAGGTGGGCAGGCCCGCGAGCAGCGCGCCCATGCGGGCCACATTGCGGTTCTCCTCGCCGGCGCCGTTGGCGTTGCCGAAGTAGACGTCCTCGATCCGGGACGGGTCCAGGTCGGGGGTGCGGGCGAGGAGTTCGCGCAGGGTGTGCGCGGCGAGGTCGTCAGGGCGGACCGGGGCGAGGGCGCCGTTGTAGCGGCCGATCGGGGTTCGGACCGCGTCGACGATGTACACGGGCTTCACAGCAGGTCCTCCGCGACGGTCAGCTTGGCGTCGGTCCTGGCGATGACGTCGTCGACGGTGACCCCGGGGGCGACCTCGGTCAACACGAGGCCCTGCGGCGTCACGTCGATCACGCCGAGGTCGGTGATGACCCGGTTCACACACGCCTTGCCGGTGAGCGGCAGCGCGCACTCCTCGAGGATCTTCGGCGATCCGTCCTTGGCGGTGTGGGTCATGATCACGATGACCGTACGGGCACCGTGCACGAGGTCCATCGCGCCGCCGATCCCGGTGATCATCTTGCCGGGGACGGCCCAGTTGGCCAGGTCGCCCTTGGCGGAGACCTGCATGGCCCCCAGGACGGCGACGTCGATGTGGCCGCCGCGGATCATCGAGAAGGACAGCGCCGAGTCGAAGAAGGAGGCGCCGGGCAGGACCGTCACGGTCTCCTTGCCCGCGTTGATCAGGTCCGGGTCGACCTGTTCCTCGGTCGGGTAGGGCCCGGTGCCCAGGATGCCGTTCTCCGACTCCAGGATCACCTCGACGCCGGGCGGAAGGTGGTTGGGGATCAGCGTCGGCAGGCCGATGCCGAGGTTGACGTAGGCGCCGTCGGTGAGTTCCCGCGCCGCGCGGGCGGCCATCTGCTCGCGTGTCCAGGCCATCAGCTGCTCACCGTCCGCTGCTCGATCCGCTTGTCGGCGGCCTGCTCCGGGGTCAGGGCCACCACCCGTTGCACGAAGATCCCCGGCAGGTGCACGGCGTCCGGGTCGATCCCACCGGGCTCGACGAGCTCCTCGACCTCGGCGATCGTCACCCGTCCGGCCATCGCGGCCAGCGGGTTGAAGTTGCGGGAGGACTTGTTGAAGACGAGGTTGCCGTGCCGGTCGCCCTTCCAGGCCCGCACCAGCGCGAAGTCCGTACGGATGCCGCGCTCCAGCACGTACTCGGTGCCGTCGAACTCCCGGACCTCCTTCGGCGGCGAGGCCAGCGTGACGCCGCCCGCACCGTCGTAGCGCCAGGGCAGACCGCCCTCGGCGACCTGGGTGCCGACACCGGCCGGGGTGTAGAAGGCGGGGATGCCCGCGCCGCCGGCCCGCAGCCGTTCGGCGAGCGTGCCCTGAGGGATCATCTCGACCTCCAGCTCGCCGGACAGGTACTGCCGGGCGAACTCCTTGTTGGCCCCGATGTAGGAGCCCGTCACGCGGGCGATCCGGCCGGCGGAGAGCAGCACGGCCAGCCCGGACCCCATCGCCCCGCAGTTGTTGGAGACGACACCGAGGCCGCTGACCCCACGCTCGTACAGGGCCTGGATCAGCACGTTGGGCACACCGCTCAGCCCGAAGCCTCCGACGGCGAGTGTCGCGCCGTCCGGCACATCGGCCACCGCCTCGGCGGCGGTGGCGACCACCTTGTCCATGCGTGAAGCTCCATCCCGCTGATTAGTCAGGGCACTGAGTATTTCGGTGAAGTTTCCTTCACGCTGCCACCGGACGGGGATGGCGTCAAGACCCGGGAGAAGTGTGAGGTCATGCCCATGAGGGGTGAGGCAGACAGCTCCGGGCCCGCCGGGTATCGTTCAGTGCACTTACGAATCCGTGCACGTATGAACCGTGCACTGACGAATCCGACCTCAGGAGCGCACATGGCCGCGGTGGATCTGACCACCCACCCCGGGCACCTGGCCCGGCGGCTCCAGCAGGCGCACTACCTGCTGTGGAACACGATGGTCTCGGAGGAGATCACCTCTCCGCAGTTCGCGGTCCTCAACGCGCTGGTCGCCGAGCCCGGCCTGGACCAGCGCACGGTCGGGGAGCGCGTAGGGCTCGACCGGTCCACCATCGCCGAGGTGATCAGCCGGCTCGGCCGTCGCGGGCTGGTCGACAAGGTGCGCGACCCGCAGGACGGCCGGCGCTTCCTGCTGCGCCTGACCGAGGACGGGACGCGCACCCACCGCAAGCTGACCGTGCGCACCGCCCGGATGAACCAGGTCTTCCTCGCCCCGCTCTCCGCGGCCGAGCAGTCCGTCTTCTTCGACCTGATCCAGCGCGTCTGTGACGCGGCGGAGGGGCTGCGCAACCCCGCGGAACCCCTCGTCGCCCAGCGCTGACCAGGCGGCGCCCGGCATCAGGCGTCCGGCACCCGGCATCAGGCACCCGGCCCCCAGGACCCGGCCCGCGGCCCCCGGCGACCTCAGGAGGCCTTGGCGAAGACCACCCACACCTGGCCCTCGGCGAAGTTCACCGGGTCGCCGCCGTCCGTCGTGAACGTCGTGCCGTCCCTGGCCGTCCCGCGCTCCCAGATGACGTCGTACGCCTTCCCGCCGCGCAGCACCTTCGCCTTCCCGGAGCCCACGGTCTCGGTGTACGGCGTGTTGTTGCCCAGGAAGTCGTGGAAGTCGGACCTGCGGATCTTCACGTACTGCACCACGACCGTCGCCGGGGCGAGCCGCTTGCCCGTGGTCGTCACGGCCGGTGCGCCGTCCATCGAGACCAGGTAGCGCCCGCGGCTCGACGACCAGGTGAAGGTGAACGAGGCCGCCGGGTAGCGCACGGTCTCGGAGGTGTCCCTCGTCCCGCCGGCCGGGGCGCTGCCGAAGGTGAACCCGGTGGTCAGGGCGTCCGGGCCCGGAACCGTGGGCGTCAGGCGGTCGGGGCGCACGTAGAGGTTGTGCGGCGCGGGCCTGGTGGCGCCGCGGTGGTAGGCGCCGGACGTCTTGTCGGGCGTCTGCGCGTTCAGCGGCGCCTTGTCGATCAGCGGCAGCAGCTTGCCCTGCGCCCCGGAGAAGGCGAGCGTGGGGTTGTCGAACTGGCGCAGCAGCTCCAGATCGGACTCCCGCGCGCTGCGCACGGGTCCGACGATCTTCGGGAGCTTGGTGGCGTACACCGCCATCAGCCGGCTCAGACCGCCCTCGACCTGCTCGGTGTAGACGACGTCCGCGGAGTCGGTGCCGGTGTGCGGCCGGGCCGCCCGGGCGTTGTCGATCTTCACGGCGAGCACCGACGCGCCGGTCAGCCCGCTCTGCGGCGGCCACTGGTCCTCGCCCTGGTCGGGTGTCCCGCTCCGGCCCCCGCCGTGTTCGGTACCCCTTCCGTCCTCGACCGGCCCCGGCCGGTTCGTGCCCGTGCAGCCCGCCGCCAGGGAAACCGTCAGAGCGGCGGCCAGCAGTGCCGCCGCCGTCGTGGCGCGTGTCGTGCGCGCCCTTCGCCCCATGCCCACCGTCGCCACCCAAGAGTCGTTTCACTGATTGTGCGCTTATGCGTTCATTGCTGGCCATACCCGGTCGGGTTCGGTGGCCCGGGGTGAATACCTCCGAAGGGGCGGGTCCCTACGCCGAGCGGCCGAAGAACGCGGTTCGGCGTCGTGTGCCCCGGGTACCCGGGGCGCCTCCGCCGCGCGGAAGGGAGCCCACGATGAAGGCAGTGACCTGGCAGGGCAAGCGGGACGTACGGGTGGAGGAGGTGCCCGATCCACGGATCCAGGAGCCGACGGACGCGGTCATCCGCATCACCTCCACCGGGCTGTGCGGCTCCGACCTGCATCTCTACGAGGTGCTCACCCCGTTCATGACACCGGGTGACATCCTCGGGCACGAACCCATGGGCATCGTCGAGGAGGTCGGCGCGGGGGTCCAGGACCTCAAGGCGGGCGACCGGGTCGTGGTGCCGTTCCAGATCGCCTGCGGCAACTGCTGGATGTGCCTGAACGCGCTGCCGACCCAGTGCGAGACCACGCAGGTCACCAGCGAGGGCATGGGCGCGGCCCTGTTCGGCTACACCCGCCTGTACGGCGCGGTCCCGGGAGCCCAGGCCGAGTACCTGCGCGTCCCGCAGGCCCAGTACGGCCCCATCAAGGTGCCCGAGGGCCCGCCGGACGACCGGTTCGTCTATCTGTCCGACGTGCTGCCGACGGCCTGGCAGGCGGTCGAGTACGCCGACATCCCGCAGGGCGGCAGCGTCGCCGTACTGGGCCTCGGGCCCATCGGTGACATGGCCTGCCGGGTCGCTCAAGTGCGGGGCGCCGGGCGGGTGTTCGGGGTGGACCTGGTGGGCGATCGGCTGCGCCGGGCACGCGCGCGGGGTGTCGAGACGTACGACCTCCGCAGCTTCGACAACGAGAAGGAGCTCGTGCAGGCGATCCGTGACGAGACCGACGGCCGAGGCCCCGACGCCGTGATCGACGCGGTCGGCACCGAGGCGCACGGCAGCGCGGCGGCCCGGCTGGCGCAGCAGGCCACGGCCGTGCTGCCGCGCCGGATCAGCGGCCCGTTCGCCGAGCGCTTCAGCATCGACCGGCTCGCCGCCCTGTACACCGCCATCGAGCTGGTGCGGCGCGGCGGCACCCTCTCGCTCGTCGGCGTCTACGGCGGGATGGCCGACCCGATGCCGATGCTCACCCTGTTCGACAAGCAGATCCAGATGCGGATGGGGCAGGCGAACGTGCGCCGCTGGAGCGACGCGATCATCCCCTACCTCACCGACGAGGACCCGCTCGGCGTCGACGACTTCGCCACCCACCGACTGCCGCTCAGCGACGCGCCGCACGCGTACCAGATGTTCCAGCGCAAGCAGGAGGGCGCGGTCAAGGTGCTGATGCAGCCCTGAGTCCGACTGCCCCGGCGGCCCAGGGTCAGGGGCCGCCGAGGATCTCGTCGAGGTCGTACCGGACCGGCTCCTCCAGCTGCGCGTAGGTGCAACTGGTGGGAGTCCGGTCCGGGCGCCAGCGGCGGAAGCGGGCGGTGTGCCGGAAGCGTGCCCCGTTCTCCATGTGGTCGTACGCCACCTCGGCCACCCGGTCCGGCCTGAGCGGCACCCACGACAGGTCCTTCTTGCCCGACCAGCGGCTCGGTGCGCCGGGCAGCCGGGCCGTCTCGTGGGCGGCCTCGTCCGACCAGGCCGCCCACGGATGCCCGCTGACGTCGTCCATGCGCAGCGGCTCCAGCTCCGCCACCAGTTCGGCGCGCCGCTTCATCGTGAACGCGGCCGACACGCCCACGTGCTGGAGCACACCCTGGTCGTCGTGGAGGCCGAGCAGGAGGGAGCCGACGACCGGGCCGCTCTTGTGGAAGCGGTAGCCGGCGACCACGACATCCGCCGTGCGCTCGTGCTTGATCTTGAACATGGCCCGCTCGTCCTGGAGGTAGCGCAGGGTGAGCGGCTTGGCGATGACCCCGTCGAGCCCCGCGCCCTCGTACTGCTCGAACCAGCCCCGCGCGACCTCGATGTCGGTGGTCGCCGGCGCCAGATGGACCGGCGGGGTGACGTCCTCCAGGGCTCTTTCCAGCAGCGCGCGCCGGTCGGTGAGCGGGACGTCCAGCAGCGACTCGTCCGCCAGGGCCAGCAGGTCGAAGGCGACGAAGGACGCCGGGGTCCGCTCGGCCAGCGTGCGCACCCGGGAGTCGGCCGGGTGGATGCGCTCGGTGAGCGCGTCGAAGTCCAGCCGCCCGTCCCGCGCGATGACGATCTCCCCGTCCAGCACGCATCGCTTCGGCACGCGCTCGCCGAGCGCCGCCACCAGCTCCGGGAAATACCTGGTCAGCGGCTTGCCGGTACGGCTGCCCAACTCGACCTCGGTACCGTCGCGGAACACGATCGCCCGGAACCCGTCCCACTTCGCCTCGTACTGCATGTCCGGCGGGATCTTCACCACCGACTTGGCGAGCATCGGCTTCACGGGCGGCATCACCGGCAGATCCATGCTGCTGATTCTGCACCTGTACGTCACTGAATGCCCGGTGTGCGAGGTATGCGTGGTGCGCCTACCGTGGCTGGCATGGGAGACGCGGTGGAACTGGAGGTGGGCGGCCGGACCGTACGGCTGTCCAGCCCGGACAAGATCTTCTTCCCGGAGCGTGGCTTCACCAAGCTCGACCTCGCCCGGTACTACCAGGCGGTCGCCCCCGGCATCCTGCGGGCCCTGCGGAACCGGCCCACCACCCTGGAGCGCTATCCGGACGGGGTGGCCGGCGAGTCCTTCTTCCAGAAGCGCGCGCCGAAGAACATGCCCGACTGGATCCCGACCGCGCACATCACCTTCCCCAGCGGCCGCAGCGCCGACGAGATGTGCCCCACCGAGGAGGCCGCGGTCCTGTGGGCCGCCCAGTACGGCACCCTCACCTTCCACCCCTGGCCGGTACGCCGCGACGACGTGGACCGCCCCGACGAACTCCGGATCGACCTCGACCCGCAGCCGGGCACGGACTACGACGACGCCGTGCGTGCGGCCGGTGAACTCCGTGCCGTGCTGGAGGAGTTCGGCGGACTGCGGGGCTGGCCGAAGACGTCCGGCGGCCGGGGGCTGCACGTCTTCGTGCCCATCGAACCCCGCTGGACCTTCACGGAGGTCAGGCGGGCCGCCATCGCGGTGGGCCGGGAGATGGAACGCCGGATGCCGGACCAGGTGACGATCAAGTGGTGGAAGGAGGAGCGGGGCGAGCGCATCTTCATCGACTACAACCAGACCGCCCGGGACCGCACCATCGCCTCCGCCTACTCCGTACGGCCCCGCCCGCACGCCCCGGTCTCCGCGCCCCTGCGCTGGGACGAGGTCGGCGAGGCGCATCCCCAGGACTTCGACCTCGCGACCATGCCCGCGCGCTTCGCCGAACTCGGCGACGTGCACGCCGACATGGACGACCACGCCTTCTCCCTGGACGCCCTGCTGGAGCTGGCCCGCCAGGACGAGCACGACCACGGACTGGGCGACCTGCCGTACCCGCCCGAGTACCCGAAGATGCCCGGGGAGCCCAGACGGGTACAGCCGAGCCGGGCGCGGCACGAGGACAGTTGACGGCCCGTCGCGGACGACCGGGTCCGCACGTCAGATGGGTGCGGCCCGCCGCCACCGCGACGGGCCGCACTCGTCGATCATCTGAGGGACCCGGGCGTCCCGCTCACAGCTCCTTGATCCGGATGTCCCGGAAGGAGACGACGTCCGTCGTGCCGTGCACCTGGAGCCCGAGGTAGCCGGTGGCGAACCGCCTGCCGTCCGTGCCCGGGTCGTCCGCGCGGGACGGCACGAAGTCCTGGCCGCCGACGTTGTCGAACTCGTTGATCAGCACACCGTTGCGGTAGACCGAGTAGTGCTGGTCGACCACCCGGATCTCGTAGTCGTTCCAGGTGCCCTTCTGGGTCACGCCCGCGCCGGCCAGGCCCACGCGGTCGAACCCGTAGATCGAACCCGTCTTGTACATGTCGCCGTCGGGCCGGTCCAGGATCTGCACCTCGTGCCCGTACTTGATGGCGACCCACTCCGGCCGGGGCTCCTCCGGATGGTCATGGACCCACGGGAACCGCACGAGCACACCGGAGTTGGCGTTGCCGGTGCCGGGCGCGTCGTCCCGCCACTGCAGGCGCAGCGAGAAGTCGCCGTACTTGCGCTCGGGGAACCACAGCATGCCGAGCCCCGACCTCGTCGTCCCCGAGGTGATGGACCCGTCGGCGTTCAGACCGAACGAACCCCCGCCCACGTGCTGCCACTTGGCGAAGGACTCCGCGCTGCCGTCGAGGATGGTGCGGTAGCCCTCGGTCTGCCCGGGCCTGCCGATCCCGGACTGCCGGGCGGCCTTCCGGATCGCGTTGTACTCCCGCTGGTCGACGACCCCTTCCTTCAGCAGCCTGTCGAGGACGGTCTTCACGTGCTTGAGGAACAGGGCGTGGGAGGTCCACTCCTTCTCGTCCTCGATCAACTCGTTGATCCGGCACCGGCTGTTGGTGAGCCGGTTGGGCACCCCGGAGTCGACCTCGCCGACGATCACCGTCAACCGCTCGTCGAACTCCGGGCAGTTGGGAGCGGGCACCTGGCTCGACACGACGGTGAAGGTCACCGTCCGGGCGGCGGCGGTGTTGCCCGCCTTGTCGCTCGCCCGGTAGGCGAGGGTGTGGGTGCCGGCACGGTCGACGACCACCGGCGCGGTGTACGCGAGGTAGGGTCCCCCGTCGATCGAGTACTCGATCCGGTCGACACCGGAACCGCCGTGCTCGTCCGCCGCGCTCACCGTGACCCGGGCGTTGCCGACGTAGGCCCCGTCCGAGTTCCTGGTGCCCTCGACGGTCACGCCCGTCACCGGCGGTGTGGTGTCCGGCGTCGGCGTCGCCACCACCGTGAACCGCACGCTCTTCACGGCGGCGACATTGCCCGCCTTGTCGGTGGCCCGGTAGCGCACGGTGTGGGCGCCGATCTGGTGCACCATCACGGGCGCGGTGTACGGCTGCCAGGCACCGTCGCCGATCGCGTACTCGATGGTGTTGACCCCGGAGCCGGTGTCCGAGGCGGACACGGTCACCGTCGCCATGTCGAGGTAGGCCCCGGTGGCGTCCTGCTCGCCGGTCACCGTCGCGGAGGCGTCCGGGGCAGTGGTGTCGTCGGAGGCAGGCGGGACGACCGTGAACTGGACGCTCTTCTCGGCGGAGACGTTGCCCGCCTTGTCGAGCGCCCGGTAGCGGATCGTGTGGCTGCCGACCTGGTCGACGACGACCGGGGCGGTGTACGGCAGCCAGTCGCCGGTGCCGCCGACCGCGTACTGGATGCCGTCGACCCCCGACCCGCCGGGGTTGTCCGTCGCGCTGATCGCGACACTCGCCGAGCCGACGTACTCGCCCTGCGCGTTCTGTGTCCCGGTGACCTGTGCCGCCGCCTCGGGCGGGGTGGTGTCCTCGCCGGTGCCCTCGGTCACCACGAGGATGCCCTGCATCTGCCCGTGGCCCGGGATCGTGCAGTGGTAGAAGTAGCGGCCCGGGGTGAGGGTGACCTCGGCGGTGTGGCGGCCGCCCATGTCGTCGTTCGGGTTGGCGAGGATGTTCAGCGTGACGTCGCTGTTGAACTCGGGGTCGCTCGTCACGAACGTCAACGTGTGCGGCATCCCGGTGGTGTTGCCGGTCGCCGTGCTGTTCTCGAAGACGATCGTCGCCGGTCCCGCCACCGCCGTCGCCGGGGCCGAGGTGTACTTGGTGATGTCGTCACCGGCCGTCCAGGTGAGCGTCTGGGCGGCGGCGGTGGCCCGTTCCACGGGTTGCCGGGCGGAGACGGGGGCCGTCTGGAGGCCGAGCGTGATCAGTACGGCGGCCAGCAGGGCGGTCAGCACTCTGCGTCGCTGTCTCACCGAGCAGCCCCCCTCGCCAGTTGACCGGCGGCCGGAGTGGCGTCGCCGCCCGTGTAAGTGACCCGCCACAAAGCCGACTTGGCGTCCGAGGTGAAGAACCCACGGCCGTAGTCGAGGACGTACAGCGAGCCGTCCGGACCGAACTTCCAGTCCATGAGGTTCTTGATGCCGTCGTTGCCGATCGGCACGATCTTCTTCAGCGACTCCGAGTGCACCGGCAGGCCGCCCTCCCCGTGTGTCCTCGGATCGGTGATGACCGCGTTGCGCGGCTGGTCGGCGTCGTAGAAGTCACCCACGAACCACTTTCCGTCCCAGTACGCGGGCCAGGCGGTCGCACCCGCGCTCGCCGCGTCGTAGCGGTAGACCGGGCCGTTCATCGCGGCCTGACCGCCGCCCTTCAGCCACGGCAGCAGATAGGTGGACTCCTCCTGCTTGTAGGAGGGGATCCCGTTCGCGTCGCGCGGGAAGTCCGGTGCGCCGCCCTGGGGCGAGTACCAGATGTTGTTGCCGGTGACCGGCGGGAGGTTGACGAGCCCGTCGTTGTTCGGGGACTCGTTCTTCGGGTGGTCGCAGTCGTACCAGCCCAGCGGTTTGGTCGGATCGGGGAGGTTGCGGTCGCGGTAGGGCTGCTTGTTGCCCATGCAGTACGGCCAACCCCGGTTGCTCGCCTTGGTGATGACGGCGAACGTGTCGTACTTCGCCGGACCCCAGGTGGTCGAGGGCGCCGAGGCGTCCGGGCCGACCCAGCCGGCGTACAGGATGTCGGTCGTACGGTCGACGAAGATGCGGGCCGGGTTCCTGACCCCCATCACATAGATCTCGCCGCGGGTCTTCCCGCCGCCCTCGTCGGTCTCCCGGCCGGTGAAGAGGTTCCCGGCGGGGAGGGTGTACGTCCCGTCCGGCTCCGGATGGATGCGCAGGATCTTGCCGTTGAGGTTGTTGGTGTTGCCGGCGGTGCGGCGCGCGTCGGCGAAGGAGACGCCCTTGAAGTTCGGCTCCGGGTTGTTGCCCGAGTAACCACCGCTGAAGCCACTGGAGTTGTTGTCACCGGTCGCGATGTACAGGTTGCCCCGGGAGTCCCAGGCCATCCCGCCGCCCGCGTGGCAGCAACTGTGGATCTGTACCGGCCACTTGAGCAGCACCTTCTCGCTGCCCAGGTCCAGCTTGTTCGTGGCGAGGTCGAGCGTGAAGCGGGAGACCCGCCGCTCGGCCATGCGGGTGTCGCGGTTGATCCGGGAGTGCGGGGTGTAGTGCAGGTACACCCACCCGTTCTCCTCGAACCGCGGATCGAGCTCGATGCCGAGGAGCCCCTCCTCGACCTTCACGAGTTCGTCGCCGCCGCCCTTGTTGCCGAAGACCGTCAACGCCCCCGCCAGGGTGACCTTCTTGGTCGTCGGGTCGTAGACGTGGATCTCGCCCTTGCCCTTGCCGATGTCGGGGTTGTTCCAGTCGGTCACGACGGGTTGCGAGGAGTCCGCGCCGCCGCGGCCGATGTAGAGCACCCGTCCGTCGGGCGCGGCGACCAGGCCGTGCGGCTCGCCGATCTGGTCGTTCTGGCCTGGCTGGTTGGGCTGGGTGAGGCGCTCGGCCTTGTAGTTGCCGGTGATGGTCGCCTTGCAGTCGGCCCGCGCCAGCCGGGTGGTCCACATCAGGGCGCCGCGCAGATGCGCGCGGAAGTCGCTCTCGTCGTACGACGACACCGTGCCGCCCATGCCGGTGTAGAAGGAGCGGCCGCCGTCGTAGTCGCGGCACCAACTCACCGGGTGGTCCGAGCCGTTCCGG
Organism: Streptomyces sp. NPDC034103; assembly: GCF_055575395.1. NCBI lineage: Bacteria > Bacillati > Actinomycetota > Actinomycetes > Kitasatosporales > Streptomycetaceae > Streptomyces > Streptomyces sp. NPDC034103. The sequence goes on along the minus strand of NZ_JBVISS010000008.1, from coordinate 313,218 downwards.
CCGGGGCCCGGCTGGTACGACGACTCGCGGACCCGGGCGACGGTGTGCACCTCGCCCGACGGGTTCTTGGCCCAGTTGAACCACTGATCGGGTCGCTTCCACTGCACCGGAAGGTCCTTCGTGGCCGGATGCCGGCGGTCCCCGACCTCGACGACGGCTCGCTGCACGGCCGTTGGGCCGCCGGCCGCCGGACGGGCGCCGACGAGGCCGGTGAACCAGTCCGAGTACGGCTCCGCGCGGGCGGCGTCATGGATGCCGACGAATCCGCCGCCGGCCTCCATATAGGCCTCCAGACCGGCCTCCTGCTCCGGATCGAGGACGTCACCGCCGCCGGTCAGGAAGACGATCGCGTTGTAGCGGCCGAGCCTCGTCTCGTTGGTGAACACCGAGGCGTCATCGGTGGCCTCGGTCCTGAACCGCTGCTCGGCGGGGCCCGTCAGGCCGATCTTCTCGATCGCCGCGATGCCCGCGTCGACCACCGGCGACTCCTCCCCGGCGGCGGAGCCGTGGAAGAGCAGCACGCGTACGTTCGCGCCACCCGGCGGCGACTTGATGGACATCGTTGTCAGGGGTGGTTCCGGGGCCGGACGCGCGCTGGCGGCGGGACCCGCCAGCAGTCCGGCGACGACGACCCCGGCGGTCACACCCGCCACGCCGACCCGTCTCCTCGTGCTCAACCCTCGTAAGTGCATGGGCACCTCCTCGGTCACAGCGACAGCGCGATGGAAACTAGACCCCTTCGCGCAACTCGCCAATAGCTATGACCGAGTTGGAGTCAACTTTGTCCTGAGTGTGGATAAACAGCGGAAGCGCCGGTACCGTCTCACAGGTTCATCACAGGTACGCCTCCGCAAATTCCGTATCAGGGTGGGGAGTTCCGCATGGACAGACGCGGGTTCAACCGGCGGGTGCTGCTCGGCGGCGCGGCGGTGGTCGGCACCGGCGCGGCCGCGACATCGTTGTCGCTGGCGCCGGACGCGGCGAGCGCCGACGGTACGGCGCGGACCGCACCGGCCGGGGGCGAGGTGAGACGCATCAAGCTGTACGCCGAGAAGCTCGCCGACGGGCAGATGGGCTACGGCTTCGAGAAGGGCGGCGCGACGATCCCCGGCCCGCTCATCGAGCTCAACGAGGGCGACACGCTGCACATCGAGTTCGAGAACACCATGGACGTCAGGGCGAGCCTGCACGTCCACGGCCTGGACTACGAAATCACCAGCGACGGAACCTCGTTGAACAAGAGCGACGTCGAGCCCGGCGGCACCCGCACCTACACCTGGCGCACCCACGCCCCGGGCCGCCGCAAGGACGGCACCTGGCGGGCGGGCAGCGCCGGCTACTGGCACTACCACGACCACGTGGTGGGCACCGAGCACGGTACGACCGGTATCCGGAAGGGCCTGTACGGCCCGGTGATCGTCCGACGCAAGGGCGACGTCCTGCCGGACGCGACCCACACGATCGTCTTCAACGACATGCTCATCAACAACAAGCCGGCGCACTCCGGCCCCGACTTCGAGGCCACCGTGGGCGATCGCGTCGAGTTCGTGATGATCACGCACGGCGAGTACTACCACACCTTCCACATGCACGGACACCGCTGGGCCGACAACCGCACGGGCATGCTCACCGGCCCCGACGACCCGAGCCAGGTCATCGACAACAAGATCGTGGGCCCGGCGGACTCCTTCGGCTTCCAGGTGATCGCGGGGGAGGGGGTCGGGGCGGGCGCGTGGATGTACCACTGCCATGTCCAGTCCCACTCGGACATGGGGATGGTGGGCTTGTTCCTGGTGAAGAAGGCGGACGGGACGATCCCGGGGTACGAGCCGCACGAGCACCGGCACGGTCACTGACGGGCGGGGTCGCACGGGGGCCATGCCCTAGGCCTTCTCGGCGTCGTACGGCGGTGCGCACGCTGCTCCCGTCCGCCGCGCAGGCTCGTTTGCGGCGTCGGAGAGCGCTCTCACACGCGGTCGGCCAGGGCTATCCTGATCCGCAACCGCGAGGAGGGCCCCGAAGTGACCGAGACAGCACCGCGTCCCACGCTGGAGGCCGTGGCCGAGCGGGCCGGGGTCTCGCGGGCCACCGTGTCCCGGGTGGTGAACGGCGGTGACGGGGTGCGGGAGCCGCTCGTCGAGCGGGTCCGGCGGGCGGTGGAGGAGCTGGGGTACGTGCCCAATCAGGCAGCCCGCAGCCTGGTGACGCGCCGGCACGACGCGATCGCCGTGGTGGTCGCCGAACCGGAGACCCGGGTCTTCGCCGACCCCTTCTTCGCACTGCAACTCAGGGGCATCAGCAAGGAGTTGACGGCCCACGACAACCAGCTGGTCCTGCTGCTCACGGAGGGCCGCGACGACCACGCCCGGGTGGGCCGGTATCTCGCCGGCGGCCACGTCGACGGGGCGCTCGTCTTCTCCCTCCACCTGGACGATCCACTGCCCGGGCTGATCCAGGGCGCCGGCATCCCGACCGTGTTCGGCGGGCGACCCGGCTGGAAAGGCGGCACCGGGGACGACGTCGTGTACGTCGACAGCGACAACCGGGGCGGGGCGCGGGACGCCGTACGCCATCTCGTGGGGCTCGGCCGCACGCGCGTCGCGCACATCACCGGCGCCCTGGACCAGACGTCGGCGGTGGACCGGCTGGAGGGGTTCCGGGACGTCACGGGGGACACCGACCCGGGGCTGGTGGTCGAGGGGGACTTCACCCCGGGCGGTGGGGAGCGGGCGATGCGGGAGCTGCTGGAGCGGTGCCCGGACATCGACGCCGTGTTCGCCGCGAACGACCTCACCGCCACCGGCGCTCTGCGGGTGCTGCGCGAGCGGGGCCGCCGGGTCCCGGAGGACGTCGCCGTCATCGGCTTCGACGACATGCTCCCGATCGCGGAACAGACCGACCCGCCCCTGACGACCATCCGCCAGGACATCGAGGAGATGGGGCGGCTGATGGCGCGGCTGCTGCTGGGCGGGGCGGGGGAGGCGTCGTCGGGGGTGATACTGCCGACGACGCTGGTACGCCGGGCCTCGGCCTAGACCGGCCGGCGGCCCCGTTCCGCGCGGCTCCTGTCGCCCCTCACCTCGTCACCCCGCCATCGGCGCGCTCTTGATCACCGCGAACCTGGCCCCGTACGGGTCGGTCAGGCGGGCCACACTGCCGACGCCCTCGATGTCCGTGGCGGGCATGCGGACGGTGCCCCCGAGTTCCGCCGCACTGGCGGCGACCGCTTCCGTGTCGGAGACCTCGAAGTACGGCAGCCAGTACGGCTCGCTCTCCTCGGCGGACTCGGCCAGGGGGATCAGGCCACCGAACATCCCGTCCTCGGAGGTGCCCGCGGGGTTGAGCGTGGTGTAGGTGCCGCCGGGGAAGTCGACGCCGTAGGTCTCCAGGCCGAGGACGGCGTTGTAGAAGAACGCGGCGGCGGGCTGGTCCGGTGTGTAGAGCTCCAGCCAGCACAGCGAGCCGGGCTCCTGGACGACGTCGAGGCCCTTGTTGCGGCCGGGCTGCCAGATGCCGAAGGAGACGCCCGCCTTGTCGGCGAGGATGGCCATGCGGCCCTGGTCCATGACGTCCATCGGCTGCATCAGCACCGCGCCGTGCGCCTGCTCGGCGGCCTTGGCCGTGGCGTCCGCGTCCGCGGTCTGGAAGTACACCGTCCACGAGGGCGGGCCCTGCTCCGGGGTGGTCTGCATGCCGGCCGCGGCCGTCCGGCCGTCCAACTCGAAGAAGCCGTAGCCGCCGACCTCGGGCGGCCCGGGCCGGAACCGCCAGCCGAAGAGGGCGCCGTAGAAGGACGCGGCGCCGTCGATGTCGGGGGTGCCGAGATCGATCCAGTTCGGAGCGCCGCTGACATAACGGGTCGTGAGCATCGCTGCCCCTCCTCATCGGGGTCCCGTTGCCTGTATTGCCGAGTCTCGCACCGCCCACTGACAATCGCCCCGGGCAGTGACCGTCCGTGACCGTCAAGCCTCTCCCAGTTTTCCCCCGATTCCGCGCGCCGCCGTGCGCCACGCCGTGTCGCGGAGGACCATCAGGGCGGCCGGAGGCCCGTGAACGCGGCGTTGATTTCGCGTTGATCGAACGTTTTTCGCCGCCAGGCACGATCCTCGGCATGCTCATCGAAACGATCACCCCGCCCGGCCTCGACTGGCAGGACGAGGCGCTGTGCGCGCAGACCGGCGGTGACTTCTTCTTCCCGGAACCGGGCAGCTCCGTACGGGAGGCGAAGCGGATCTGCGGTCTGTGCCCGATCCGCTCCGCCTGCCTGGAGTACGCCCTCGACAACGACGAACGCTTCGGCGTCTGGGGCGGTCTGTCGGAGAAGGAACGCCTGGAGATCAGGCGCACGCCCCGCTGACCCCTCCTCCGGTCACCCGTGGATCCCTGCTCCGGTCACCCGTCGATCCCTCGTCGGGTCATTCGTTGATCCCTCTCGGTCACCCCGTTGCTCACGCGTACGTCACGCTGAACCGCCACGTCCCCGCCGGCACCTGTACGTCCTGGCCGGTCACGGGGATCTTGTGGCGTTCGCCTCGGCCGACCGCACCGCGCCGAATCGGCAGGGATGGACGAACCGCACACCCTCCGGCGCCTCGGTGATGTCCACGGTCACCGTCCGGGTCGCCGGGTCGTGGGCGAGCCGGTAGCCGAACGGCGAGCCGAAGAGCGTGGGGGCCGCGTCCACGGTGACCCGTCCTTGGACTCGTAGGCGCCGGAGTCGAAGTCGTCGCTCCAGCGTCGGAAGGCCTGCTGCGCCCACCAGGGCACGGGATACGGGATCCGGTCCCGTCCCGCCCAGCCGCCCCACATGACCTCGTAGAACATCCACTCGTGGGCCTGGGCCCTGGTGTTCACCCCCAGCGAGCACCGTTGCACCGCGCGGGCGTCCCGTAAATCGGTGCGACCGGCCATCGGGAGTGCGGTTAGGATCCGGGGGCGCGGTCCGGACGTAGCGCAGAGGCAGGCGCATCGCCTTGCTCAGGCGACCACGCCGGTTCGAATCCGGCCGTCCGGATGCGTGCGGGGTCCCGTAGAGCAGAGGCAGACTCACCGCCTTGTCAGGGCGGATACGCCGGTTCGAATCCGGTCGGGACCGCGGTACGGCGAACACGGGCGGGGACGACGGGACATGGGCGAGACGATCACCGAGGGCACGGCGGGCGCGCAGGCCGTCACCGACGCGGAACTGGCCGTCTTCCACCAGGTCGTGGGTAAGTTGCGCGCCCTCCCCGTCGACGACCCCGTACGGCTGCGCGCCGAGCAGGTCGCCGCCTCCTTCGCCCGCGACGGACGGCTGCGGCGCCGCAAGGTGCGGGGCGCCGAGGCCTCCGCCGCGGACGCGCGGGCGATGGCCGCGACCGCGACCGGCGCGCTGGAGCGGCGCGAGGACGCGCCGCTGGCCGCCGTCGGAGACGCTGGCGTCTTCCGTAAGCCCCGCACCTGCTATGTCTGCAAAGCGACCTACCGGCAGGTGGACGCCTTCTATCACCGACTGTGCCCTGTCTGCGCCGCCGACAACACCGCGCGGCGCCGGCTGAGCACCGACCTAGGGGGCCGTCGCGCCCTGCTCACCGGCGGCCGGGTCAAGATCGGCTTCCAGCTGGCGCTGATGATGCTGCGCGACGGCGCGGAGCTGCTGGTGACCTCCCGCTTCCCCCACGACACCGTGCGCCGGTTCCGTGCCGAGCCGGGCAGCGAGAAGTGGCTCGACCGGCTGACCGTGCTCGCCGTCGACCTGCGCGACCCGCGCCAGGTGCTCGGCCTGTGCGAGGAGTTGAGGCAGGACGGTCAGCCGCTGGACATCCTCGTCAACAACGCCGCCCAGACCGTGCGCAGGCCCCCGGAGTCCTACGCGCTGCTCGCCTCCGGGGAGTACGACGCGCTGCCCGAGGGGGCCCGGCGGGCGCCCGGGTTCACACCGATGCGGACCCTGGGCAGCGGCGCCGCCTCGCTTCCCGTCGCCCTGCGCGAGGCCGACGAGGCCGGGCTGCTCCCCGACCCCTCGCCGGAGAACTCCTGGTCCGCCCGGCTCGGCGCCCTCGACCCGGCCGAAGTGCTGGAGACCCAGCTGGTCAACGCCCTCGCCCCGGCCCTGCTGTGCGACCGGCTGCTGCCCCTGCTGCTGGCCTCGCCGCACCCGCGCCGGTACGTCGTCAACGTGACCGCCGTGGAGGGCCGTTTCGCCGTCCGCAACAAGATGGCCGGTCATCCGCACACCAACATGGCCAAGGCCGCCCTCAACATGCTCACCCGCACCAGCGCGGCCGAACTCGCCGAGCGGGGCGTGCACATGTGCGCCGTCGACACCGGCTGGATCACCGACGAGAACCCGGCACCGAAGAAGGCGCGGATGGCCGGGGCCGGGTTCCGGACGCCGCTGGACGTGGTGGACGGGGCGGCCCGGGTGTACGACCCGATCGTGCGCGGCGAGGCGGGGGACCCCGTCTCCGGGGTGTTCCTGAAGGACTACCGGGAGGCGGAGTGGTGACACCGGACGAGGAGAAGCCGCTGGTGGCGGGCGGGTTCGCCGGTGTGCCGTCCGTCGTGCCGCGCCCGGCGACCGAACTCGCCCCGCTGCTCGACTGGTTGCGCGCCGGGCGCCCGGCGGGCGAACGCCTGGACTTCCCGGCGGGCACGGCGCTGCCCGACGGCCGGCTCGACCTGTGCAAGCAGGAGCTGGGAGCGGAGGGCGCCGCGCTGGTCGCGGACGCCCTGGGACGAGGGCCGTCCCCGGTACGGCACTTGCTGCTGGGCACGGACGGGCTCGGCGACGCCGGAGCGGTCGCCGTGGCGGGGGCGAGCGAGGAGGTGGAGACCCTGTACCTCGGCTGCAACGGCATCACCGCGGGCGGCGCCTGCCGGATCGCCGACCAGCTGCGGGCCTCGCCGCAGGTCGTCACCGGCGTATGGCTCAAACGCAATCCCCTCGGCGCCGGGGGAGGCCATGCCGCAGCCGAACTCATCGCGTCGGCGCGGTCGTTGCGCACGCTCGACCTCGTGCAGACCGGGCTCGACGCGGCGGGGGCGACCGTCCTCGCCGACGCGCTGCTCGCGGCCGCCGGGAACGGGCGCCGCATCGAGCGGCTCTTCGTCGGCGGCAACCCGCTGGGGACGCGGGGCGCGGAGGCGCTCGGCGCGGTCATCGCGGCCGGCGCGATCGACGAACTCTACGTCTCCGCCGCCCGGTTGGGGGACTCCGGCGCGCTCCGCCTCGCCGACGCGCTGGAGCGCGCGCCGCAGGGGAGGCTCACCCGGCTCTCCGTCGCGAGCAACGGCATCGGACCGGCGGCCGCCGCCCGGCTGGTCACGGCGGCCACCACCGCCGACGTCACCCTGCTGGACCTCGGCCGGGTGCGCGCGGCGGCGGCGCTGGGGGCCGCGGACAACCACGTCGACCTGGCCGCCGCCGAGACGATCGCACAGACCCTGGCCGCCGCCGAGCACCGCCTGACCCACCTCGTCCTCACCCACACCGGTATGCGCAGCCGCGAGGCCCACCGCCTCCTCGACACCGCGCCCCGCGCCCTCACGGCCACGCGCTTCGTGCTCGGCCAGGGCATCGCGGCCAGCGTCAAGCGCCGACTGAACGCGCTCAGCGCACACCTTCCGCCACCAGCGGTCCCCGCCGACGTCGCGGCCGTGCGGAGCGTGCACAGGACAGCCCCGCCCGATGCCTGAGGCTCACCGCTTTCGCATCTCCACGAACACCTCCGTCCAGAACCTCTGCTGCCGCTCGGACGCCCCCACGAGATAGGTCGCCCGGAGCTTGGCCGGCAGCAGCGCCACCAGGCGGGTGACGACCGCCCGGTGCTTCCTCAGCTGGGACAGCTCCGCGTTGGCGAGGATCTGGTGGACGACGTCGCTGTCGTTGCCGCCCTCCTCGGACTGCGCGGCGGCGCGGCGCAGCCGGGCCTCCCACGCGTCGGCGTCGCGGGCGAGCTCGCGCAGGCCCGTGACCTGACGGCCCTTGAAGCGGTCCAGGAGCGCGGTGAGCGGGACGGGCGCGTACTCGCCGTCGCCCAGATAGACCATGCCCATCTCCAGCGGCAGCCCGCGCCGGTGCAGCTTGATGAGCCGCTCCAGGGTGCGCTTGGTGATCCAGGCGCGACCGTCGTCGTCGATGTCGTGCTTCCACCACTCAAGGACGGTCTCGGCGTCCGCGCCGTACCGCGCGAGCAGCCACTCGTTGGCCGGGATGTCCTCGGGACGCACCTCCAGCGAGGCGGTGAACCGCGTCGCCTGCGCCAGGTTGTTCCGGGACACCAGCAGCTTGCGGCCGAGATGGTACGGCGGGTTCTGGACGGCGATCTGGGCGCGCAGGTTCTCGATCCGCCGTCCGGCCAGGGACCACTCCTGGGTGATCTCCATGAGCTTGGCGAACGCGGCCTTGTCCTTGGGCCGGTTGTACTCGTCCCACACGATCGCCTTCGGCTCGGGACCCGTGAAGTGCGCGGCGAGCAGGTTGTCGAGGGTGCCGTCGGCCGACGGGATCGGCGCGCACAGGTCCTCGACGTTCGTCACCGGCAGCGAGAAGTACAGCGCGTCCCGGCCGAGCCCCGCCCGCACCGTCTCGCGCACCAGCTCCGTCTTGCCGCACCCCGGCGGGCCCTGGAGCAGCACCGTCCAGCGGTTGCGCAGCGCGGCACGCACGACCTGACGCACCGGGTCGGGGACCGTCGCGGGGTTGGCCACGCCCACCGCCTCGGCGATCCGGTCCAGGATCTCGTGGGTCCGGTTCTGACCGGGCCGGCCGTCGGGTCCCGGCTCGGCCAGCCGCAGCCGCTCGCCGTCGACCAGGGGCAGGCCCCAGCGCAGCGGGAAGCCCTCCTTGGCGTTGGCCAGGACGTGGTCGAGGGTGCGCGGCGAGAGCAGTTCGCGCAGCGCGGGGGAGAGGGACGCCCACAGCGAGAACACCGGACGCAGGTCCCACGGCCGGTACCTGAGCGCCAGATGCTCGCGCCAGGACGTGTCGTTGGCCGTGATCCGCAGCGTGACCATCCGGTCCAGGAGCGCCAGGTCGCCGCGCCGGGCCGAGGTCTCCGCCAGTGACTCGTTGTCGGTGAGGAACACACCGACGCAGCCGAGCGCGCGCAGATCGTGCTCGCCCAGCGTCCAGTTGCAGGCGATCTGCATCAGCTGCGACTGGATGGTGTCGCCCGCCTGGAGCGAGTCGTCGATGAGCAGCACGAACGGCGTGCCCGGCTTCAGCGGGCTCATCACCAGCTGGCGCAGCACCAGTTCACCGGTGTGCGGGTCGCGCACGGGCGCGTTGACGAGCAGGTCGTCCGGCGTCAGGTTCGCCGCCGGGACATACACGAGGGTGGTGTCCGGGTGGGCGCGGGCCAGGTGCGAGAAGAACGTCGCCGTCTTGCCGATGCCGTGCTCGCCGAAGATCTGGCCCGTCTGCCCCATGTCGATCATCGCGTCGATGAAGGACTCGAGCCGGGAGAGGGACCGTGTGGGCGTCGACTGCTGTGTGTGCGTGGTCATTTACCGTGATCCTGTGGTGACGCGATGGCAGGCCATCGTGGGTGTGTACCGCTCGGGCCACTCGTCGCCGCCCTCGGTGATCAGCCAGATCCATTTGTCCGGCTCGGCCGGGGTGATGGTCGGCGCGTACCCGTCGGTGAGGACCAGGACGGCGTCCGGTGTCTCCTCGAAAAGGCGCCCCTTCACCGTCGTACGGCCCTCCACGTAGTCCGCGACTGCCTGGAAGCTGGTGCCGCCACCGCCGCGGACCGGCTCTCCCGGTACGAAGGGCATGACCACGGCGTCGAAGGAGAGCCAGTGCGCCTGAACGCCGTCGATCCGGCCGACCAGTTCGGTGAGCCAGGTGATCACGTGGTGCGGCATCGAGGCCGAGGTGTCGAACGCGATGACCAGCACCTTGTCCCGCACCGGGCCGCGGCGCGCCAGCATCGGGTCCTGGCCCAGCGCCGCCAGCAGCGCGCCCCGCTTCTTGGGGTACACCAGCCGCTCGCCGTCGCGCAGTCGGGAGCCGAGCACGTCGACCAGCCAGCGCTGCCACCAGTGGACCGTGCGAGTGCGCGTGGTCTCGCCGCGCAGCGCGCCTGCGCCCAGGTTTCCCCAGATCCGGCTCGCCCGGGGGTTGCCGTCCTCGGTGCGGCCCATCAGGTCGAGCAGCTCCCGCTCCGCGCCCGCGTGCCCGCGCCGGGCCGCCAGCAGGGAGTTGAGCAGCGCGGAGGAGGTGACCGCGTCGACGGTCTCCTGATCGGCCGGGACCGGGTGGCCGCCGGTCAGGTGCACGCAGAGGCGGCGCTCGGGCACCGGGGGGTGACGCATCCGCTTCAGTTCGCCGTAGACCCGCATGTCCGTCTCGGTGAACGTCTCGTACGTCACCGGCTCCAGGCCGTGCGCCGTCAGGTCCGACGCGTAGGCCTCGTACACCCGGCGCGGATCGATGCCGGTCGGCCGGCCGTCCAGCAGGGGCAGTCCGTCCCGGTCGAGCCGGACCAGCGCCACATGGTTGATGGACACCTCGGCGGCCAACTCGAAGACCGGGTCGTCCCGCAGCGCCGGGTCGGTGAACAGATGGCGGTGGACCAGATGGCGTGCCTCGTGGAAGAGGACGAACTTCACGCCGCCCAGGCCGAGTTCGACGAAGAAGTCGGGGTTGTAGAGCAGCAGGCAGGTGCCGTCGCCGGACGCCACCACGGCTGCGGTGTCGATCGCGGTCGTCGGGATCTGGTGGTGGCACTTGGCGTACAGCCAGGACGCCACCGCCGACTCGGTCAGCCCGAAGTCCAGCAGCGCGGCCTCCTTCAGCCGCCGCGCCTCGGCCACCACCCCCGGATCGGCCGGACGGTACGCCTCAAGCGCCCGCCGGTCGGCGAGGTCGACCACCGGGGCACGCCGCCCCCGCTCCCCGTACGCCATCCCATGCCCCCGTACTGCTGTGCCTCCGTGGCTCATTGGTACCAGGACCCACTGACATCGGGCCAAGGCATTACGCTCTGCTGCCAAGGGCGGGGTCGTAGCGCAGAGGCAGGCGCACCGGTCTCCAAAACCAGAACACGCTGGTTCGAATCCAGCCGCCCCGCCCCCTTGGCGTGCTGCCCGGCCCGCCGCCCCGCCCCCTTGGCCGGCTGTCCGGTCCGCCGCGCCGCCCCTCGGCCGGCCGCGGGGTCTGCCGCCCAGCCGCCGCCATGGCCCCCTGGCCCACCGCGCGGTCTGCCGACCAGCCGCACCGCCCCCTTGGCCCGCTGTCCGGTCCGCCGCCCCGCCCCCTTGGCCGGCCGCGGGGTCTGCCGCCACGGCCCCTGGCCTACCGCGCGGTCCGCCGCCCGGCCGCCCCGGCCCTTTGGCCCACCGCGCGGTCCGCCGCCCGGCAGCCCCGGCCCCCTGGCCCACCGCGCGGTCCGCCGACCAGCCGCGCCGCGCCCGTGGCCTGCCACCCGGTCCGCCGGCCAACCGCCACCCGCTCCTACGCGATGGCGCCCGCGGTCACCACCAGCTCGGGCGCGTTCCCGTGGAAGGTCTCCATCAGCTGGGCCAGCACCGCCCACGCCTCCTCGCGGTCGCCCAAGTGGTCCCGGACGAGCGGGCGGAGAGCGTTCTCGGCCTCCTGCACACGGGCCGGGAACAGCGCATGCCCCATCGCGAGCACCTCCAGGACGTGGACGGCGGCGCCCCTGGACGCCACATAGTCCGCGGGGCCGTCGAACACACCGGCCTGGCGCAGTCGATGGGTGAACTTGGCGTGCGTGCCGAATCCCGCCCGCACCGAGGGCGGGCAGTCCGGGCGTACGGACAGTGCCCAGCGTGCGTAACCGGGCAGCGCCCGCTCGGCGTCCGCCGCGCCGACCGTGCGCCAGTCGTCCCGCGTCAGCACCATGGACGCGGCGGCACGGCCGGTCTCCATGGAGCGGACCTCGCGCAGCGCGCCGACGAGGCCGTGACGGACGTAGGCCTCGGGGATCTCGGGTTCCTGCCCGCGGAGGGCGCGGCCGACCGGGATGGTTCCGGTGCGCCCGGGGCCGAACGGCACACCGCGCGCGACGGCCCTGCGCAGCCCGGCGTCGATCGAGCCGTGCGTCCAGACGGCGGCGTTCAGGCGCGGATCGTCGTTCTCGAGGATCCACAGCGCCACGGACGCCGGCAGTCGCCTCGCCCAGGTCCACGTCCGCCGCAACCGTTCCCCGGCGGCCTCGGACCGCTCGGGCGCGGGCAGCCCGGTCCGTGCCCGGACCCGCTCGGCGGTCTCCCCGTCGACCAGGCCGAGCAGGAAGCCGACCGCCTGTTGTGCCCCGCTGTTCTGCCGCATGGCCGCATGATGCCGCAGGCCGGAGCCGACCCGCACCGGAAAATCGCTCCGCGCGGGCCGGCTCTCGTGCTCGTCGGTGGCGTCAGCCCGCCGCGCGGGCCGCCATCCGCGCCTTGCGCGCCGCCAGCTTCTCGTCGAACTTGAGGGCCTCGGCGTCCAGGCCGCTCATGAACATGCCGAGTTCCTCCTGCGCCCGCAGACCCTCGGGGCCCAGGCCGTCCATCTCCAGGACGCGCAGGTGGCGCAGGACGGGCTGGAGGACGTCGTCGTGGTGGATGCGCATGTTGTAGACCTCGCCGATCGCCATCTGGGCGGCGAGGCGCTCGAAGCCGGGCATGCCGTGGCCGGGCATCCGGAAGTTCACGACCACGTCGCGCACCGCCTGCATGGTGAGGTCGGGGGCGAGTTCGAAGGCGGCCTTGAGCAGGTTCCGGTAGAAGACCATGTGCAGGTTCTCGTCGGTCGCGATGCGCGCCAGCATGCGGTCGCAGACCGGGTCGCCGGACTGGTGGCCGGTGTTGCGGTGCGAGATGCGGGTCGCGAGCTCCTGGAAGGCGACGTAGGCGACCGAGTGGAGCATCGAGTGCCGGTTGTCCGACTCGAAGCCCTCGCTCATGTGGGCCATCCGGAACGCTTCCAGCTTGTCCGGGTCCACCGCGCGCGAGGCGAGGAGGTAGTCGCGCATCACGATGCCGTGGCGGCCCTCCTCGGCGGTCCAGCGGTGCACCCAGGTGCCCCAGGCGCCGTCGCGGCCGAAGAGCGAGGCGATCTCGTGGTGGTAGCTGGGGAGGTTGTCCTCGGTGAGGAGGTTCACGACGAGTGCGATGCGGCCGATCTCGGTGACCTTGGACTGCTCCTTGTCCCAGGCCTCGCCGTCCTCGAAGAAGCCCGGGAAGTTGCGGCCGTCCGACCACGGGACGTACTCATGGGGCATCCAGTCCTTGGCGACCTTCAGATGCCGGTTCAGCTCGGTCTCGACCACTTCCTCCAGGGCGTACAGCAGCTTGGCGTCGGTCCAGACGGAAGGGCTGCCGAGGTGAGGGGTGGTGATCGTCACGGAAACTCCAGGGGGACGCGTAACAGGGCGGAACAAACCGGCGAGCGGGTGCCGGGCTACCGGGGAACTTACGAAAGCGTAGGCTACGAATCCGTAGGTTACGAGACCGTAGGTTAAGTGTGGAGTAAAGATCGCAGATCAGCCCATCTTGCCGGAGATGCGAAAATGCCCCAGGTCTCGCAGGTCCCGGGGCTGAACGGGCCGTCCACTCGGTCAGGCGTACAGCTCCCGCATCCGGACCGAGAGACATGTCACACAGCCCTCGAGCTTCTCGAACTCGCTGATGTCGACGACGACCGGCTCGTGTCCGAGATCGGCGAGCAGTTCCGTGGTCCTCGGCGCGCTCGCCGAGATCAGCAGCTGGTGCCCGCCGAGCAGCACCACATGGCCGCCGGCCTCCTCGGGCACCGACAGGAAGCGCGGGAAGAGCGAGGGCCGGTCCACCTTCGGGATGTGCCCGATCACCGTCCCGTCCGGCAGGGCCGTGACCGCCGACTTCAGATGCAGGACCTTGCTCACCGGCACCGCGACGACCCGCGCCCCGAGCGGCTCGAAGGCCGCCCGCAGCTGCTGGACGCCGGCCGCGTTGGTACGGCCGCCCCGGCCGACGTAGATCGTGTCACCGACCTTCAGCACATCGCCGCCGTCCAGCGTGCCGGGCTCCCAGACCCAGTTGACCGAGCAGCCGAGCGAGGCCACCGCCTCCTCGACCCCGGCGGTCTCCGGGCGCCGGGACTCCGCGCCGGGCCGCGTGATCAGGGCGACGTTCTTGTACATGACGACCGTGTCCTCGACGAACACGGCGTCCGGGCAGTCGTCGGCCGGATCCACCTCGACGGTCTCCCAGCCGTGCGCGCGCAGGGTCTCTACGTACGCCTCCCACTGCTCGAGCGCGAGATCGACGTCGATCTTCTCGCGCTCGATGTGCGTCACCAGGCCTTCGGCGAGGCGCGGGCTCGGGCGGCGGACGAGGGCCTTCTTGCTGGGCACGAGGAACTCCGTAACGGCGGCAGGGACGGCGCCCCGGAAAAGCGGCACCGGCCGCCATCATGCAGGGCGGGCCCGCGCACACAAAACCCCTGTTGTCAGGCTGTGGCCCTCCTGAGATACGCGCCGGTAACCGGTCCGGGCCGCACGGGGGCGCGCGGCCCGGACCGGCTCTAGGCGGGATCGCCGAGGGCCTGCGCAGTGGTCTCCCGCAGTTCCCCGTCCAGCAGCAGCCAGCGGGTGATGCCGATCGACTCCAGGAACGGCAGGTCGTGACTGGCCACGATCAGCGCCCCCTCGTACGACTCCAGCGCCGTGGTCAGCTGACGAACGCTCGCGATGTCGAGGTTGTTCGTCGGCTCGTCGAGCATCAGCAGCTGCGGCGCGGGCTCGGCCAGCATCAGCGCCGCCAGCGCCGCCCGGAAGCGTTCGCCGCCGGACAGCGTCGCCGCCTTCTGGTCGGCCCGGGCACCCCGGAACAGGAAGCGGGCGAGACGGGCCCGGATCCGGTTGTTGGTGGCGCCCGGCGCGAACCGGGCCACGTTCTCGGCGACCGACAGCTCGTCGTCGAGGACGTCCAGACGCTGCGGCAGGAAACGCAGCGGCACATGGGCCCGCGCCTCGCCCGCCACCGGCGCCAGCTCCCCGGCGATCGTCCGCAGCAGCGTCGTCTTGCCCGCGCCGTTGCGCCCGGTCAACGCGATCCGCTCCGGACCGCGCAGATCGAAGCCGCCGCCCACATGGGCGCCGTACGCCAGCTCCAGGTCCATCAGCGTGAGGACCTCACGGCCCGGCGGCACGGCCGTGTGCGGCAGGTCGACACGGATCTCGTCCTCGTCCCGTACGGCCTCCACCGCGTCGTCGAACCGTTCCCTGGCCTCGGCGAGCCGCTCCTCGTGCATGATGCGGTGCTTGCCCGCGGACTCCTGCGCCGCGCGCTTGCGCGCCCCCATGACGATCTTCGGCTCCCGCTTCTGGTCCCACATCTTCTGCCCGTACCGCTTGCGACGCGCCAACTTGACCTGGGCGTCCACCAGTTCGCGCTTCTGTTTCTTCAGGTCCGCCTCGGCGACCCGCACCATCCTTTCCGCCGCCTCCTGCTCGACGGCGAGCGCCTCCTCGTACGCGGAGAAGTTCCCGCCGTACCAGGTGACCTCCCCGGCGTGCAGATCGGCGATCTGGTCGACCAGGTCCAGCAGTTCGCGGTCGTGGCTGACCACGACCATGACCCCGGGCCAGGACGCGACGGCCGCGTACAGCCGCCTGCGGGCGTACAGGTCCAGGTTGTTGGTCGGCTCGTCCAGCAGCAGCACGTCGGGGCGGCGCAGCAGCAGCGCGGCCAGCCGCAGCAGTACCGACTCACCGCCCGACACCTCGCTGATCGTGCGGTCCAACCCGATGTCACCGAGGCCGAGTTCGCCGAGCGTGGCCAGGGCGCGCTCCTCCACGTCCCAGTCGTCGCCGACGGTCTCGAAGTGCTCCTCGGCGACGTCACCCGCCTCGATGGCGTGCAGTGCGGCGCGCCGGGCCGCGATACCGAGCGCCTCGTCGACCCGGAGGCCGGTGTCGAGCGTGACGTTCTGCGGGAGGTAGCCCACCTCGCCCGCGACGCGCACGGCGCCGTCGGCCGGGGTGAGTTCTCCGGCGATGAGTTTCAACAGGGTTGATTTTCCGGACCCGTTGGCACCGACGAGGCCGGTGCGGCCCGGGCCGAAGGCCACGTCCAGACCTTCGAAGACGGGGGTGCCGTCGGGCCAGGTGAAGGACAGGGACGTGCAGGTGAGGGAAGTAGACATACGGGCCTCGCGGTTGCTCGATGCGGCTGGGGGCAAACGCGTATCGAGACACCTGCGACCAGGGAGAGGCGAGGCTCCGTGAGCGAGATCCGTGAGCGAGATCCGAGGGCGGGGCCCATGGACGGGATCCGTGAACGGGATCCTCGGGCATGAGAAAAGCCCTGCACCGGAGGACGGCTCGGACGCCGAGGTCGCACGCGGCGCACCCACACGTGACGTGTGCGGTGACGCGGTGTCTCAGGACCTCAGACGAGCAACGTCCTTCTCCAATCGACGGCAACAGAACCGTCATACACCGTACGAGGGGGCGCGTGGGCTGTCAACGAATTAACGTGGCGCCCGTCCGCACCGCCCCGAAGGAGGCCCCGTGCCCATCGGCTCGCTGTCGCTGCCGGCCCGGCTCTACCTGCTGGCGTGGGACACCACGAGGAACGAGCTGGCCGACACCACCCACCTCCACCACCTGGTGCGGGCCGGCGCCCTCACCGAGCTGGCCCGGCACGGGCTGCTCGTCGACGACGACGGCATCGCCACCCCCGTCGACCTGGACTCCCGCATCGGGGACCCCGTCCTCGACGGCCTCCTGGAACTCGTCCGCGAGTCCCGCCCGCACCGGTGGCGCAGCTGGGTGCCGCTGCACGCGCGCGTGACGTTCGAAGCCGTACGGGAGCAGCTGGCCGCCGAGGGCTACCTGCGCGCGGAGAAGCGGCGCGCCCTGGGCCTCTTCCCGACCGTGGAGTACGCCGTCGAGCGGGTCGCGGTCGTCGAGGTGCTGCGCGAGGAGGCCCGCCAGGTCCTGACCGGGCCCGTGCGCGCCACCGACGTCTCCGACCGGGACGCGGCCGTCACGGTCCTCGCGGCCGCCGCGGAACTGCGCACCCTGGTCTCCCGCGGGGCATGCGGCCGGTACAAGGAACGCCTGACGGAGCTGACCGAGAGCAGCGGGACGGCGGCGCCGGTGCTGCGGAAGGTCGTACCGGAGCTGTGCGCGGCGCTTGCGACGGTCGAGGCGCCCGCGGGGGCGTGACGGTCCCGGAACTGGCCGCGCTCGGCGTCGCGCGCGTGAGCGCCGGTTCGGGCATCGCCCAGGCAGCGCACGCACTGGTCCACCGCGCCGCACGACCCAGACGCCGCACGCCGTAACCGCGCCGTACGCCCCACCCGCCGAACCGCCTCTGATGCCCCGCGTGGAGCGCTACGCGTCCCGCATCAGCTCCGCCAGCTGCTCGTCCAGGTCGAGCTGGAGGTGCTCCAGCCCCACCGGCACCAGGTCCGCCGTGGCCTCCAGGAACCGCCGCACCTCTCCCGAGCGGACGTGCACCACGGCGGTGCCCTCGGGGGCGTGGAACTCCAGGACGGTGCGGTCGTACCCGTACGGCCGCACCCGCACGTCGCCGTGCCCCTCGGCGGTCTCCAGACCCGCGGTGAGCAGCTCGCGCGCGAAGGTCCAGCAGACGTCCACGCCCTCCAGGGTGGCGGGGGCCGGGAAGGTCATGCGGACGGCGAACGGATCGCGCCGGTCGTAGTGCAGCGTGGCGGGAATGCTCGGCATCCGCGGCGCGGCGGCGACGAGGCGGGCCTCAACGGGCTGCTCGATGACAGTGGACAACGCGTTGCTCCCTTGTGACGGCTGGACTGACTTCCGGGCGGAAGAGGGCGGGCACTGGAAGAGACGACGGAATCGGCCAATCCGTGTACACGAAAGGCGAGTGACCTCGGTCACCGTTTTTCATGCACGTAAGTGGCGCAGACCACCTCCCGTGGCCCAAGGGGCACTTGTGGCGAGCACCGCCCACGTGAGGGCGGTCTGGACGGTCACGGGCGCGTGGGCTAGCTTCGCCCGCCATGAGGCGCTTGGGGAGCACGCGACGCACGGGGCACAGGGGACGTACCGGCAGGCGGGTCGCCGCGGGGGTGGCGTGCGCGGCGGCGCTGGCCGCGCTGACGGCCGTACCGGCACAGGCACAGCAGCCGCACGGGGCGCCGCACTGGGAGCTCAAGGACAGCGGGACCCCGGACGTGCGGTTCCGCGGGCTGGCGGCCGTCAGCCGGACCACGGCCTGGGTCGCGGGCACCCGGGGCACCGTCCTGCGCACCACGGACGCGGGCGCGACCTGGCGGAACGTCTCGCCGCCCGGCGCCGGTGAGCTCCAGTTCCGGGACATCGAGGCGTTCGACGCGCGGCGGGCCGTGGTCCTGGCGATCGGCGAGGGCGAGGCGTCCCGCGTCTACCGGACCGACGACGGCGGGGTCACCTGGACCGAGTCCTTCCGCAACACCGACGCCCGCGCCTTCTACGACTGTCTCACCTTCTTCGACCGCCGCCACGGACTGGCGATGAGCGACCCGGTGGACGGCAAGTTCCGCATCCTGTCGACGAGCGACGGAGGCCGCTCCTGGAAGGTGCTGCCCGACAAGGGCATGCCGGCCGCGCAGGAGGGCGAGGCCGGGTTCGCGGCCAGTGGCCAGTGCCTGGTCAGCTCCGGCCCGAAGGACGTCTGGCTGGCCACCGGCGGAGCGGCGCACGCACGCGTGCTGCACTCCTCGGACCGCGGCCTGACCTGGACGGCCACCGACACGCCGATCCCGGCCGGCGACCCCGCCAGGGGCGTCTTCGCGCTCGCCTTCCGCGACCGCACGCACGGTCTCGCGGTCGGCGGGGACTACCGCGCCGACCAGGCGTCCCCGAACGCGGGCGCGGTGACCCGGGACGGCGGCCGCAGCTGGCGGCCCGCCGCCACACCCCCGCCCGCCTACCGCTCGGGCGTCGCCTGGCTCCCGCACAGCCGCACCGCGGCCCTCGCGGTCGGTCCCACCGGCACCGACCTGACGACGAACGCCGGACGCACCTGGCACACCGTCGACACGGGCTCGTACGACACCGTGGACTGCACCCCGGACCTCGGCTGCTGGGCGGCCGGTGAGAAGGGCCGCGTGGCCCGCCTGGAGCGCTGACCCGGGAGCGCCACGCATCCGTCCCCGGGTCCAGCCCATCGCCCCCGCCGCCGGTGAGCTGGATCCGGGCGCACATGCCCGGCCCGCCGTCGGACAGCTCACCCGGAATGTGGGTACCCGGTCGCCCAGCGCGGAAGGAGGCACCCCTATGCCACGCGGTTCGAGCCCGAAGAGGGAACGCCAGTACGAGCACATCAAGGAGAGCGCCCAGGACCGGGGTGAGAGCGAGAAGCGCGCGGAGGAGATCGCCGCCCGCACGGTCAACAAGGAACGCGCCCGCTCCGGCGAGTCCAAGACCGCCAGTCGCAGCTCCACCCAGGACATGTCGTCCGGCAAGAGGGGCGGCCAGCGGTCCGGCAAAGGCTCCGAGGGCCCGACCTACGACCAGCTCTACGCGGAGGCCAAGCGCCGCAACATCAGCGGCCGTTCGGACATGAACAAGAGCCAGCTCAAGCGCGCGCTCGGCGACGAGTGACGCCTTGGCAGGCGGCCTGAGGACCGGCTCGGCCACGGCTGCCCGCCGTCCGCCGAGCCGCCTCACGTGAACGTCGGCGCGGCGTCACCCCCAGGGCACCGGCAGCAGGGAAGTCCAGAGGACCGCGTTCTCCCAGTTGCGCTGCCAGTTCTCCTCGGGCCACACCGCGCCCCGCGGAACCGGCATGATCGCGAGCCCCGCCCCCACGTACGCTCGTCCCACCATGACGACCGTGACGATTCCCGCGGGCTGGCCCGCGACCGAGGAGCAGGCCCGCGCCGCCCAGGACGAACTGCGGACCAGGGTGGTGCTCGACGAGCCGGGCCCGCCGCCCGGCGCCGGGCACGTGACCGGGGTGGACGTGGCGTACGACGACGAGAGGGACGTGGTGGCGGCCGCGGCCGTCGTCCTGGACGCGGCGACCCTCGACGTCGTCGCCGAGGCCACGGCGGTCGGCCGGATCTCCTTCCCGTACGTCCCCGGCCTGCTCGCCTTCCGGGAGATCCCCACGGTCATGGCCGCCCTGGAGGCCCTGCCGTGCCCGCCGGGGCTGGTCGTCTGCGACGGCTACGGCCGCGCCCACCCGCGCCGCTTCGGTCTCGCGAGCCACCTCGGCGTCCTCACCGGCCTCCCGACGATCGGCGTCGCCAAGAACCCCTTCACCTTCACCTACGACGCCCCCGGCGCCGCGCGTGGCAGCTCCGGCCCGCTCCTCGCGGGTACCGAGGAGGTCGGCCGCGCCCTGCGCACCAGGGAGGCCGTCAAGCCGGTCTTCGTCTCCGTCGGCCACCGCGTGAGCCTCCACAACGCCTGCGCCCACACCCTGGCGTTGACCCCGCGATACCGCCTCCCGGAGACCACCCGCCGAGCCGACGCGCTGTGCCGGGCCGCGCTGAAGGAGGCGACCGCGGTTCGCAACCCGCAGGCGCAACAGGCGGCGGCGGACCCCGAGCGGAGCTGGGGGCGCACGGTCTACGAACGCCAGGCCGACCCCGTGACCTGGGCGGGCCGGGTCCTGGACGCGGTGGCCCACGGGCCGTACCGGACACCGGAGATCGTGGCCGCGCTGCACCTCGCGGGCGACCGCGACCAGTGGCACCGGGGCCGCGAGGTGTTCGAGCGGGTCCGCGCGGGCACGCCGTTCGACGGGCTCACCGAGGCGGGGCGCTCGGTCTTCCGCATCGCCGAGACCGTCGCCAAGCTCGCCCACAACGCGGCCGGTCCCGCACCGTACTTCGACCACCACGCGGGCTGGCGGATCGCCCCTCTCGCCCGTCTGGCCACCGCCGGCGACCCCGAGCGGCGCGGGCGCGTGGACGCCGTACTGGGCGGCTGAGTACGCGAACTGAGTATCTGTACGGATGCGGGTGCGCCGCCCTGATCGGCAGGCTGGGCCGCATGACGACGCACCGCATGCCCAGGCACCGCTCCCCGAAGCCGCTCGCCGACCCCGACCGGCCGGTCGAGCGCGCGGTGACGGCCGCGCTGGTGCTCGCCGTGCTGGCGGGCCTCGGCTGGATCTGCGGGATGATCTACACGGTCGCCACCTGGCCCCTGTAGGTCAGCGGCTCCTGGCCACCCGGAAGACGATCCCCGCGCGCGTGAGCCGCTCGGTCAGCGCGTCGCCCATGGCCACCGCGGTGGTGACCTGGCCGGAGGTCGGCGGAAGGTCGTCGAGGGCCAGGGACAGTGCCGCCTCGGCGAAGATCTTCGCCGTCTCGTCGTAGCCCGGGTCGCCGCCCGACACCTCGGTGAACACCTGGCGGCCGCCGCCCTCGCCCACGAAGCGGACCGAGAACCAGCTCTTCGCGCGCTTCTCGGCGCTCGGACCGTCCCCGGGCTTGAGCCGGTCGGACAACCAGCGCCGCGCGGGCGGCAGTTGAGCCGCCGCGAACAGCGCGCCGACCGCGGCGACCCCGCCCACGGCCATCGGCAGCCGGCGTACGGCCGCGTAGTGGCGGTAGCGGAAATCCGGGCCGAAACGTTCCAGCGCCCGGGCCGAACGCCCCACGATCTGCGCGTCGATGGTCGGCAGCGGCAGTGCCCAGGCGCCGACCTCCCCGGCGAATTTCGGGGCACCGTTCGGGGTGGAGGCCCGCCGTCCCACCAGCCGCGGTTCGTGCCGTGCGCGGTCCCGTGCGGCGGCGATCATCTGCCGTCCGCGCGCGAACTGGTTCAGCGCCGAGGCGAACGTGCCGCCCGAGAAGGTGGCGTCCGCCGTCACATACCCGTCGACCGTGAGCGGGACGCCCTCCGGCAACTGCCGCACGGTGAAGTACACGCCCAGGTCGTGCGGCACCGAGTCGAAGCCGCAGGCGTGCACCAGCCGTGCACCGGTCTCCCGCGCGCGTGCGTCGTGCCGGACGTACATCCGGTCCACGAACTCCGGCTCACCGGTGAGGTCGAGATAGTCCGTCCCGTGCTCCGCGCAGGCCGCCACCAGTTCCTCGCCGTACGTCACATAGGGGCCCACCGTCGTGGCCACCACGCGCGCGTGCTCGGCGAGCGCCCGCAGCGAGGCCGGGTCGGACACGTCCGCCCGCAGTACCCCGACCTCGGCGCCGGCCGGCAGCCGCTCCCGCAGCGCCCGGAGCTTGTCCTCGCTCCGCCCGGCGATCGCCCAGCGCAGTCCCTCGGGGGCGTGCGCGGCCAGGTACTCCGCGGTGAGGGTCCCCACGAACCCGGTGGCTCCGAAGAGCACGATGTCGTACGGACGGTCCGCCCTGTTCAGCCTGCTCATGACACCCCTCGGTTCCGCACCACGCGCCGTTGTCGGTGGCCGAGGCTAGCGTGAGGGGTGCGGAACCGGGACGACGAGGTCGCGGGTGCGTGGTGGCGGCGCCCAGGAATGCCCTGAAGAAGGGGGAAAAGGGCGCGCGCCCTCGTGGCTCGACCATGACGCCCGGTCGCCGCCGGCGCCGGCGGCGACCGTGAGGAGGACGAACACACCTGACACCGGAGCTGGACGGGCGGTGAGCGCAATGATTGCCTAAGCGCTTGCTCGTTCCGTCGCGTTCAGGTCTTGTGTCCGGTGGAACGTGTTCTTAGCATCACTGGTGTTACATCGGTTGTGTCACGCCAATGGGGGCTGGATGACGACGGCAACGACGCCGGGGCAGGGCCCGCTCACCGGCGTGCGCGTACTGGAGCTGGCCGGTATCGGGCCGGGCCCGTTCGCCGCCATGCTCCTGGCCGACCTCGGCGCCGACGTGGTGCGCGTGGACCGGCCCGGCGGCCCCGGGCTCGCCATCAAGGCCGAGCACGACATCACCAACCGCAACAAGCGCTCCGTGGTCGTCGACCTGAAGGCCCCGGACGGCCCCGCCCGCGTCCTCGACCTCGCCGCCCGCGCGGACATCCTGATCGAGGGATTTCGCCCCGGCGTCGCCGAGCGGCTCGGCATCGGCCCCGAGGCCTGCCACGCCCGCAACCCGAGGCTCGTCTACGGCCGGATGACCGGCTGGGGCCAGGACGGCCCGCTCGCCCCGCGCGCCGGCCACGACATCACCTACATCGCCCTCACCGGCACCCTCGGCATGACCGGCAGCCCCGGCGAGCCCCCGCCCGCCCCCGCCAACCTCCTCGGCGACTACGCGGGCGGCTCCCTCTACCTCGTCGTCGGCGTCCTCGCCGCCCTGCACCACGCGCGCGCCACCGGCACCGGCCAGGTCGTCGACGCCGCCATCGTCGACGGCACCGCCCACCTCTCGGCGATGATCCACGGCATGCTGGCCGCCGGCGGCTGGCAGGACCGGCGCGGCGCCAACCTCCTGGACGGCGGCTGCCCGTACTACGGCACCTACGAGACGGCCGACGGGCGGTACATGGCGGTCGGCCCGCTGGAGCCGCAGTTCTACGCCGAGTTCACCCGTCTCCTCGACCTCGCCGAGCACGCCGACGCCCGCACGGACTGGACCCGCTGGGGCGAGCTGCGCGAGGCCGTCGCCGCCCGCTTCAGGTCCCGTACGCGGGACGAGTGGACGGCCCTCTTCGACGGCACGGACGCGTGCGTGGCCCCCGTGCTGTCCCTGCGCGAGGCCCCGCACCACCCGCACCTCGCCGCCCGCGGCACCTTCACCGACCACGGCGGCCTCACCCAGCCCGCGCCCGCCCCGCGTTTCTCCGCGACCCCGACGAGCGTGCGCACCGGACCGGCACAGCCCGGCACCGGCACCGCCGACGTGGCGCGCGACTGGGACGTACCCGACCTCCTGAAGGGCCTCGACACCCCATGAAGCGGCAGATCTTCGCCCCCGAGCACGACGCGTTCCGCGAGACGGTCCGCGCCTTCCTGGCCAGGGAGGTGCTGCCGTACTACGAGAGCTGGGAGAAGGACGGCATCGTCTCCCGCGACGCCTGGCGGGCGGCGGGCAAGCAGGGGCTGCTCGGGCTCGCCGTGGACGAGGAGTACGGGGGCGGCGGCACCGCCGACTTCCGCTACAGCGCCGTCCTCGCCGAGGAGTTCACGCGCGCGGGGGCGCCCGGACTCGCCCTCGGGCTGCACAACGACATCATCGGCCCGTATCTGACCGGCCTGGCCACCGAGGAGCAGAAGCGGCGCTGGCTGCCCGGCTTCTGCGACGGCACCCTGATCACGGCCATCGCCATGACCGAGCCCGGCGCCGGTTCCGACCTCCAGGGCATCCGCACCCACGCCGAGGACCGCGGCGACCACTGGGTGCTCAACGGTTCCAAGACGTTCATCTCCAACGGGATCCTCGCCGACCTGGTGATCGTGGTCGCCAGGACCACCCCCGAGGGCGGCGCGCGCGGCCTGTCGCTGCTCGTCGTCGAGCGCGGCATGGACGGCTTCGAACGGGGCCGCAACCTCGAGAAGATCGGCCAGAAGGCGCAGGACACCGCCGAGCTGTTCTTCCACGACGTGCGCGTGCCCAAGGAGAACCTGCTCGGCGAGCTGAACGGCGCGTTCGTCCACCTCATGACGAACCTCGCCCAGGAGCGGCTGAGCATCGCCGTCTCCGCGATCGCCGCCGCCGAGCACCTGCTGGAGATCACCACGGAGTACGTCAAGGAGCGCGAGGCCTTCGGCCGGCCGCTGGCCACCAAGCAGCACATCCGCTTCGAGGTGGCGGAGATGGCCACCGAGTGCGCCGTCACCCGCACGTTCCTCGACCGCTGCGTCGAGGATCACTCGAACGGTGAGCTCGACGCGGTCCACGCCTCCATGGCCAAGTGGTGGGCGACCGAACTCCAGAAACGGGTCGCCGACCGGTGCCTGCAACTGCACGGCGGCTACGGCTACATGAGCGAGTACCCCGTCGCCCGGGCCTTCACCGACGGCCGCATCCAGACCATCTACGGCGGGACGACCGAGATCATGAAGGAGATCATCGGGCGTTCCCTGCTCGGCTGAAGGCCTTCCCGCACGGCTGGAGGCACTCCCGCTCGGCTGAAGGTTCTTCCCGCTCGGCCCACCCTCGTTGAAAGGCGTCTTTGTGAGCACCGAAGCGTACGTGTACGACGCGATCCGCACCCCGCGCGGCCGCGGCAAGGCGAACGGCGCCCTGCACGGCACCAAGCCCATCGACCTGGTCGTCGGACTCATCCACGAGATCCGCGACCGCTTCCCCGCCCTGGACCCGGCGGCCATCGACGACATCGTGCTCGGCGTGGTCGGACCCGTCGGCGACCAGGGCTCCGACATCGCCCGGATCGCCGCCGTGGCCGCCGGACTGCCGGACACCGTCGCGGGCGTCCAGGAGAACCGCTTCTGTGCCTCGGGTCTGGAGGCCGTCAACATGGCCGCCGCCAAGGTCCGTTCCGGCTGGGAGGACCTCGTCCTCGCGGGCGGCGTGGAGTCCATGTCCCGCGTGCCGATGGCCTCGGACGGCGGGGCCTGGTTCAACGACCCGATGACCAACCTGGCGGTCGACTTCGTGCCGCAGGGCATCGGCGCCGACCTCATCGCCACGGTCGAGGGCTTCTCCCGCCGGGACGTCGACGAGTACGCGGCGCTGTCCCAGGAGCGCGCGGCGACGGCCTGGAAGGAGGGCCGCTTCGACCGGTCCGTCGTCCCGGTCAAGGACCGCGCGGGCCTCGTCGTCCTCGACCACGACGAGCACCTGCGCCCGGGGACCACGGCGGATTCGCTGGCCAGGCTCAAGCCGTCCTTCGCGGACATCGGCGACCTGGGCGGCTTCGACGCCGTGGCGCTCCAGAAGTACCACTGGGTCGAGAAGATCGACCACGTCCACCACGCGGGCAACTCCTCCGGCATCGTCGACGGCGCCTCGCTGGTGGCCATCGGCTCGCGTGAGGTCGGCGAGCGCTACGGCCTCACCCCGCGCGCGCGGATCGTCTCCGCCGCCGTCTCCGGCTCCGAGCCGACCATCATGCTCACCGGCCCCGCGCCCGCGACCCGCAAGGCCCTCGCCAAGGCGGGGTTGTCGATCGACGACATCGACCTGGTGGAGATCAACGAGGCCTTCGCGGCCGTGGTCCTGCGCTTCGTGAAGGACATGGGCCTGTCCCTGGACAAGGTCAACGTCAACGGCGGCGCGATCGCGCTCGGCCACCCGCTGGGCGCGACCGGCGCCATGATCCTCGGCACGCTCGTCGACGAACTCGAGCGCCAGGACAAGCGCTACGGCCTCGCCACCCTCTGCGTCGGCGGCGGCATGGGCATCGCCACCATCGTCGAGCGCATCTGACCCCCTCCCGACGGACACGACGGATCACACGGAGCACCTCCACATGAGCACTCAGTCCACGACCATCCGCTGGGAGCAGGACCGCGAGGGCGTCGTCACGCTCGTCCTCGACGACCCCCATCAGTCCGCGAACACCATGAACCAGGCGTTCCGCGACTCCCTCGCGCACGTCACCGACCGCCTGGAGGCCGAGAAGGACTCCATCCGCGGCGTCATCATCACCTCCGCCAAGAAGACCTTCTTCGCGGGCGGCGACCTGCGCGACCTCATCCGGGTGACGCCGGAGACCGCGCAGGAGCTGTTCGACGGCGGCATGGCCATCAAGCGCGACCTCCGCCGCATCGAGACCCTCGGCAAGCCGGTCGTCGCGGCGATGAACGGCGCGGCCCTGGGCGGCGGTTACGAGATCGCCCTCGCCTGCCACCACCGCGTCGCCCTGGACGCCCCCGGCTCCAAGATCGGCTGCCCCGAGGTCACACTCGGCCTGCTTCCGGGCGGCGGCGGTGTGGCCCGTACGGTCCGCCTCCTCGGCATCGCCGACGCCCTGCTGAAGGTCCTCCTCCAGGGCACCCAGTACTCCCCGCAACGCGCCCTCGACAACGGCCTGATCCACGAGGTGGCCGCCACCCAGGACGAGCTCCTCGCCAAGGCCCGCGCCTTCATCGAGGCCAACCCCGAGTCGCAGCAGCCCTGGGACAGGCCCGGCTACCGCATCCCCGGCGGCACCCCCGCGAACCCCAAGTTCGCCGCCAACCTGCCCGCCTTCCCGGCCAACCTGCGCAAGCAGACCAACGGCGCGCCCTATCCGGCGCCCCGCAACATCCTCGCCGCGGCGGTCGAGGGCGCCCAGGTCGACTTCGAGACCGCGCAGGTCATCGAGGGGCGCTACTTCGTCGAACTCGCGGCCGGCCAGATCTCGAAGAACATGATCCAGGCGTTCTTCTTCGACCTCCAGGCCGTCAACTCCGGCGCCAACCGCCCCCAGGGCATCGCACCGCGCCCGGTCCGCAAGGTGGCCGTCCTCGGCGCCGGGATGATGGGTGCGGGCATCGCCTACTCGTGCGCCCGCGCGGGCATCGAGGTGGTCCTGAAGGACGTGTCGGAGCAGGCGGCGGCCAAGGGCAAGGCGTACTCCGAGAAGCTGTGCGCGAAGGCCGTCAGCAGGGGCCGTACGACCCAGGAGAAGGCGGACGCCCTGCTGGCCCTCATCCGGCCGACGGCAGACCCCGCCGACGTGGCGGGCTGCGACGCGGTGATCGAGGCCGTCTTCGAGAACCCGGAGCTCAAGCACAAGGTGTTCCAGGAGATCCAGCACCTCGTCGAACCGGACGCGCTGCTGTGCTCCAACACCTCCACGCTGCCGATCACCGTGCTCGCCGAGGGCGTGGAGCGGCAGGCCGACTTCATCGGGCTGCACTTCTTCTCGCCGGTCGACAAGATGCCGCTGGTGGAGATCATCAGGGGCGAGCGCACCGGCGACGAGGCGCTGGCCCGCGCCTTCGACCTGGTCCGCCAGATCAAGAAGACCCCGATCGTCGTCAACGACTCCCGCGGCTTCTTCACCTCCCGCGTGATCGGCCACTTCATCAACGAGGGCGTCGCGATGGTCGGCGAGGGCATCGAGCCCGCGTCCGTCGAACAGGCCGCGGCGCAGGCGGGCTACCCCGCCAAGGTCCTCTCCCTGATGGACGAGTTGACCCTCACCCTCCCGCGCAAGATCCGCAACGAGTCCAAGCGAGCCGTCGAGGAGGCGGGCGGGGTGTGGCCCACGCACCCCGCGGAGGCCGTCATCGACCGCATGGTCGACGAGTTCGGCCGCACCGGCCGCAGCGGGGGAGCGGGCTTCTACGACTACGACGACAGCGGCAGGCGCACGCGCCTCTGGCCGGGCCTGCGTGAGCACTTCACCCGCGAGGGCGCGGAGATCCCCTTCCGGGACATGCAGGAACGCATGCTCTTCTCCGAGGCCCTCGACACGGTGAAGCTCCTGGAGGAGGGCGTCCTGACGTCCGTCGCCGACGCCAACATCGGCTCCGTCTTCGGCATCGGCTTCCCGGGCTGGACGGGGGGCGTGCTCCAGTACATCAACGGCTACGAGGGCGGCCTGCCGGGCTTCGTGGCACGCGCGCGTGAGCTGGCCGAGCGGTACGGGGACCGGTTCACCCCGCCGGCCCTGCTGGTGGAGAAGGCGGAGAAGGGGGAGCGGTTCGCGGACGCGTGACGCCGGGCTGGTACGGGCAGGGGCGGCGGGGGTGACGGCCTTCCCGCCTGCCCCCGCCCCGTACCGCCGTGCGCCACCACGGGCTTGCTCCCCGGGTCCGGAACGCCCACGCTGGCCTGTGAACCGGCCCCCTCCCCGCCGAGGAGCCCCCATGGGAACGCGCCCCGCCCTCGCTCTGGTGGACATCCTCCGCGACGAGGGCGTGGACCGGATCTTCGGGAACCCCGGAACGACCGAACTGCCCTTCCTGGCCGCGCTGTCGGAGACCGAGGGCGCCCCCGAGTACGTCCTCGGCGTGCACGAGGGCGCCGTCGTCGCCATGGCCGACGGATACGCCCGCGCCACCGGCCGGCCCGCCTTCGTCAGCCTGCACGCGGCCGGAGGCCTGGCCAACGGGATCCTCGGCCTGCTCAACGCCCGCCGCTCCCGGACCCCCCTCGTGGTGACCGCCGGCCAGCAGGACCGCCGCCACCTCCAGCAGGACCCGATGCTCTCGGGTGACCTCGTCGCCCTCGCGGCCCCCGCCGTGAAGGCGGCCTACGACATCCAGCACGCCCACGACCTGCCGCTCGCGTTACGCCGGGCCTTCGCCCTCGCCGTACGCCCGCCCGCCGGGCCGGTGTTCCTGTCCGTCCCCACGGACCTGCTCGCCGAGGACACCGAGGTCGAGGTCCCGGCCCGCACCCCGACGCCCCCGCCGGGCCCGGCCCCCGGCATCGAACACGCCGCCGTCCTGCTCGCCGGCGCCGCCCGCCCCGCCATCGTCGCCGGGGACGGCGTCGGCCGCGAGGGCGCGGTCGCCGCCCTGGTCCGTACGGCGGTGGCCTGCGGCGCGACCGTCCACCACCAGCCCATGGCCGACTGCCTCGACTTCCCGACCACGCACCCCCTGTACGCCGGGATGCTGCCGCCCCGCCACGACGCCATCCGCGCCGCCCTCGCCCCGCACGACGTGCTGCTCATCGCCGGCGCCCACGCCTTCACCCCGCACCAGTACACCCCCGGCCCCGCACTGCCGCCCGGCCTCACCGTCGTCCAGCTCGACTCCGACCCGGACGAGATCGGCCGCAACTTCCCCGCCGAGGCCGGACTGGTCGGCGCCCTCGAACCCTCCCTCGACCGCCTCGCCGAACTCCTGCGCGAACGCGTCCCCGCCCACACCGCCAAGAGCCGCACACTGCGCGCCGGCGAGCGGCACGGCACCGCCCGCGACCGTGCCGAGTCCGCCGCCCGCGCCGCCTACTCCGCGGCCCCCCTGGACCCGCGGGCCGCCGCCCACGCCGTGGCCCACGGCCTGCCGCCGGGCACCGCGGTCGTCGAGGAGGCCATCACCGTGGGCCTGTTGCTGCGCCGGCTCGTACGGCTGGAGCGGCCCGGCAGCTACACCCACACCGTCGGCGGCGGCCTCGGCTGGGGGATCGGCGCCGCCGTCGGCCGTGCCCTCGCCGAACCCGGGCGCCCCGTGGTCGCCGTACTCGGCGACGGCTGCGCCCTGTTCGGCCTCCAGGGGCTGTGGAGCGCCGCCCGGCAGTCCGCCCCCGTCCTGTTCGTCGTCATGGGCAACGGCGCCTACCGCACGGTCCAGGACACCTACGAGGCGATGGGCGGCCGGGGCAGGTGCCCGGGAACCGAACTGGGCCCGCTGGACTTCACCCGGGCGGCCGGTTTCTTCGGCGTCGACGCGGTCCGTGCCCACAGCGCCCGGCACCTGCGCGAACTGGTCTCCGGAGCAGCTGACTTGACCGGTCCGCTGCTGGTCGACGTACCCCTGCGGCCATGAACCGCCGCCGGCCGCCGCGCACCGTGCCGCCCGCCTCGACGTGTCAGGCGGAACCGCCCACTTGTGAGGGGGCCACCCACTCGCGAAGCTCCTCCTTGAGCGAGCGCTGAAAGGTCGTCAGCAGCGCCTGCACGACGATCGGATGCATATGGGCGGACAGCGACTTCACGTCGTGCGCGTCCCGCTCCGACACCTCGCCGCGGAACAGCTCGGCCAACTCGTGCGCCGCGGCACGGGAGTGCTCCACCAGGACGTTGCGCGCGGCGAGGATCGACTCCGACGACAGCGGTACGTCGAGCAGTTGGACACCGAGGCGCAGCAGTCCCGAGTCGAAGCGGAAGGTCTCCCCGTCCGGTCGCAGCACGTTCATGGCCGTCAGCCGCTCCACGTCCTCGTCGCTCAGCGCCCGGCCCGCCCACCGGTCCAGCTCCGCGCGGGTGGCCGTCTGAGCGATGTCCGGCGCCCAGGAGGCCACGACCGCGCGGTGGATGGCGAGGTCGTGCGGGCTCAGGTCCGGCGGCAGCTGCCGCAGATAGCGCTCGATCGCGGCCAGGGTCATCCCCTGGTGCTGGAGCTCCTCGATCAGCGCGAGCCGCGAGAGGTGCTCCTGTCCGTAGTGCCCCACCCGCCGCGGACCGATCACCGGCGGTGGCAGCAGCCCCTTGGTGCCGTAGAAGCGGACCGTGCGGACCGTGACGCCCGCCCGCGCGGCCAGCTCGTCGATCGTGAGGGCCATCGCGTCGGTCTCGGGGGGTTCGGTCGCCATGTGCAGCAGTATCGCTGTCTCACCAGTGCTGTGAAACCTCGTGGGCCACCCCCGTCCGATCATGTGAGATGTCCCGCTGTGTGAAGTCCGCCACCGCGTGACCGGCCCGGTGCGGGGGAAGGTGGCTCCTTGGTCTGTGCCTCCACCGAGCGCGCAGGCCATACGTACGTCCGGACACCCGAGCGCGATCCGCTCGGGCGCACCAGAGAGCGGTACCACTCGTGAGCAAGGACGCCGTGGACACGGCACAGGCCGCAGCCCCCACTCTCGCGGCCCAGGCGCCCGCGGACGCGGGCGACGCCGGTTACAGCAAGGACCTCAAGGCCCGCCACGTCAACATGATCGCCATCGGCGGCGCGATCGGCACCGGCCTCTTCCTCGGCGCCGGAGGGCGCCTGAACAACGCGGGCCCGGCGCTCGCGATCGCCTACCTGGTCTGCGGCGTCTTCGCCTTCTTCGTGGTCCGGGCGCTCGGCGAGCTCGTCCTGTACCGCCCCTCCTCCGGCTCCTTCGTGTCGTACGCGCGCGAGTTCCTCGGTGAGAAGGGCGCGTACGTCGCCGGCTGGATGTACTTCCTGAACTGGTCGACCACCGGCATCGCCGACATCACCGCGATCGCGCTCTACACGCACTACTGGAGCCTGTTCACCGACATCCCGCAGTGGGTGCTGGCCCTGATCGCCCTGGCGGTGGTCCTCGTGGTCAACCTGATCTCGGTGAAGATCTTCGGCGAGATGGAGTTCTGGTTCGCGATCATCAAGGTCGCCACGCTCGTCGCCTTCATGTGCGTCGGCATCTTCCTGCTGGCCACCCGGCACGAGGTCGGCGGTCAGACCCCGGGCCTGAGCGTGATCACCGACCACGGGGGCGTCTTCCCGCAGGGCGTGATGCCGGTCGTCCTGGTCATGCAGGGCGTGATCTTCGCGTACGCCGCCCTGGAGCTGGTCGGGGTCGCCGCGGGCGAGACCGCCGAACCGGAGAAGGTCGTCCCGCGCGCGGTGAACTCGATCATGTGGCGGGTCGGTCTGTTCTACGTGGGCTCGGTGGTCCTGCTGGCCCTCCTGCTGCCGGGCTCGGTGTACTCGGCCGACGAGAGCCCGTTCGTGACGGTCCTGTCGAAGATCGGTGTGGAGGGCGCGGGCGACGTGATGAACCTGGTGGTCCTCACGGCCGCCATGTCGTCCCTGAACTCCGGCCTGTACTCCACGGGCCGCATCCTGCGGTCCATGGCGATGGCGGGCTCGGCCCCGAAGTTCACCGCCCGCATGAACCGCAGCCAGGTCCCCTACGGCGGCATCCTGCTCACCTGCGCGGTCTGCGTGCTCGGCGTCGGCCTGAACTACCTCATGCCCAGCCAGGCCTTCGAGATCGTCCTGAACGTGGCCTCCCTCGGCATCATCTCCACCTGGGTGATCATCATGGTCTGCCACCTGGCCTTCGTCCGCCGCGCGCGGGCGGGCCTGCTGACCCGCCCCTCCTTCCGCCTCCCGCTCAGCCCGGTCACGGAGATCACCACGATCGCCTTCCTGCTGGCCTGCCTCGGCATGATGGGGAAGGACCCCGAGGTCGGCCGCAAGACCCTCCTGCTGATCCCGGTGATCGCTGTGATGCTGGTCGCCGGCTGGTACGCCGTCCGCCGCCGGGTCACCACGACGACCGACCGGGAACTGACCGACCTCACGAAGTAGCCCGGGCCGGTTGTCAGTGCCGGCCTCTACGGTGGCGTCATGTCGGAGATCACGTACGTCCGGTGTGACGCCACCGTTCCGTCGGTGACGGGCGTCAAGCTGATCGCCCCTGTCTGCAAGGGCTTCGTGCGGGAGGCCGACATGGTCGGCCAGCGCGGGACCCGCACCGGCAGCAAGGGCGTCCCGGTGCGCTACGAAGCCATCGACACGGCCCTCGCCCGGGTCGCCGACAAAGCCACGGAACTGGGCGCCTCCGTGCACATGCCACGGATAGGGTGCGGGTTGGCCGGAGGCACGTGGTCCCGGGTCGAACCGCTCGTCCAGGAGCGGCTGACCGAGCAGGGGATCGCCGTCACGGTCCACGACCACGGGGAGGGCCGGAGTTGAGCACGGACATCGACGTTC
This sequence comes from Streptomyces sp. NPDC034103, assembly GCF_055575395.1. Taxonomy (NCBI): domain Bacteria; kingdom Bacillati; phylum Actinomycetota; class Actinomycetes; order Kitasatosporales; family Streptomycetaceae; genus Streptomyces; species Streptomyces sp. NPDC034103. The sequence continues at coordinate 280,134 of NZ_JBVISS010000008.1, read as the reverse complement.
TGGTCCTGGGCGGCGCGGGCGTCGACACCATCGTCCACGTGCCGGAGCTGCCGCTGCCGTACGCCGACAGTTACATGATCGACTCCGGTATCCGCACCCGCGCGGGCCAGACCGGGGACTTCGTCGCCGTGGGCCTGAGCGCCCTCGGCCTGCGCACCCACCACATCGACATGCTCGGCGACGACCCCGAGGGCGACCTCGTCCGCGCCCTGCACCAGGAGCGGGGCATCGGCCTCACCGCCGTCCCGCAGCCGGCCGGCACCAAGCGCGCCGTCAACCTCGTGGGACCCGACGGCCGACGCCTCTCCCTGTACGACGTCAGCCGCTCGCACCCGGACGACCGGCTGCCCGAGGCGACGGTCCGGGCGCTGGCGGCGACGAGCCGGCACGCGCACGTGTCGATCACCCAGCCCTGCGCCCACGCCCTGCCCGCCCTGCGCGAGTCCGGGGTGAGCATCTCCACCGACCTGCACGACTGGGACGGTGAGAACCCCTACCACGAGCCGTTCGCCCACACCGCCGACGTGGTCTTCCTCTCCGCCGCCGCCCTGCGGGACCCCGAGCGGACCATGCGCCGGATCACCGACCGCGGCCGCGCCGAGATCGTCGTCGCCACCGCCGGAGCCGAGGGCGCCTACCTCCTGGCCGACGACGCGCTGACCCGGATCCCCGCGGTCCCGCCGCCCGCCCCGGTGGTGGACTCCAACGGCGCGGGCGACGCCTTCGCCGCCGCCTTCCTCTACGGCGGGTTGACCGGCGAGCCCCCGCTTCGGTGCGCCCTGTACGGCGCGGTGGCCGGCGCCCATGCCTGCACGGTCCCGTCGACGCGGACGGACGCGATAGGACGGGACGCGCTCCACACGCGTGTGGCCGGTCTTTCGGATGCGGGGGATGCGGGTACCCGGGCGGGGTGAGAAAGGTGCGCTGGATCGGCACGCTGGCCGTCCTGTCCCTCTGCGGACTGGGACTCGGCGGTTGTGACAGTGTCGGAGAACGTGACTCGGCGGCCTCCGCGGCCGCCCGCGGGTTCGAGCGCGCGCTGCGCTCCCACGACGCCGAGGGCCTGTGCGCGGCCCTCGCGCCGGAGACCCGCGGCGAGGTGGAGCAGTCCGAGAAGAAGTCCTGCGAGCAGGCGATCGCCGCCCAGGACCTACCCCTCGGCGGTGATGTCCGCGGCACCGACGTCCACGGCCGGCAGGCGCGCGTGGTCCTCGCCTCGGACACGCTGTTCCTGTCCCGGTTCGCGGACGGCTGGAAGGTCGTCGCGGCCGGCTGCGCCCCCCGCCCGGGTCAGCCCTACCAGTGCGTGATCAAGGGAGGGTGAGGAGCCGTGCGGATCATGTTCACGCTCTGTCTGGTCATCGTCCTCAGCGGCCTCTTCTACTTCACCGCCGTAGGGCTGATGCAGCGATGACCACCACGACAACGCGCGGATTCCTCCGCGACAACGGACTGGGCCTGGGATTCGGTGTCGCCTTCCTGCTGGCCCTCGTGGGCCAGGCGATCGCCGGGCACGCCGACTTCAACAACCAACTGGCCGCCGACGGGCTCGCCCAGGTCGGGTTCGGCGAATATCTGATGTCGTCCGATTTCGCCGTCGACGTCACGGAGAACTGGCAATCCGAGTATCTCCAGTTCTTCCTCTACATCACCGCCACCGTGTGGCTTCTCCAGCGGGGTTCGCCCGAGTCCAAGGAAATGGACAAAGCCGGGACGGAGTCGGACGGGGACCAGCGGGTGGGCCGCCACGCCCATCGGAACTCGCCGCGCTGGGCGCGGGGTGACGGCCTTCGTCGGCGGGTCTACTCGCACTCGCTCGGTCTGGTGATGGGCACCCTGTTCGCCCTGTCCTGGCTGGCCCAGTCGATCAGCGGGGTCGCCGCCTACAACGAGGAGCAGCTGCGCGGGCTCCAGGCGCCCATGAGCTGGAGCGGCTACATCGGCTCGGCGGACTTCTGGAGCCGGACTCTGCAGAACTGGCAGTCCGAGCTGCTCGCGGTCGCCTCCATGGCCGTCCTCTCCATCTACCTGCGCCAGCGCGGCTCGCCGGAGTCCAAGCCGGTCGGGGCGGCCCACACCTCGACCGGGATCGAGGGCTGACCACCCCGCCGCCTTCCTCCTAGTGCCCGTGCCTGTGCTCGTGCCCGTCCCGGTGCACGTCGTTCGTCGCGGCGATCTTCTTCCACGACCTCGGCTGCGCGGGCACGGCCGACGACCTCGCGATGGACGCCTTCGCCGCCGCACCGGCGGCCGGCTTCGACGGCTGGAACAGCCAGGTGTCGAAGAGCGCGGACAGCGACCGCCCGGACACCTCCTCCGCGTACGCCCGGAAGTCGGCCACCGAGGCGTTCCCGTACGCGTACTTCTGCGGCCACCCCTTGAGCACCCGGAAGAACGCCTCGTCGCCGATCTCGTTCCGCAGCGCCTGGAGCGTCAGCGCCCCACGGTCGTACACGGCGGCGTGGAACTGGTTCTCCGGCCCCGGGTCACCCGGCTTCGCCGTCCAGAAGGGATCGTCGGCCGGACGCGAGGCGTACACGTAGTCGGCGATCTCCTGCGCGGTGCCCTCGCCCTCGTGCTCGGACCACAGCCACTGCGCGTAGCGGGCGAAGCCCTCGTTGATCCAGATGTCCTTCCAGCCCTTGACCGACACGTCGTCGCCGTACCACTGGTGGGCCAGCTCGTGCACGACGACGGACACGTTCGCACCGCTCGCGAACTGCCGGGGGCTGTAGAACGGCCGGGTCTGGGTCTCGAGCGCGTACCCCACCTGCGGGGTGTTGGGCACATAGCCGCCGACCGCGTTGTAGGGATACGGCCCGAAGTACTCGCTCAGCCAGTCGGTGACCTCCCCGCTCCGCTCCAGGCTCGCCCGCGCCGAACCGGCGTTGTCGCCGAGGTCCTTGCTGTAGGCGTTGACGACCGGAATGCCGCTCTCGGAGGTGCCGGTGGTGACGTCGAAGCGGCCGGCCGCGAAGGTGGCGAGGTAGGTGGCCTGCGGCTTGTTGGAGCGCCAGTTGTAGCGGGTCCAGCCCAGGCGTGAAGTCGTCGACTGGAGCGTGCCGTTGGAGATGAACTGGGTGCCGTTCGGGACCTGTACCGACACGTCGTAGGTCGCCTTGTCGAGCGGGTGGTCGTTGCTCGGGAACCACCACCAGGCCCCCTCCGGCTCGCCCGCGGCGACACCTCCGTCGGGCGTGCGCAGCCAGGCGTTGAAGCCGTACGCCTCCTTCGAGGACGGCACCCCGCTGTAGCGGACGACGACGGTGACGGCGGTGCCCTTCGCGAGCGGTGTCCTCGGGGTGATCTCCAGCTCATGCTCCCCGGAGGTGGCGAAGGACGCCTTCGCGCCGTTGACCCGGACCTCGGAGACGTCCAGCAGGAAGTCCAGGTTGAAGCGCGACAGGTCCTCGGTGGTGCGGGCGAGCAGGGTGGCCGTGCCCTCCAACTCGTCGGTCGCCGGCTGGTACTTCAGCCGCAGGTCGTAGTGGGAGACGTCGTATCCGCCGTTGCCGTAGGCCGGGTAGTAGGGGTCGCCGATGCCCGGAGCGCCGGGGGAGTGGCTCGCGGCCGATGCCGGGATCGCCAGCAGGACGGACGCGGCGGCCAGTGCGCCGGGCGCGATGAGTCTGCGGTGCACGAAAGCTCCAAGTCGTAGGGGCACGAAGTCTGTTCGGAGCCTATTCATCACCTGTGGGCCCGCGGTGTCCACGGCGGCAGCCGTCACACGATCGCCATTCGGCCGTCACGAGCCATCCCGTCCCACGCACCTTTCCGGCCACTCCTTCGTCGCCCCGATGGGCCCTCTTTTGCACGGGAGTTGACCGCTGTACCGTCCGCGCATGCCGATTCGCACGCGCTTCACGATCTGGAGACCGTCGAGCGGGGCCCGGACCCGCTTCGCGACGGCGGCCACCGCCGCCCTGCTGGCCACGTTCCTCACGCCCGCCGCCGCACAGGCGGGCCCGCGCGAGAGCAAACCCGTCTACTCCTACGACAACGCCGTCCGCGAGGCCGTCTGGGTGGACACCGGACTGGACGGGGACGGCGACGGGAAGCACGACCGGGTGGCCGTCGACATCGTCCGTCCCCGCGAACTCGCCCGGCAGGGCCGCAAGGTTCCGGTCATCATGGACGCCAGCCCCTACTACTCCTGCTGCGGGCGCGGCAACGAGAGCCAGAAGAAGACGTACGACGCGAACGGTCACGTCGTCCAGATGCCGCTCTTCTACGACAACTACTTCGTGCCGCGCGGCTACGCCGTCGTCGGCGTGGACCTCGCCGGCACGAACCGCTCCGACGGCTGTGTCGACGTGGGCGGCCGCTCGGACATCCTTTCCGCCAAGGCGGTGGTCGACTGGCTGAACGGCCGGGCCACCGCGTACACCAGCCGCACCGGCACCGCACGCGCCAAGGCGACCTGGACCAACGGCAGGACGGGGATGATCGGCAAGAGCTGGGACGGCACCATCGCCAACGGCGTGGCCGCCACCGGCGTCAAGGGCCTGCGGACGATCGTCCCGATCAGCGCCATCTCCTCCTGGTACGACTACTACTTCCAGCAGGGCGCCCCGCTCTACGACTCCGGCCCCGACTGGCTGTCCGACTACGTCAACAGCCCCGACGCCCGCGCCAAGTGCGACGCCGTCCAGCAGAGGATCGTCGACGGCGCCCCGCGCACCGGTGACTGGACCGGCCTGTGGACCGAGCGGGACTACGTCAAGGCCGCCTCCAAGGTGAGGGCCAGCGTCTTCGCGATCCACGGACAGCAGGACCTCAACGTCCGTATGAAGCACCTCGGCCAGTGGTGGGACGCCCTCGCGAAGAACGGCGTCGAGCGCAAGATCTGGCTCTCCCAGACCGGCCATGTCGACCCCTTCGACTTCCGCCGCGCCACCTGGGTCGACACCCTGCACCGCTGGTTCGACCACGAACTCCTCGGCTACGACAACGGCATCGACCGTGAGCCGATGGCCGACATCGAACGCCACCCCGACCAGTGGGTGACCTCCAAGTCCTGGCCCCCGCGCGGCACCTCCGCGGTCGCCCTGCGCCCCGCCCAGGGCGACACCCCCGGCGTCGGCACCCTCGGCCTCACCCGCGGGCGCGGCACGGAGACGTTCACCGACGACCCGGCGCTCAGCGAGACCGACTGGGCCGCGCGGATCGACACCGCCACCCCCGAGAAGGCGGGCTTCGCCACCGGCGTCCTCACCAAGGACCTGCGCCTGGCCGGCTCCTCGAAGGTCATGGTCACCGCGACCCCGACCACCACCACGGCCCATCTCTCCGCCGTGCTCGTGGACCTCGGTCCGGACACCATCCGCGACTACGCGGCGAGCGGCGAGGGCATCACCACCCTCACCGACCGCACCTGCTGGGGCGCGAGCACCGCGGGGGACAGCGCCTGCTTCAAGGAGACCAGGGCCAGGACCGCCGACGTCGAGTACAACGTGGTCAGCCGCGGCTGGGCCGATCTCGGCACCTACGCCGACCCCGGCAAGGGCGTCCCGCTCACCCCGGGCAAGGCGTACACCCTCACCATCGACCTGGCCGCCACCGACCATGTCGTCCCCGCCGGTCACCGGCTCGCGCTGATCGTCGCGGGCACCGACAAGGACCTGATCGACCCGCCGTCGACGAAGCCGACGCTCACGATCGATCTGTCGCGCACCAAGGCGCGTGTCCCGCTGGTCGGCGGCGCCGCGGCCTTCGCGCACGCCACCAAGGGCGCCGGGGCAGCCGTGGCGGAGCCCATGACACTCGACGGCGTCCATGCCCCGCGCTCGGTCCACCGGGTCCCGGGGGCGGAGCGTTGATCCGAGCCCTCACCCTGAGCACGGCGGCCCTGGCAGCGTCCCTGGTCGCCGTGCCGGCCCAGGCGACCGACTCCCCGCCGCGCACCGGCTTCGAGCGGTCCAACGGTGCCCGTTGGACCGGCGAGAGGGAGGAACAGGACTTCCTGGCGGCCGTCGACGCGGCGAGCGGCCGGGTCTCGGTCGCCCGCATCGGTACGACGAAACAGGGGCGCCCCCTCCAACTGGTCCGGCTCGGCAGGCCGAACGCCTCGAACAGGGTCCTCCTCGTGTGCAGCCAGCACGGCGACGAGCCGTCCGGCCGCGAGGCCTGTCTGTCCAAGGTCCGCGACCTGGCGTACGCGAAGGACGCCGGCACCCGGCGCTTCCTGGACCGCACCACGCTGTTCGTCGTGCCCACCGCCAACCCCGACGGCCGGGCCGCCGACACCCGCGGCAACAGCGACGGCGTCGACGTCAACCGCGACCACCTCGCCCTCGCGACCGCCGAGGGGCGGGCCCTGGCCGCGGTGCTCCGCGACCGGCGGCCCGACGTCGTCTACGACCTGCACGAGTACTCGCCCACACCGCCCTACTACGACAAGGACCTCTTCGACCTCTGGCCCCGCAACCTCAACACCGACGCACAGGTCCACGACGAGGCCGAGACCCTGTCCCAGGGGTACGTCCGCCCCGCCGCGCGGCACGCCGGGTACACCACCGGCACCTACGGCATCTGGACCGACCCCGTCACGGGCGAACCGGTCCGGCAGACCGCCGGCGACGGACAGGAACGCATCCTGCGGAACATGTCCGGCGTCAAGCACGCGGTCGGCCTGCTCATCGAGAGCCGCGTCGACGCACTCGCCGACGTCGACGAGGCGACCAACAACCGGCGTCGGGTGAACTCCCAACTGGCCGCGCTGAAAGGCCTGTTCCGGTTCACCGACGACCGGCGCGGCCGGATCGAGGCGGCGACGACCACGGCTCGCCACACGGGCTACGCCGACACCGGCCCCGTCTACCTCGGCGGCGCCGACAACGACCCGCCCGAACCCGCCGAGGTGATCCCGGACCCGCCCTGCGGCTACCGGCTCACCAAGGACCAGTACCAGCAGGTCAAGGACGAACTCGCCCTGCACGGCGTGCGGACCAAGGGCACCTACGTCCCGCTCCGGCAACCGCTGCGCGCCCTCGTCCCGCTGCTCCTCGACGAACGCGCGGCATACCGTCTCACGGTCGGGGAACCCGACACTGACTGTTGAAAGAGTGACGATCCGCGACACCTGTGGTAGGTCGTAACCACGACTTTCAGGAAAAGGTGCCGCAAAATGACAGAAGACCTGATGAAAAGGGGAGGTCGGGAAGGTCCTTCGGACGTTTCCGACCCCCACCCCACGGACTGGGTGGTGTTCGGGGTCACCGCCGTCATCACCCTCGCCTTCGTGATCTGGGGCTCGACGGCGACGGACTCCCTGGAGAGCGTCTCCACCAAGATGCTCAACGGCCTCATCCACAACGGTGGTTGGGCCTTCATGCTGGCCGCATCCTGTTTCGTGGTCTTCGCCCTCTGGCTCGCCGCCAGCCGCTACGGCCGCATCCACCTCGGCGCGGAGGGCGAGGAGCCCGAGTTCAAGACCGTGTCGTGGGTCGCGATGATGTTCAGCGCCGGCATGGGCATCGGCCTGATGTTCTACGGCGTCAGCGAGCCCCTCTCGCACTACACCACCGCACCCCCGGGCACCGACCCCGCCAACTCCGGCGAGCGCATGGAGACGGCGATGGCCACCACCCTCTTCCACTGGACGCTGCACCCCTGGGCGATCTACGCGGTGGTCGGCCTCGGCATCGCCTACAGCACCTTCCGCAAGCGCCGCCGCCAGACCATCAGCGCCGTGTTCACCCCGCTGATCGGGGAGAAGAACGCCAACGGCACCGCGGGACGGGTGATCGACATCCTCGCGATCATCGCCACCGTCTTCGGCTCCGCGGCCTCCCTCGGACTCGGCGCGCTCCAGATCGGCTCCGGCTTCCAGGAGCTGGAGTGGATGGACGACGTCAGCGAGGGCCTGCTCGTCACCATCATCGCCGTGCTGACCCTGGCCTTCGTCCTCTCGGCGGTCTCCGGGGTCGAGCGGGGCATCCAGTGGCTGTCCAACACCAACATGGTGCTCGCCCTGATCCTCGCCGTGTTCGTGTTCGTCGCCGGGCCCACCATCATCGTCCTGGACCTGCTGCCCACCTCGATCTTCGCCTACCTCGGCGACCTGCCCCAGCTCGCCGGCCGCACCGAGGCCAGCGGCGGCGAGGGCGTCGCGGACTGGCTCGGCAGCTGGACCGTCTTCTACTGGGCGTGGTGGATCTCCTGGACGCCGTTCGTCGGCATGTTCATCGCCCGCATCAGCCGCGGCCGCACCATCCGCCAGTTCGTCGGCGGCGTCATCCTCGTCCCCAGCACCGTCAGCCTGGTCTGGTTCGCCGTCTTCGGCGGTACGGCGATGAAGCTCAAGGAGGGCGGCGCGCTCGGTGGTGAGGACACCCCCGAGGGCCAACTCTTCGGTGTCCTCCAGGAGTTCCCCATCGCCACGGCCACCAGCCTGCTCGTGATGATCCTGGTCGGCATCTTCTTCGTCTCGGGCGCCGACGCCGCCTCCATCGTGATGGGCACGCTCTCGCAGCGGGGCGCGCTCGAACCCGGCCGTTTCGTCGTGGTGTTCTGGGGCGTGGTGACCGGCGCGGTCGCCGCGATCATGCTGCTCGTCGGCAGCGGCCAGGGCGACGCCCTCACCGGCCTGCAGAACCTCACGATCCTCGCCGCCGCCCCCTTCGTCCTGGTGATGATCGGCATGTGCGTCGCCCTCATGCGCGACCTGCGGCGCGACCCGGTCATCGTGCGCGGCGAGATGGGCTCCGAGGCCGTCGAACTCGCCGTCATCGAGGGCCACAAGAAGTACGACGGCGACTTCGAGATCAAGGTCGGTCCGGGGCCGGGAACGGAGACGGAGGGCGACCCACTCGGCCACGACCACGGCTGAGCCGCGGAGTTCAGGGGGAGGCGAGCACCGCCGCCTCCCCCGCGCACCCCCACGCCACGGTCACCCCGGCCCCGCCGTGCCCGTAGTTGTGCACCAGCACCCGCCCACCCGGCAGCGCCTCCCGCTCCAGGCGCACGGCGTGCCGCGCCGGCCGCAGACCCACGCGATGCCCCAGCACCCGCGCCCCGGCGATCTCCGGCCGCAGCGCCGCACACCGCCGTACGATCGCCTCGGCCACCGCCGGATCCGGCTCCCTGGACCAGGCGTCCTCCTCGGCCGTGCCGCCCAGCACCAGCCGGTCCGGGTGCGGGAAGAAGTACGCCAGCCCGCCGTCCGTGTCGGTCGAGACGGCCCAGGTCCGCACCCCCGGGTTCGCCACCACGACCACCTGTCCCCGCACCGGCCGCACGGACGCGTCGGGCACCAGCTCCCGCGCGCCCAGCCCGGTGCAGTTGACCACCACCGGTGCTTCCACCGCCGCGAGGTCGGACACCGCGCGGGTCTCGACGATTCCGCCCGCCTCGCTCAACCGCCGCCGCAGCCAGGGCAGATGGACACTCATGTCGACCAGCGGCAACCGCGCCCAGAGCCCGCTCCCGGCGTACTCCGCGCCCGTCGCCGCCCGCAGCCCCGGCACCCGCTCGCCCAGCCAGGCCCGGGCCTCGTCCAGGTCCCCTTCGCCCAGTACTCCTTCGACCATGCGTACGCCGGTCCGGTCGGGGTCCGCCGCCAGCGCCTCGTACACCTCCAGCGAGCGCAGCGCCCACGCCCGCGCCGACGCGGCCGGCTCGATCCGGTAGGGCCACCACAGCGCCCCGGCAACCGCCGAGGTGGTGCGCTCGACGGGATCCCGGGTCCACACGCGGACCCGCCTGCCGCGTTCCGCGAGAACCACGGCCGTCGTCAGCCCGATGACCCCGCCGCCGACCACGACGATCTCGCTGCCCAGCTCACTGTCCACGCCAGGACGTTAGCGGAATGTCCCAATGCCGTGCTCTGAGGGCGCTTGCTGCGGGAATACTCGCAGCATGTCTGCCGCGTACGCGACCTTCGGCCTGGCACCGGCGATGCGTGCCGGTGGAGTCCTCGTCAACGGTGACTACCAAGTCCACCGGGACTTCGTGGACTTCATCGTCGACGGGCGACCGCTGCTCTTCCAGCTCTCCGACCTCGACGCCGTCTCCCCGCTGGCCTCGGACGTCCCGCCCGCCATCTTCGCCGCCCAGGTCCGCAGCCTGCTGCTGGAGACGGACGCCCCCCTGCGGGACGGCCGCTACATCATCTACGGCTGCCCCGAGTGCGAGGACCTCGCCTGCGGGGCGGTCACCGCCGTCATCGAGAAGGAGGGCGGCGACTTCATCTGGCGGGACTTCGCCTGGCAGACCGACGAACACGCCGACCTGGAGCTCAACGGCTACCACGGCATCGGGCCCTTCCGCTTCCACGGCCCCGAGTACCGCCGGGCCCTGGACTCCCTGCTCGCCCCCGACTCCGCGAGCCCGCGCCGCCGCGTCCTGCTGATCGGCGCCCGGGTCGCGCTCCTGGCCAAGCTCGCCGCCGCCCTGCGCACCATCGGCATCGGCGCCGACATCACCCAGGACGCCGACGGCGTCCCCGCCGACGAACTGCGCGCCTACGGCGCCGTCGCCTTCGGCCGCGCGGTCGGTCAGCAGGAACGTGCCGCCGTGCGCCGCTCCTTCGAAGCCGCCGACGTCGAGGTGACCTACGTCGACGGCCTCGCCCCCATCGTCCCGCTCCTCGTCGCCCAGATAGAGCACGCCCTCGACCGCAGCCCGCAGGAGCAGCGCCGGCTGACCCGGCTGGTCGCCGCCGACGGCGAGGCGGGCATCGAGGTCACCTCGCCGTGCCGGGTGCGCCTGACGGCGTACCGCCTCGACCGGCTCCTGCGCACCCACGCGGCGGAGGTCTTCGACGGCGTCCTGGAGGCCGGCCGGCACCGCATCGCGCTGGACGCCAAGGCGGTGAAGGGAGAGTCGTTCGTGGTGGCGCGGACCGCGGACAGCGTCCTGGTGGAGGCGATGGCGCACTGAGGGCGGGCCCTCGGCGCGCGGCGGGCCCGGCGCGTCAGTGGAACAAGGGGTGCCCGAGCCGCCGCCCACGACACCGCGGGGCGCCGGCCCCAGGCACCCGGCCGGAACAGGGAGGAGACCCGCCCGCGGCCCTCGCTAGGATCACCCCTGATGACTGCAACCCTCGTCGCCAAGAATCTCGCCGCCGGCCACGGCGACCGCGCCCTGTTCACCGGACTCGACCTCGTCGTCGCGCCCGGCGACGTCATCGGGCTGGTCGGAGCCAACGGCGCGGGCAAGTCCACCCTGCTCCGGCTGCTCGCCGGGCTCACCCCGCCCGAGTCGGGCGAGCTGCGGCTCTCCCCGCCGACGGCGAGCGTCGGCCACCTCCCGCAGGAGCCGGAACGCCGGCCCGGCGAGACGATCCGGGATTTCCTGGCCCGCCGCACCGGCGTCGCCGAGGCCCAGCGGGTCATGGACGAGGCGACCCAGGCCCTGGTCGACGGGGCGCCGGGCGCCGACGACGCGTACGCGACGAGCCTGGAGAGCTGGCTCGACCTCGGCGGCGCCGACCTCGACGAGCGCGCCGAGGAGGTCGCCGACTCCCTGGGCCTGGCGGTCGACCTGGACCAGCCGATGACGTCCCTGTCCGGCGGCCAGGCGGCACGGGCCGGGCTGGCATCGCTGCTGCTCTCCCGCTACGACGTCTTCCTGCTCGACGAACCGACCAACGACCTCGACCTGGACGGCCTGGAGCGCCTGGAGCGCTTCGTCAGCGGCCTGCGGGCCGGCACGGTCGTCGTCAGCCATGACCGCGAGTTCCTCACCCGCACCGTCACCAAGGTCCTCGAACTCGACCTCGCGCAGAACCAGATCAACCTCTACGGCGGCGGGTACCAGGCCTATCTGGAGGAGCGCGAGGTGGCCCGCCGGCACGCCCGCGACGACTACGACGAGTACGCCGACAAGAGGTCCGCCCTCCAGGACCGGGCGCAGACCCAGCGCTCCTGGATGGACAAGGGCGTGAAGAACGCGCGCCGCAAGGCGGGCAACGACAACGACAAGATCGGCCGCAAGTTCCGCAGCGAGGCCAGCGAGAAGCAGGCCGCGAAGGCCCGCCAGACCCAGCGCATGATCGAACGCCTGGAGGTCGTCGAGGAGCCGCGCAAGGAGTGGGACCTGCGCATGGAGATCGCCTCCGCCCCGCGCTCGGGTTCGGTCGTGGCGACCCTGCGGGAGGCGGAGGTCCGCCGCGGCGACTTCGTGCTCGGCCCGGTGACCCTCCAGATCGACTGGGCGGACCGGGTGGCGGTCACCGGCGCGAACGGCGCAGGCAAGTCGACGCTCCTCGGCGCCCTGCTGGGCCGCGTCCCGGTCGACGCCGGCAGCGCGGCCCTCGGCTCGGGCGTACTGATCGGCGAGGTCGACCAGGCCCGCAAGCTGTTCCACGGCCCGGAGTCACTCCTGGACGCGTTCGGTGCCGCGGTACCCGACACCGAACCGGCGGAGGTGCGCACCCTCCTGGCCAAGTTCGGCCTGAAGTCGGAGCACGTCCTGCGCCCGGCGGCGACCCTCTCACCCGGCGAACGCACCCGCTCGGCGCTCGCCCTGCTCCAGGGCAGGGGCGTCAACCTCCTGGTCCTCGACGAGCCCACCAACCACCTCGACCTCCCCGCGATCGAACAGCTGGAGTCCGCCCTGGACGCCTACGAGGGCACCCTCCTGCTGGTCACCCACGACCGCCGCATGCTCGACGCCGTCCACGTCACCCGACGCCTGGAGGTCGCGGACGGCAAGGTGACCGAGCGGGCCTAGGCGGCCCCGCGGCGCAGCAGGGCGCAGACGAAGTTCTCCTGCACGGCGCGCATCCGGCGCAACAGGTCGGGCTTCTGGGCCTGGTTGACCTGGGTGGTCACGGAGAACGTCAGCGACCGGTGGCCGTCCGGTGTGGCGGCGATCAGCTGGGTGTAGCCGAGGGTGTTGCCGGTGTGCCCCAGCACCACGCCGCACCGGGTGGTGTACCGGAAGAGGGCGAGCCCCGCGTCGTTGCGCCCGGGGCCCTTGGGCTCGGACGAACCGGGGATCCAGTCGCGCTGCTTGCGCACGACGTGCGGGCTGTACAGCCGGCCACCGGCGTACCCGCGGATGAAGCGTGTCATGTCCGAGGGCGTGGAGACGATCCCGCCCGAGGCCCACACACCGGACATGCCGAGGACCTCGCTCACGTCCTCCGGCGGCTCGGGCGGGCTCACGTCATAGCCGTGCAGATACGGCTCCGGCATCCGGTAGCCCTGCGGCAGGCTGGTCTCGCGCAGGTCCAGTGGCCGGTACACGAGCTTGCGCAGTAGTTCCTCGTACCGGACGCCGGTGGCCGCCTCCGCCATCAGGGCCACGGCGATGTTGTCCGAGTTGGAGTACCGGTACCGGGAGCCGGCCCGGAACTCCAGGGGCTCGTCCGCCACGAAGTCCAGCAGGCGGCGCGAGTCGAAGCGGTGCCGGGGGTCGGCGAGGACGATCTTCAGGAACCCGGGGCTGCGCGAGTAGTCGGGCAGACCGCTGGTGTGCTGGAGCAGCTGGCGCAGCGTCACGGCGTGCCAGGCCTTGGGCAGGTGGGGCAGCCGCTTCCCGATCGTCTCGCCGAGGCGCAGGTCACCCCGGTCGACCAGGGTGAGCGCGACGGCGCCGCTGAACGCCTTGGCCGTACTGGCGATCCGCATGTGGTCGTGCGGTCTGGGCGGGCGACGGGACTCCAGATCGGCGACCCCGGCCCGGACGACCCGGGTGTGCGCGCCGTCGCGGAGCACGGCGATGGCCCCGGGCGGCCCACCGGGCGCGGCGACGAGCTCGTCGAGCTGCCGCTGAAGTCGGTCGTCGGCGTGCGGCCCGGGAGACGTGGCGGCGTCGGCGGCCGGTGACAGGGCGGCCAGGCAGGCCGCGACCAGGGCTACGGCGGTGAGCCGACGGGATCTGACGGATCGGACGGGCATGGGCTCTCCCGGGCAGGTGGGACGGGGGACTGACCCGCCCAGCTTCGCCCGGCCCGAAGCGGGGGAGCCGCTTGAGCTACTGCACCTGGCTCAATGCGAGGAGGCGCGAGGCGACCCCGCCCACGGGCACGGGGAACCGCGCGATCGGCCCCGGCGGGCCCGCGGTTCCCCACGACCTGTCACGACGTGTCAGCGCCGCCCCTTCTTCGCGTCGAGCAACCCGGCCTTGCGCAGCGCATCGGCCATCGCGCTGTTCGCCGGCGGCGCCGCCTGACGCGACGCGCCGCCCTGGCCCCCGCGGCCCCCGGTCTGGCGCTGCCGGCCCTGCTGCCGCTGCTGAGGCGGCCGCCCGCCCCGCTGCTCCCGGCGCTCACCGCCGGAGGCCTGCGCCTCGTCGTCCAGCCGCAGCGTCAGCGAGATCCGCTTGCGCGGGATGTCGATGTCGAGGACCTTCACCTTGACGATGTCACCCGGCTTCACCACGTCCCGCGGGTCCTTCACGAACGTCTTCGACAGCGCGGAGACATGGGCGAGACCGTCCTGATGGACACCGATGTCGATGAACGCCCCGAACGCCGCCACGTTGGTGACGACACCCTCCAGGACCATCCCGGACTCCAGGTCGGAGATCTTCTCGACGCCCTCCTTGAAGGTGGCCGTCTTGAAGGCGGGCCGCGGGTCGCGCCCGGGCTTCTCCAGCTCCTTGAGGATGTCGGTGACGGTGGGCAGACCGAACGTCTCGTCCACGAACGCCTCGGGCCGCAGCGAGCGCAGCACACCGGTGTTGCCGATGAGCGAGGCGACCTCCTGGCCGGAGGTCTTCACCATGCGCCGCACCACCGGGTACGCCTCGGGGTGCACGCTGGACGCGTCGAGCGGGTCGTCCCCGCCGCGGATGCGCAGGAAGCCCGCGCACTGCTCGTAGGCCTTCGGGCCGAGGCGGGCCACCTTCTTCAGCGCGGTGCGCGAGGTGAACGGGCCGTTGGCGTCGCGGTGCGCCACGATGTTCTCGGCGAGCCCGGAGGTGATGCCGGAGACCCGGGACAGCAGCGGGGCGGACGCGGTGTTGACGTCCACGCCCACGCCGTTCACACAGTCCTCCACCACCGCGTCCAGGGAACGCGACAGCTTCACCTCGGACAGGTCGTGCTGGTACTGGCCGACACCGATGGACTTCGGGTCGATCTTCACGAGCTCGGCGAGCGGGTCCTGGAGCCGGCGCGCGATGGAGACGGCGCCGCGCAGGGAGACGTCCATGTCGGGCAGTTCCTGCGAGGCGAAGGCGGAGGCCGAGTACACGGACGCGCCCGCCTCGGAGACCATCACCTTGGTGAGATTCAACTCCGGGTGCCTGGTGATGAGTTCACCGGCGAGCTTGTCGGTCTCACGGGACGCCGTGCCGTTGCCGATCGCGATCAGCTCGACCGCGTGCTCCTTGGCGAGCCGGGACAGCTTGGCGATGGCCTCGTCCCACTTGTTGGCCGGGACGTGCGGGTAGATGACGTCGGTCGCGACGACCTTGCCGGTGGCGTCGACGACGGCGACCTTCACGCCCGTACGGAAGCCCGGGTCCAGGCCCAGCGTCGCGCGCGTGCCGGCCGGGGCGGCGAGCAGCAGGTCGCGGAGGTTCGCCGCGAAGACGTTCACCGCCTCGTCCTCGGCGGCCGTCCGCAGCCGCAGCCGCAGGTCGATGCCGAGATGCACCAGCAGGCGGGTGCGCCAGGCCCAACGGACGGTGTCCGTCAGCCACTTGTCACCGGGGCGCCCGCGGTCGGCGATGCCGAACCTGTGGGCGACGATCCCCTCGTACGAGGAGGGCCCCTCGGTCGGCTCCTCCGGCTCCAGGACGAGGTCGAGGACCTCCTCCTTCTCGCCGCGCAGCATCGCGAGGACGCGGTGCGAGGGCAGTTCCGTGAAGGGCTCGGCGAAGTCGAAGTAGTCGGCGAACTTGGCGCCGGCCTCCTCCTTGCCGTCCCGCACCTTTGCGGCCAGCCGCCCCCGCACCCACATCCGCTCGCGGAGTTCGCCGATCAGGTCGGCGTCCTCGGAGAACCGCTCGGTGAGGATGGCGCGGGCGCCGTCGAGCGCGGCCTGCGGGTCGGCGACGCCCTTGTCGGCGTCGACGAACGCGGCGGCCGCGGCGAGCGGTTCGACCGTCGGGTCGGTGAGCAGCCCCTCGGCGAGCGGCTCGAGCCCCGCCTCCCGGGCGATCTGCGCCTTCGTCCGCCGCTTGGGCTTGTACGGCAGGTAGATGTCCTCGAGCCGCGCCTTGGTCTCGGCCCCCCGGATCCGTGCTTCCAGCTCCTCGGTGAGCTTGCCCTGCTCGCGCACCGACTCCAGGATCGCCGTCCGCCGCTCCTCCAGCTCCCGCAGATAACGCAGCCGCTCCTCGATCGTGCGCAGTTGCGCGTCGTCGAGCATCTCGGTCGCTTCCTTGCGGTAGCGGGCGATGAAGGGAACCGTGGAACCACCGTCGAGCAGTTCCACGGCGGCCTTGACCTGCCGCTCCCGAACGCCGAGCTCCTCGGCGATCCTTCCTTCGATGGATCCGATGTCGATGGGCTCGCGTGTCGTCACGATGCCGTACCGCCTTCTCACAGAGGTTGCGCGGCAATTGTGGCAGGTGGCACCGACAATCGGGGATCAGGGCGCGGACATCAGGCCCGGCGGCTGCGCGTCGAGCCGGAGGCCCCGCCGAAGAGCCGGGCCAGCGCCCGGAAGGGCAGCGTCACGACGGTGGCGATGGCGCCGCCGATCTGGCGCAGGACGTCTGCGATGGCTCGGAACACGAGCTTCCCCTTTCGTCGGCCGACCACGGTGGTCGGAAGGTGCGGGTACCTCGACGAGACGGTGTCATGCGTCCGAAGTGCAGAGATGTGGCCGGGGTTTGGCTCTGCCTCCCGGGAGCCGCTGCTGAGCGGGCCCGCCGCTCAGCCCTTGCCGATCAGGTCCGCCGGGTAGGCGCCCGCCGCCAGCGCCGCCCGCGCGAACCCCGCCCCGAGTTCGGTCAGCCGGGCCACGCCCTCGGCGCCGAGGTGCTCGTACGGCGCCCGGTCCAGGCGGTCCGTCATGTCCTCGATGTCGGCGCGCAGCGCCACGCCCCGCTCGGTCAGTTCGCCGTCCGCGGCCAGCAGACCGCGATCCCGGAGCCGTCCGGTCGCCGCGTCCCACTCGTCCTGACTCCAGCCGCGCGTGGTGAGCACCCACTTCGGGGTCATGCCCTTGCCGGTCGCCGTGTGGGTCACCATGGCCTCCAGGCCGTCCAGCTCGGCTGCCGTCAGCGCGGCGAGATGGCCGTCGCCCCGGTGCTCGCGCAGCAGAGTCGTGGCGTGGAAGTACGCCAGGTGCGGTTCCTCGGGCACGGGCAGGTCCGCGTGCGCCGCGTAGAGCGGGCGGGCGCCGCGGGAGCAGGCCTCGGTGGCCCGCAGCGCCAGCTCCGCGGCCTCGGCCATCTCCGGGGACGTCAGCGTGTCCGCGCCGAGCAGCCGCCGCAGTGCCGCGTCCACGCCACGCACGCGTGCCGCGAGGACGGCCTCGGGCGAGGCCTGGTCCCATACGGCGGGGACGAACCGGGCCACGAGGCTGTGCTTGTAGTTGTAGAAGGTCGCCGTGACCGTCCCGGCGCCCACGGCTCCCAGGGCGGCCGCCCGCACCGCGAAGTTCGCGGCCCGGGGATGCGTGATCCCGATCGCGGCCAGCTCCTCGCCCAGCTCGGGCGCGAAGTAGGAGGTGGCGTGCAGGGAGTTGAGCGCGTTCGCGCAGCGGCGGGCGGCTTTGGGCGCAAGGGAGGCGGTGGTCATGCCGGGCAGGTTACCAACCGCTTGGTATGCCACCTGGAGGGGTGGGAGCCAAGTGGCAGAAAAGGTGGGCTGCTCGTCATTGCGGCCATCCGGGGGCGCCGCCCAGACTCGGGTGCATGACGCAGCGAACCGTTCTCGTCGTCCTGTTCGACGACGTACAGAGCCTCGACGTCACGGGCCCGCTGGAGGTGTTCGCCGGGGCCGAGACGCACACCCCGGGCACGTACCGCATCCGCACCGCCTCCCTGGACGGCGCCCCCGTGCGCACCTCCAGCGGCCTGCGCCTCGTACCGGATCTGGCCCTGACCGACGCGCCG
Source organism: Streptomyces sp. NPDC034103 (assembly GCF_055575395.1). Classification (NCBI taxonomy): domain Bacteria; kingdom Bacillati; phylum Actinomycetota; class Actinomycetes; order Kitasatosporales; family Streptomycetaceae; genus Streptomyces; species Streptomyces sp. NPDC034103. The sequence goes on along the minus strand of NZ_JBVISS010000008.1, from coordinate 262,170 downwards.
GTACCGCACACCCTCCTCGTCCCCGGCGGCCAGGGCACCCGCTCCCCGGATCCGCGCCTGACCGACTGGCTGCGTGCACACGCCCCGTCCGCCGAGCGCCTGGTCTCCGTCTGCACCGGCGCGATCCTGCTCGCCCGGGCGGGCCTGCTGGACGGCCGACGCGCCACGACGCACTGGGCGTACGCCGACAAGCTCGCCCGGGACCATCCGGAGATCGACGTCGAACCCGACCCGATCTACATCCGGGACGGCCGCGTCGCCACCTCCGCGGGCGTCAGTTCCGGCATCGACCTCGCCCTCGCGCTGGTGGAGGAGGACCTGGACCGGGACGTCGCCCTCACCATCGCCCGTCATCTGGTGGTATTCCTGCGCCGGCCGGGGAACCAGGCCCAGTTCAGCGCCCAGCTGGCGGGCCAGACCGCCCGCCGCGAGCCCTTGCGGGAGGTCCAGCGGTGGATCACCGAGCATCCGGACGGCGACCTCGGCGTGGAGTCCCTCGCCGCCCGCGCCCGTCTCTCGCCGCGCCACTTCGCCCGCGCCTTCCGGACCGAGACCGGCATGACCCCCGGCCGCTATGTCGACCGGGTCCGCCTGGAACACGCCCGCCGCCTCCTGGAGGACACCGCCGACGGCGTCGAGGAGATCTCCCGGGCCAGCGGCTACGGCACCCCGGAGGCGATGCGCCGTGCCTTCATCCGGTCCCTCGGCACGCCACCGGCCGAGTACCGCCGCAGATTCCGCCCGACACCGACCCACTGAGCGTCGCGGGTTCCCGGCGCCTGCGAGCGACGCCACCGGCCCGCCCCGCACCCACCCCCCGAAAGGCATCCGATGCAGATCGCCATCGTCCTGTTCGACCGGTTCACCGCCCTCGACGCCGTGGGCCCGTACGAGACCCTGGGCCGCCTCCCGGACGCGGAAGTGGTGTTCGTGGCCGAGCGTACGGGCCCTGTCCGCACCGACACCGGCACCCTCGCGCTCACCGCCGACCGCTCGCTCGCCGACGTGCCTAGCCCCGACATCGTGGTCGTGCCCGGGGGGCCGGGCCAGACTCCGCAGATGGAGAACGAGACGCTCCTGGACTGGCTGCGCGCCGCCGACGCCACCAGCACCTGGACCACGTCCGTGTGCACCGGCTCCCTGCTGCTGGCCGCCGCCGGACTCCTTCGGGGACGCCGTGCGACCTCCCACTGGCTCGCCCTGGACCTCCTCGTGCGGTACGGCGCCGAACCGACGGGGGAGCGGGTCGTCCTCGACGGCAAGTACGTCACCGCGGCCGGTGTCTCCTCCGGCATCGACATGGGCCTCACACTGCTCGGCCGGATCGCCGGCGACGAACACGCCCAGGCCGTACAGCTGTTGACCGAGTACGACCCCCGGCCGCCCTACGACGCGGGCTCGCCGGAGAAGGCCCCGGCCCACCTCGTCGAGGAGTTCCGCGGCAGGAGCCGGTTCATCCTGACGTAGTCCAGGTGAAGCGCGGCTGCCTCCGCTCCAGGAACGCGGCGACGCCCTCCGCGGTGTCGCCGTTGCCGCGCGCCTGCCGCGCCCAGTGCTCGTCCCGGTCCGTGCGCCCGTCCGCGAACTCCTTCGCCGCGGCCTGGGTCAGCTGTGACCGGGACACCAGGATCCGGGTGAACTCCGCGACCCGCTTGCCCAGTTCGCCCTCCGGCAGCACCTCGTCGACCAGCCCGGTGCGCAGCGCCCGCCCGGCGTCGATCAACTCCCCGGAGAACAGCAGGTACTTGGTGGTGGCCGGCCCCACCAGCGCCACCAACCGCCGCGTGGAGGAGGACGGATACACGATCCCCAGCTTGGCCGGGGTCACCCCGAACAGCGCCCCCTCCTCCGCGAACCGCAGATCGCAGGCCGCCGCCAACTGCGACCCACCGCCCACGCAGTGCCCGCGGATCGCCGCCAGTGTCGGCTTGGGAAAGGCCGCGAGGGCCTCCTCGGCCGCCACCGCGAGCCCCTGCGCCTCCTCCGGTGAGCCCCGCAGCGTGGAGATGTCGGCCCCGGCGCAGAACGTCCCGCCCTCCCCGGTCAGCACCAGAGCCCGTACGTCCGGGTCGGCGGCCAGGGTGTCGAGCAGCGGCGGCAGCGCGCGCCACATCGCGGCGGTCATGGCGTTGCGCTTGGCCGGACGGGCGATGACGACGGTGGCCACCGAGTCGGTGACGCTGTACTGCACCTGCTGCTCCATGGGCCGGATGCTAACGGCACCCGCCGCCCGTCCCCCGGGGAGGGGCCCCGTGCGGCGAGACGCCGATGGCGGCTCGCCGCCGAGGGCGATACACGGAGCGAACCGGACGAGGCGGCCACCAAACCCGTACAACCCGAATAGTTCGCGAACTGGACACGGGTGGGGCAAAGGCGTTCACGCTGTCGACCATGTCGTACAGGCGCGGTCACAAGCGCTCGATATGCGCTGACTTCTGTTCAGTCATCCGGTGCGAAGCGACTCGTTGCCAACACTCGACGTGTGGTGACAATCGAGCGCGAGGGTGGCGACCGGACGATGGAGAACCATGGGCGAGGGTCAGGCCCACGCCCAGCGGCAGACGAGGTGGAGGGGCCGGCTCCCGGCCCGACCGGGCCACTGCCGTACGAAGGCGTCTGGCGGTTCACCGCCCCCGCCGTGGACGCCTCGGTCCCGCAGGCGCGGCACGCCGTGCGGGACCTGCTGCTGCGGCAGGGCGTACCGGTCCCGGACGACCTGGTGCAAGGGCTGCTGCTGATCGTCTCCGAGCTGGTCACCAACGCGGTGAAGCACGCGGCCCTGCTGTCGCCGACGCTGGCCGTGGAGGTCGCCGTCGGCGCCGAGTGGGTGCGGGTGTCCGTGGAGGACGACCACCCCTACCGTCCCACCGCCCTGGAGGCCGACCACGGCCAGACCGGCGGACGCGGACTGCTGCTGGTGCGCGAGGTCGCCCGGGAGGCGGGCGGCGTCTGCGACGTCGAGCACACGGCGAACGGCGGGAAGGTGATCTGGGTCGCCCTGCCGTTCGCCCCCGCGCGGGTGCCCTAGCGGACGCCCGTCACCAGCCGACGGACGCGCCCGTCAGCTCCCTGACCGCCGGACGGGCCGCGTCCAGCACTGTCATGAACCAGGACGAGAAGGTGTCCTTCGCGTGCCGCTCCGCGAGCTCCGCGGGGGTCACGAAGGCCGTGGCGCCCACCTCCTCGGTGTCCGGACGCGGCGGCGACTGCACCAGCCCGACGAAGAGGTGGTTGTACTCCTGCTCCACCAGGCCCGAGTCCGGGTCCGGGTGGTTGTAGCGGACCGTGCCCGCCTCCGCGAGGAGCGACGGCGCGACGCCCAGCTCCTCGTAGGTGCGCCGGGCCGCCGCCGCGAACGGGGCCTCGCCCGGGTAGGGGTGCCCGCAGCAGGTGTTGGACCACACGCCGGGGGAGTGGTACTTGCCCAGCGCGCGCTGCTGGAGCAGCAGTCGGCCCCGCTCGTCGAAGAGGAACACGGAGAAGGCGCGGTGCAGCTGCCCCGGGGGCTGATGGGCGGCGAGCTTCTCCGCGGTGCCGATCGTGACGCCGTTCTCGTCGACCAGTTCCAGCAGGATCGCGTCAGCGGTGCCGTTCGACGTACGGTGCGTCGCGGTGGCAGGTGTGATCGGCATACCCATCCTTCGCATCGGTTTTTCGCGCCCCAAGTGTGCCGCACGAAAACGGCACACCCGGCAGTTGATCGTGCCCGGCGCGGCGGACGGGGAACCGTCCGGGGCGGCGCTGCGCGGAGAAGGACGCGACCGCGCACCGGATCGCTGCATTCCCCCTGAACCACCCGTACGGGACGTCCGGGTGCGCTCACGGACGTTCAGTGACAGAGCCTCGCCTCGTGCTCCGCGTGCCCGCCCGGCTCCAGCTGGAAGGTGCAGTGCTCCACGTCGAAGTGGTCGCCCAGGCAGCCCTGGAGCTCGTGGAGCATCTTCTCGTGGCCGATGGTGTTCAGCGCGTCCCCGCTCACCACCACGTGCGCCGACAGCACCGGCATGCCGGAGGTGATCGTCCAGGCGTGCAGGTCGTGGACGTCCTCCACGCCGTCGAGGGCGAGTATGTGGGCCCTTACGTCGTCCATGTCGACGTCCTTCGGGGCCGCCTCCAGCAGCACGTCGAGGGTCTCGCGCAGCAGCTTCCAGGTCCGCGGCACGATCATCAGGCCGATGACCAGGGAGGCGATCGGGTCGGCGGCCTGCCAGCCGGTGGTCAGGATCACCACCGCGGAGATGATCACCGCGAGCGAGCCCAGCGCGTCCGCGGCCACCTCCAGGAACGCCCCGCGCACGTTCAGGCTCTCCGCCTGACCGCGCATCAGCAGCGACAGCGAGATCATGTTGGCGACCAGACCGATCGCGCCGAACACGATCGTCAGCCCGCCCTCGGTGCCCGCGGGTGTGAGGAACCGCTGGATCGCCTCGTAGAGCACGTAACCGCCGACGCCGAGCAGCAGCAGGCAGTTGGCGAGCGCGGCGAGGATCTCAGCGCGGGCGTAGCCGAAGGTGCGCTTGCCGCTCGGCGGGAGGCTCGCGAAGTGGATCGCCATCAGGGCCATGCCGAGGCCCAGCGCGTCCGTCGCCATGTGCGCCGCGTCGGCGACCAGGGCGAGGGAGTCCGCGAGGACGCCGCCGACGATCTCGACGACCATGACGGTGAGCGTGATGGACAGCGCGACGCGCAGCCTGCCGCGGTACGCCGCGGTGGCGGTACCGCCGGTCGGCGCATGCGAGTGCGCGTGCCCGTGATCGTGCCCAGCCCCCATGAAGGCCGCCTCCTGTGGTTCGTCGGGATCACCAGTGAACTACGGGTGGGGGGTATCGGGCAACGCGGCACTGAACACCGTTGTCATGTGCCCTGACCTGCGCAAACGATCCGCAGGTCAGGGCGGTTCGGTTCACCGGGCGTGGTGCAGCCGCCAGCCCTGCCACGCCGACTCGACCATGGCGCGCACGTCCCGGCGGGCGGTCCAGCCCAGCTCTTCCGCGGCCCGGGCCGCGGAGGCGACCGAGACCGGGGCGTCGCCCGGGCGCCGCGGTTCCACGACGGGGGCCCGCCGGTCGCCGGTCACCTCGCCGATGACGGTGACCATCTCGCGCACGGAGACGCCCTCGCCACGACCGATGTTGACCGTCAGGTCGCCCACCGGGCCGCCCTCGGCCAGGCGCCGGGCCGCGGCGAGGTGCGCCTCGGCCAGGTCGGCGACATGGATGTAGTCCCGCACGCAGGTGCCGTCGGGTGTCGGGTAGTCGTCGCCGAAGATCCGCGGGGCCTCGTCACGGGTGAGCCGGTCGAAGACCATCGGCACGATGTTGAACACACCGGTGTCCGCCAGCTCGGGCGCCGCCGCTCCCGCCACGTTGAAGTAGCGCAGGCACACCGTCGAGATGCCGTGCGCCTGACCCGCCGCCCGCACCAGCCACTCCCCGGCGAGCTTCGTCTCCCCGTAGGGGTTCACCGGGGCGCACGGGGTCTCCTCGGTGATCAGCCGCACATCGGGGTTGCCGTAGACGGCGGCCGAGGAGGAGAAGACGAAGCGCTCGATCCCGGCCCCGGCCACCGCTTCCAGCAGCGTCGCCAGTCCGCCGACGTTCTCCTGGTAGTACCGCGTGGGCTGCGCCACGGACTCGGCGACCTGCTTGCGCGCCGCCAGGTGCACCACCCCGCTCACCTCGTGCTCGGCGAGCACCCGCTTCAGCAGAGCGGCGTCCAGCGACGAACCCCGGACGAGCGGGACGTCCGCCGGCAACCGGGCCGGGACCCCGGCCGACAGGTCGTCCAGCGCCAGGACACGCTCCCCGGCCTCCGTCATGGCCCGCGCCACATGGGCCCCGATGTATCCCGCTCCGCCTGTGATCAGCCATGTCATGGTCGCCCACCCTATGCCGAGCCCGGAACGGCCACCGCTATGTCCGAGATGCCCCCTGCGCCCGGGGCGCGGTTTGTGGGCGGGGCCCGTGATCACCCATGATGATCGCGGCAAAGGCCGGGGGAGACACCGTTGATCGGCCCATGAACGGGCGGTGAACGAGGGCCTCCCGGCATCCGATAGCCTCTGCCGACATGCCGCCCGACCGTCATCGGTAAGGGGCGCCCCCACCGTGTACCGACCGGCGCCCAGGCGCCGGCACCCAGGGAGTGAGTTCGGTTGCCGACCGCCATCCTCACCGGTCAGCCGGTCCCCGGATCGTCGATCGAGAGCGATCTGCGGTCCCTCGGCTTCGACGTCCGGATCGCCTCGGACGCCACCGACGCCGAGACGCTCCTCGCCCAGGTCCCCGGTGACCAGCGGGTCGCCGTGGTCGACGCCCGCTTCGTCGGCCACCTGCACGCCCTGCGCCTCGGCCTCACCGACCCCCGCTTCCCGCTCGCCGCGGTGCCCGGCGCCGTCACCGCCCAGCCGGCCGGCCGCCAGGCCCTGACCCGCGCGATGGCCCGGGAGAGCAGCGCCGGGAGCGGTACGACGGACGGGAGCGCCCCCGGGCACACGAAGCTGAGCGTGAGCACCGTCGGGGACCTCGCCGACCGCGTCGTCACCGCCCTGGACGCCGACGACGCAGGCGTCCACCGCCCCGAGCTCGGCAGCCTGGTCGCCGTCGTCCCCACCGACCCGCAGGCCCGCAACGAGGCACGGCAGGCCGTCGCGGACGTCGACGACGAAGCCGTACGCCTGAAGTCGGCCGTGAAGTCCCGCGACGGCTTCTTCACCACGTACTGCGTCAGCCCGTACTCCCGCTACATCGCCCGCTGGTGCGCCCGCCGGGGCCTGACCCCGAACCAGGTCACCACCGCCTCCCTGATCACCGCCCTGATCGCGGCGGGCTGCGCGGCCACCGGCACGCGCGGCGGGTTCGTCGCGGCCGGCGTGCTGCTGATCGCGTCCTTCGTCCTGGACTGCACCGACGGCCAGCTCGCCCGCTACTCCCTCCAGTACTCCACGCTCGGCGCCTGGCTCGACGCCACCTTCGACCGGGCCAAGGAGTACGCCTACTACGCGGGCCTCGCCCTCGGAGCGGCCCGCGGCGGCGACGACGTGTGGGCCCTCGCCCTCGGCGCGATGATCCTCCAGACCTGCCGGCACGTCGTGGACTTCTCCTTCAACGAGGCGAACCACGACGCGACCGCCAACACCAGCCCCACGGCCGCCCTCTCGGACAAGCTCGACAGCGTCGGCTGGACCGTGTGGGTCCGGCGGATGATCGTGCTGCCGATCGGTGAACGCTGGGCGATGATCGCGGTCCTCACGGCGGCCACGACTCCTCGGATCACGCTCTACGCGCTGCTCATCGGCTGCGCGTTCGCGGCGACCTACACCACGGCGGGCCGGGTCCTGCGCTCGCTGACCCGCAAGGCCAAGCGGACGGACCGCGCGGCGCAGGCCCTGGCGGACCTCGCGGACAGCGGGCCGCTGGCCGAGGTGATCGCGCGCTTCCTGCCGGGCCCGTCGCGTCCCACGGCCCCGCTCAGCGCCGCCGCCGGCGCTCTCCTGGTGACCCTCGGGGCCTGGGCGTGGGGACCGAACTGGTGGGTCGTGCTGATGGCCGGCGGCTACATCATGCTGTCCGCGGAAGCCATCGAGCGGCCCCTCAAGGGCGCCCTCGACTGGTTGATCCCCCCGTTCTTCAGGGCGGCCGAGTACGGCACCGTCCTGCTCCTGGCGGCCAAGGCGGACGTGAACGGCGCCCTTCCTGCGGCTTTCGGGCTGGTGGCCGCGGTCGCCTACCATCACTACGACACGGTGTACCGCATCCGCGGCAACGCCGGCGCGCCCCCGGCCTGGCTGGTGCGCGCCATCGGGGGGCACGAAGGGCGGACGCTGCTCGTCACCGTCCTGGCCGCCGCGCTCACCGCCTCGCAGTTCACGGTCGCGCTCACGGCCCTCGCCGTGGCCGTGGCCCTGGTGGTGCTCGTCGAGAGCATCCGCTTCTGGGTGTCCGCTGGGGCACCCGCCGTACACGATGAAGGAGAACCCGCATGATCGGCCTCGTGCTCGCGGCCGGCGCCGGACGGCGTCTGCGCCCCTACACCGACAGCCTTCCCAAGGCTCTGGTGCCGGTGGGCCCCGCGGGCATAGAGGGCGAGCCAACGGTTCTCGACCTCACCCTCGGCAATTTCGCCGAGATCGGGCTGACCGAGGTCGCGATCATCGTCGGCTACCGCAAGGAGGCCGTCTACGAGCGCAAGGCGGCCCTGGAGGCGAAGTACGGCCTCAAGCTCACCCTCATCGACAACGACAAGGCCGAGGAGTGGAACAACGCCTACTCCCTGTGGTGCGGCCGGGACGCCCTCAAGGACGGCGTGATCCTCGCCAACGGCGACACCGTGCACCCGGTCTCCGTGGAGAGGACGCTGCTCTCCGCGCGCGGTGAGGGCAAGCGGATCATCCTCGCCCTGGACACGGTGAAGAGCCTCGCCGACGAGGAGATGAAGGTCGTCGTCGACCCCGCCAAGGGCATGACGAAGATCACGAAGCTGATGGACCCCGCCGAGGCCACCGGCGAGTACATCGGCGTCACCCTCATCGAGGGCGACGCCGCCCCCGAGCTGGCCGACGCGCTGAAGACGGTCTGGGAGACCGACCCGCAGCAGTTCTACGAGCACGGCTACCAGGAGCTCGTGAACCGCGGCTTCCGGATCGATGTCGCGCCGATCGGCGACGTCAAGTGGGTCGAGATCGACAACCATGACGATCTCGCCCGTGGACGGGAGATCGCGTGCCAGTACTGACGAGGCTCATCCCCTCACCGGTCGTCGTGGACATCCGCGCGGGTGCCCTCGACGACCTGGCCGCCGTGCTCGCCGACGAGCGCGTCTCGCACTCCGGCAAGCTCGCCGTCGCCGTCAGCGGCGGTTCCGGCGCCCGGCTGCGGCAGCGGCTCGAACCCTCGCTTCCCGGCGCCACCTGGTACGAGGTCGGCGGCGGCACCCTCGACGACGCCGTGCAGCTGGCCAATGACATAAAGGCCGGCCACTACGACGCGGTCGTGGGCCTCGGCGGCGGCAAGATCATCGACTGCGCCAAGTTCGCCGCGGCGCGTGTCGGCCTGCCCCTGGTCGCCGTCCCCACCAACCTCGCGCACGACGGCCTGTGCTCGCCGGTCGCGACGCTCGACAACGACGCGGGCCGCGGCTCGTACGGCGTTCCGAACCCGATCGCGGTCGTCATCGACCTGGACGTCATCCACCAGGCCCCGGCCCGGTTCGTGCGCGCGGGGATCGGGGACGCCGTCTCCAACATCTCCGCGATCGCGGACTGGGAGCTGGCCAACCGGGTCAAGGGCGAGAAGATCGACGGCCTCGCCGCCGCGATCGCCCGCCAGGCCGGCGAAGCCGTGCTCAGGCACCCCGGTGGCATAGGGGACACCGACTTCCTCCAGGTGCTCGCCGAGGCGCTCGTGCTCAGCGGCATCGCCATGTCGGTCTCGGGCGACTCCCGCCCGTCCTCCGGCGCCTGCCACGAGATCAACCACGCCTTCGACCTGCTGTTCCCCAAGCGGGCAGCCGCCCACGGCGAGCAGTGCGGACTCGGCGCGGCCTTCGCGATGTTCCTGCGGGGGGCGCACGAGGAATCGGCGTACATGGCCTCGGTGCTGCGCCGGCACGGCCTGCCGGTGCTGCCGGAGGAGATCGGCTTCACGGTGGACGAGTTCGTCCGTGCCGTGGAGTTCGCTCCGGAGACCCGGCCCGGCCGGTACACGATCCTCGAACACCTCGACCTCAAGCCCGACCAGATCAAGGATCTCTACGTCGACTATGTCAAGACCATCGGTAGCTGAACTCCGTCCGGTCGTCCACCCCGCCGGGGTGAAGGACCGGCGCAGCGGTGAGCACTGGATGGGGCGCCTCTACATGCGCGAGGTGTCCCTGCGGGTCGACCGCTATCTGGTCAACACCAGGGTCACGCCCAACCAGCTCACGTACCTGATGACCGTCTTCGGCGTCCTCGCGGCCCCGGCGCTTCTCGTGCCGGGGATCTGGGGGGCCGTGCTAGGCGTGGTCTGCGTGCAGATGTATCTGCTGCTGGACTGCGTCGACGGCGAGATCGCCCGCTGGAAGAAGCAGTACTCCCTCAACGGCGTCTACCTCGACCGGGTCGGCGCCTACCTCACCGACGCCGCCGTGCTCGTCGGCTTCGGCCTGCGCGCCGCCGACCTGTGGGGCAGCGGCCGCATCGACTGGCTGTGGGCCTTCCTCGGCACCCTGGCCGCGCTCGGCGCCATCCTGATCAAGGCGGAGACCGACCTCGTCGGTGTCGCCCGCCACCAGGCCGGCAAGCCGCCGGTCCAGGAGTCGGCGGCCGAGATGCGCTCCTCCGGCATGGCGCTGGCCCGCAAGGCCGCCTCCCTGCTCAAGTTCCACCGGCTGATCCTCGGCATCGAGGCGTCCCTGCTCATCGTGGTCCTGGCGGTCGCCGACCACCTGCGCGGCGACCTGTTCTTCTCCCGCCTCGGTGTCGCGGTGCTGGCCGGTATCGCGCTGCTCCAGACCCTGCTGCACCTGGTGTCCATCCTCGCCTCCAGCAGGCTGAAGTGAGTGGCCTGAAGGTCGGCGCGGTCGTCATCACCATGGGCAACCGCCCGGACGAGCTGCGCGCCCTGCTCGACTCGGTCGCCAAGCAGGACGGCGACCGGGTCGAGGTGGTCGTCGTCGGCAACGGCTCGCCCGTCCCCGACGTCCCGGAGGGCGTGCGGACCGTCGAGCTGCCCGAGAACCTCGGCATCCCCGGCGGCCGCAACGTCGGCATCGAGGCGTTCGGCCCCAGCGGTCGCGATGTCGACATATTGCTCTTCCTGGACGACGACGGCCTCCTCGCGCAGCACGACACCGCCGAGCTGTGCCGCACGGCGTTCGCCGAGGACCCCGAGCTCGGCATCATCAGCTTCCGCATCGCCGACCCGGACACCGGCCTCACCCAGCGCCGCCACGTCCCCCGGCTGCGCGCCTCCGACCCCATGCGCTCCTCGCGCGTGACCACCTTCCTCGGCGGTGCCAACGCCGTCCGCACCCAGGTCTTCGCCGAAGTCGGCGGCCTGCCGGACGAATTCTTCTACGCCCACGAGGAAACCGACCTGGCATGGCGGGCTCTCGACGCGGGCTGGATGATCGACTACCGGTCCGACATGGTGCTGTACCACCCCACGACCGCGCCCTCGCGGCACGCGGTCTACCACCGCATGGTCGCCCGCAACCGGGTCTGGCTGGCCCGCCGCAACCTCCCCGCGCTCCTGGTCCCGGTCTACCTCGGGGTCTGGATGCTGCTCACCCTGGTGCGCCGCCCCTCGCGGCCCGCGCTGAAGGCGTGGTTCGGCGGGTTCCGGGAAGGCTGGACCACCGCGTGCGGCCCACGTCGGCCGATGAAGTGGCGTACGGTGTGGCGGCTGACCCGACTGGGCCGCCCCCCGGTCATCTGACAAGCTCGAACCTGAGAGCGGCACCGGGCCCGACCCCGGCCCCCGGCTCATGCCCAAGCCCGCACGGGCTGTGCATCTCGAAGACGAAAGTTTCCACTAGTGAGTGAGACAACGCACGACGGCCAGATCGCGGTGACCGCGCCTCCGTCGCCCGACGAGGGCCTCACGGCGGCGCAGCTGGCCGACAAGTACGGGCTGTCCGTGAGCGGTGCCCGCCCCTCGCTCGTCGAGTACGTCCGCCAGCTCTGGGACCGCCGCCACTTCATCCTCGCGTTCTCGCGGGCGAAGCTGACCGCCCAGTACAGCCAGGCCAAGCTCGGCCAGCTGTGGCAGGTGGCCACACCGCTGCTGAACGCGCTCGTGTACTTCTTCATCTTCGGTCTGCTGCTGGGCGCGCGGAAGGGCATCCCGCACGACATCTACGTGCCGTTCCTGGTGACGGGTGTCTTCGTCTTCACCTTCACCCAGAGCTCGGTCCTCGCGGGCGTGCGCGCCATCTCCGGCAACCTCGGTCTGGTCCGCGCGCTGCACTTCCCACGCGCCTCGCTGCCGATCTCCTTCGCGCTCCAGCAGCTCCAGCAGCTGCTGTACTCGATGATCGTGCTGGTCGTGGTCATGGTGGCGTTCGGCAGTTACCCCGGCCTGTCCTGGCTGCTGGTGCTGCCCGCGCTGGTCCTGCACTTCGTCTTCAACACCGGCCTCGCGCTGATCTTCGCCCGCATGGGCAGCAAGACCCCCGACCTGGCCCAGCTGATGCCGTTCGTGCTGCGCACCTGGATGTACGCCTCGGGCGTCATGTTCAGCATCCCGGCCATGCTCGCCGACAAGGACATGCCGGGCTGGGTCACCGAGGTCCTGCAGTGGAACCCCGCAGCGATCTACATGGACCTGGTCCGCTTCGCGATGATCGACGGCTACGGCTCGGGGTACCTGCCCCCGCACGTGTGGGCCTTCGCCGTGGGCTGGGCGGTGCTGGCCGGGGTGGTCGGCTTCGTCTACTTCTGGAAGGCGGAAGAGAGGTACGGCCGTGGCTGAGCAGCAGACCGACGTGCGCCCCACCGTCATCGCGGACGATCTGCACATCGTCTACCGCGTCAACGGCGCCAAGTCTGGCAAGGGCAGTGCCACCGCCGCCCTCAGCCGCATCGTCAAGCGCGGCGAGGAGCGCGGGGTGCGCAAGGTGCACGCCGTGCGCGGTGTCTCCTTCGTCGCCTACCGCGGCGAGGCCATCGGACTGATCGGCTCCAACGGCTCCGGCAAGTCCACGCTGCTGCGGGCCATCGCCGGACTGCTGCCCGCCGAGAGCGGCAAGGTCTACACCGACGGCCAGCCCTCGCTGCTCGGCGTCAACGCGGCACTGATGAACGACCTCACGGGTGAACGCAACGTCATATTGGGCGGGCTCGCCATGGGCATGACCCGGGAACAGATCAGGGAGCGCTACCAGGAGATCGTCGACTTCTCCGGGATCAACGAGAAGGGCGACTTCATCACCCTTCCGATGCGCACGTACTCCTCCGGCATGGCGGCCCGGCTGCGCTTCTCCATCGCCGCGGCCAAGGACCACGACGTCCTGATGATCGACGAGGCCCTGGCCACCGGCGACCGCAAGTTCCAGAAGCGCTCCGAGCAGCGGATCCGCGAGCTGCGCAAGGAGGCCGGCACGGTCTTCCTGGTCAGCCACAACAACAAGTCGATCCGGGACACCTGCAACCGGGTGCTGTGGCTGGAGCGCGGCGAGCTGCGCATGGACGGACCCACCGACGAGGTCCTCAAGGAGTACGAGAAGTTCACGGGCAAGTAGTCCACCCGCCCCTGGACGCACCGGGGCACGAGGCTTCGCGGGGCCCCGCCGGAACTGCTCCGGCGGGGCCCCGCGTCTGCAAAGGAAACGTCAACTTCGGTACGGCGTAGGAATCTTGAAGTCAATCGGTGTGTTGTTGTGATGTCCAGGAGACCCCGGCTGCCCGCGCCGAGTTGTACAACGTAAGCTGTACCGGTCCCGAATCGCGGCAAGTGGGGCGATAATGCCCGACACCCTCAGTCAGGGCCGCTCCGCGGAAGGCTGGGCGGCGTGTCCGAAATAGTGCGTATTGGGTCTGCGGTGTAGAACGGGAGATGTGACGGCCATGGCTACGGAAACTCCCCAGCTCCAGGCAGTTGCCGTCCCCGCCCCGGGCAGTTCGCGGTGACGGGAACCGACACGGCGCGCGCCCCCGATCCGGAGCGCGGAACGCTGGACAAGGCCGCGGGTGAGAACTTCCCCGTGGCTCCCTTCTTCCTGCCCCGGGCCTGGCGCACCGATCTCATGGCGGTGTACGGCTTCGCCCGTCTCGTCGACGACATCGGCGACGGGGACCTCGCCCCCGGCGGCGCCGACGCCCGCCTGCTCGGCGTCGGACCCGGGGACGCCGAGGACCGGCTCCTGCTGCTGGACGCCTTCGAGGCCGACCTGCGCCGGGTCTTCGACGGCACCCCCCGCCACCCCCTGCTGCGGCGCCTGCAGCCGACGGTCCGCCGCCGCTCGCTGACCCCCGAGCCCTTCCTCGCCCTGATCGCCGCCAACCGCCAGGACCAGCTGGTCCAGCGCTACGAGACCTACGACGACCTGCTCGCCTACTGCGAACTGTCCGCCAACCCCGTCGGCCGCCTGGTGCTCGGCGTCACCGGCACCTCCACCCCCGAGCGGGTCCGGCTGTCGGACGCGGTCTGCACGGCGCTCCAGATCGTCGAACACCTCCAGGACGTCGCCGAGGACCTCGGCCGCGACCGCGTCTACCTGCCCGCCGAGGACATGAAGCGGTTCCATGTCCAGGAGGCGGATCTCGCCACGACGACCGCGGGCGCATCGGTGCGCGCACTGGTCGCGTTCGAAGCACAACGCGCCCGCGATCTCCTGAATGAAGGCGCCCCCCTGGTGGGTAGCGTCCACGGCAGGCTGAAGCTGCTGCTCGCGGGGTTCGTGGCGGGGGGAAGGGCGGCCGTCCAGGCGATCGCCGCCGCCGAATACGACGTACTTCCCGGCCCGCCCAAGCCCGGCAAGCTCCGGCTGCTGCGCGAGGTGGGCCTGACTCTGCGAGGAGAGGGGTGATCCGGACCGTGGAGGCCGAACCACGCGTGTCCGCACCGGTACTCGCCGCCTACAGCTACTGCGAGACCGTCACCGGACAGCAGGCCCGTAACTTCGCGTACGGCATCAGGCTGCTGCCGACGCCCAAGCGGCGTGCGATGTCCGCGCTCTACGCGTTCTCGCGCAGGGTCGACGACATCGGAGACGGCGCGCTGGGCGACGACATCAAGGCGGCCAGACTCGAGGACACCCGGGCGATGCTGGCCCGGGTGCGCCGCGGCGCGGTCGAGGAGGACGACACCGACCCGGTCGCGGTCGCCCTCGCCCATGCCGCCGAGACCTTCCCGATCCCGTTGGACGGCCTGGACGAGCTGATCGACGGCGTCCTGATGGACGTACGCGGCGAGACCTACGAGACCTGGGACGACCTGAAGGTCTACTGCCGCTGTGTCGCCGGTGCCATCGGACGGCTCTCGCTCGGGGTGTTCGGCACCGAACCGGGGGCGCGCGGCGTCGAGCGCGCGCCGGAGTATGCCGACACGCTCGGACTCGCGCTCCAGCTCACCAACATCCTCAGAGACGTCCGCGAGGACGCGGAGGACGGACGCACCTATCTGCCCGCCGACGACCTCGCGAAATTCGGCTGCTCGGCCGGGTTCAACGGGCCGATCCCACCGGAGGGCTCCGACTTCGCGGGCCTCGTCCACTTCGAAGTGCGACGGGCCCGCGCCCTTTTCGCCGAGGGCTACCGGCTGCTGCCGATGCTCGACCGGCGCAGCGGCGCCTGTGTCGCCGCCATGGCCGGGATCTACCGGCGGCTGCTCGACCGCATCGAGCGCGACCCGCAGGCGGTGCTGCGTGGGAGGGTCTCGCTGCCCGGACGCGAGAAGGCGTACGTCGCCGTGCGCGGTCTGTCCGGACTCGACACCCGGCATGTCACGCGGCAGACCGTCAGGAGGCGCGCCTGATGGGCAATTCGGTCCAGGGTGACGCCGCCGGGGAACAGTGCGACGCAACCCCCCGCTCAGGGACCGCGTCCCTGACTGCGACGGCCGGCCGTGCATCGTTCACACACCACGGTGGCCGGGCAGGGGAGGACGCACGATGACCGACGGCAATCAGCCGGGGCGGGACGCCGTCGTGATCGGCGGCGGGCTCGCCGGCATCACCGCGGCGCTCGCCCTCGCCGACGCGGGCGTCCGCGTCACCCTCCTCGAAGGACGGCCGCGCCTGGGCGGGCTCGCCTTCTCCTTCCAGCGCGGCGATCTCACCGTCGACAACGGACAGCACGTCTACCTGCGCTGCTGCACCGCCTACCGCTGGTTCCTCGACCGGATCGAGGGGGCGGCGCTGGCACCGCTGCAGAGCCGTCTCGACGTGCCCGTGGTCGACGTCGACAAGCCCGAGGGACGGCGGCTCGGCCGACTGCGGCGCGACCCGCTGCCGGTGCCCCTGCACCTGGGGCGCAGCCTGGCGACGTACCCCCACCTCTCGCTCGCCGAACGGGCCAGGGTCGGCCGCGCCGCGCTCGCGCTCAAGGGGCTCGACCTCGCCGACCCGAGCCTGGACGCGCAGGACTTCGGCAGCTGGCTGGCCGCGCACGGTCAGTCGGCACGCGCCGTCGAGGCACTGTGGGACCTGGTCGGGGTCGCCACCCTCAACGCTGTGGCCTCCGACGCCTCGCTGGGGCTCGCCGCGATGGTGTTCAAGACCGGTCTGCTGTCCGACCCGGGCGCGGCGGACATCGGCTGGGCGCGTGTCCCGCTGGGTGACCTGCACGACCGGCTGGCCCGCAAGGCGCTCGACTCCGCGGGCGTGCGTACCGAGGTCCGTACCCGCGTCACCTCCCTGTCCGCCGACGAGAACGGGACCTGGCGCGTCCAGGTGCCCGGCGAGACGCTTTACGCCGACTGTGTGGTGCTCGCCGTACCGCAGCGCGAGGCCCACGACCTGCTGCCCGCAGGCGCGCTCGACGCCCCGGAACACCTGCTCGCGATCGGCACCGCGCCGATCCTCAACGTGCACGTCGTGTACGACCGCCCGGTGCTGAACCGTCCCTTCTTCACCGCCCTCGGCACCCCGGTGCAGTGGGTCTTCGACCGCACCGACGCCTCCGGGCTCGCCCAGGGGCAGTACCTGGCGCTGTCCCAGTCGGCCGCGGCGGACGACATCGACGAGCCGGTCGCCGCGCTGCGGGAGAAGTACCTCCCGGAGCTCCAGCGGCTGCTGCCCGGCGCGCGCGGCGCCGAGGTGAAGGACTTCTTCGTGACCAGGGAGCGGACGGCGACGTTCGATCCCGCCCCCGGCGTCGGACGGCTGCGGCCCGGCGCCCGCACCAAAGCCCCCGGCCTGTACCTGGCCGGATCGTGGACCGCCACAGGGTGGCCCGCGACGATGGAGAGTGCGGTCCGCAGTGGCGTCAGTGCGGCGGACGCCGCGCTGGGCGCCCTGGGCCGGCCCCGCCCCCGTCACCTCTTCGAGTTCGAGGAGGCGGCGTGATGCTCGACCAGCGCGCGGCAGGCCCCCGCACCCCCGGCACCGCAACAAGAGGAGAGACTGTGCCCACTGTGCCCCCGGCCTCGACGGCTGCCGAGGCGGTGGACGTGACCGCGCTGCTGGAGCGTGGCCGAACCCTGGCCACTCCGGTACTGCGGGCGGCGATCGACCGCCTCGCCCCTCCCATGGACACCGTTTCCGCCTACCACTTCGGCTGGATCGACGCCGCGGGCAACCCCGCGGACGGCGACGGCGGCAAGGCCGTGCGTCCCGCGCTCGCCGTGCTGTCCGCCGAGGTCACCGGTGCCGCGCCCGCGACCGGCATCCCCGGCGCCGTCGCCGTGGAGCTGGTGCACAACTTCTCGCTGCTGCACGACGACCTGATGGACGGCGACGAGCAGCGCCGCCACCGCGACACGGTCTGGAAGGTGCACGGCCCGGCCCAGGCCATCCTCGTCGGCGACGCCCTGTTCGCGCTCGCCAACGAGGTCCTCCTCGAACTCGGCACCGTCGAGGCCGGCCGCGCCACCCGCCGGCTGACCGCCGCCACCCGCGCCCTGATCGACGGACAGGCCCAGGACATCTCCTACGAGCACCGCGACCGCGTCAGCGTCGAGGAGTGCCTGGAGATGGAGGGCAACAAGACCGGTGCCCTGCTGGCCTGCGCCAGCTCCATCGGCGCCGTGCTCGGCGGTGCGGACGACCGCACCGCCGACACCCTGGAGAAGTACGGCTACCACCTCGGTCTCGCCTTCCAGGCCGTCGACGACCTCCTCGGCATCTGGGGCGACCCGGTCTCCACCGGCAAGCAGACCTGGAGCGACCTGCGTCAGCGCAAGAAGTCCCTGCCGGTCGTCGCCGCGCTCGCGGCGGGCGGTCCCGCCTCCGACCGGCTCGGCGAGATCCTCGCCGCGGACGCCAAGAGCAGCGACTTCGAGAACTTCTCCGAGGAGGAGTTCGCGGCCCGCGCCGCCCTCATCGAGGAGGCGGGGGGCCGGGACTGGACGGCCGGTGAGGCCCGCCGCCAGCACGCCATCGCCGTCGAGGCGCTCGACGCCGTCGACATGCCCGACCGGGTGCGGGCCCAGTTCACCGCGCTCGCCGACTTCGTCGTCGTACGAAAGAGATGAGCCCTATCAGCCGAATAGCCCTCGCGTAGTCGCCGGCCGGTGCTGCGAGGAAAGGAAAGGCACCGGCCGACGGCGGACCCACAGCAGAGCACCGCATTGCACACTGCACGAAGGGGAAGCCATGACAGCGACGACCGACGGAAGCACCGGGGCCCTGCCGCCCCGGGCTGCCGCGGCCAGCGAAACCGACCTCGACACCCCCGCGGCGGCCGGGGTACAAGAAGCCGCCGTACACGCCGTGCAACGCGCCACGGCGTTCCTGCTCGCCCGGCAGGACGCCGAGGGCTGGTGGAAGGGCGACCTGGAGACCAACGTCACCATGGACGCCGAGGATCTGCTGCTCCGTCAGTTCCTGGGCATCCAGGACGAGTCGACCACCCGCGCGGCCGGTCTCTTCATCCGCGGCGAGCAGCGCGAGGACGGCACCTGGGCCTCCTTCTACGGCGGACCCGGCGAACTCTCCACCACCGTCGAGGCCTACGTCGCCCTCCGGCTGGCCGGGGACGCCCCCGACGAGCCGCACATGGCGAGGGCCTCGGAGTGGATCCGCGCCCAGGGCGGCATCGCCGCGGCCCGGGTCTTCACCCGGATCTGGCTGGCCCTGTTCGGCTGGTGGAAGTGGGAGGACCTTCCCGAACTCCCGCCTGAGCTCATCTACTTCCCCAAGTGGATGCCGCTCAACATCTACGACTTCGGCTGCTGGGCCCGGCAGACCATCGTCCCGCTGACGATCGTCTCCGCGAAGCGGCCGGTGAGGCCCGCGCCGTTCCCGCTCGACGAACTGCACATCGACCCGGCGAACCCCAACCCGGCCACGCCCCGTGCCCCGGTGGCCAGTTGGGACGGCGCCTTCCAGAGGCTGGACAAGGCGCTGCACCAGGTGCGCAAGGTCGTGCCGCGCCGGCTGCGCAGGGCGGCCATGAACACCGCCGCCCGCTGGATCATCGAGCGGCAGGAGAACGACGGCTGCTGGGGCGGTATCCAGCCGCCGGCGGTGTACTCGATCATCGCGCTGCACCTGCTGGGCTACGACCTCCAGCACCCCGTGATGCGCGAGGGGCTGGCGTCCCTGGACCGCTTCGCCATCTGGCGCGAGGACGGGGCCCGGATGATCGAGGCCTGCCAGTCGCCCGTGTGGGACACCTGCCTGGCGACCATCGCGCTCGTCGACGCCGGGGTGCCCGCCGACCACCCGCAGGTCGTCAAGGCGGCGGACTGGATGCTCGGCGAGGAGATCGTCCGCCCCGGAGACTGGGCCGTAAAGCGGCCTCAACTCCAGCCGGGCGGCTGGGCGTTCGAGTTCCACAACGACAACTACCCCGACATCGACGACACCGCCGAGGTGGTCCTGGCGCTGCGCCGCGTCAGGCACCACGACCCGCAGCGGGTGGAGAACGCCATCGGGCGCGGGGTGCGCTGGAACCTCGGCATGCAGTCGAGGAACGGGGCGTGGGGCGCCTTCGACGTCGACAACACCAGCCCCTTCCCCAACCGGCTGCCGTTCTGCGACTTCGGCGAGGTCATCGACCCGCCCTCCGCCGACGTCACCGCGCACGTCGTCGAGATGCTCGCGGTCGAGGGGCTCGCCCATGACCCGCGCACCCGGCGCGGCATCGAGTGGCTGCTCGCCGAACAGGAAGCGGACGGCTCGTGGTTCGGGCGCTGGGGCGTCAACTACGTCTACGGCACCGGGTCCGTCGTCCCCGCGCTCGTCGCCGCCGGCCTCCCCGGCGCGCACCCGGCGATCCGGCGGGCGGTGGCCTGGCTGGAGTCCGTCCAGAACGACGACGGCGGCTGGGGCGAGGACCTGCGCTCCTACCAGGACTCCACGAAGTGGAGCGGCCGCGGCGCCTCGACCGCCTCGCAGACGGCCTGGGCGCTGATGGCGCTGCTGGCCGCCGGCGAGAGGGAGTCCAAGGCGGTCGAGCGGGGCGTGAAGTGGCTGGCCGCCACCCAGCGGGAGGACGGCTCCTGGGACGAGCCCTACTTCACCGGGACCGGCTTCCCGTGGGACTTCTCCATCAACTACCACCTCTACCGGCAGGTGTTCCCGCTGACGGCGCTCGGCCGGTACGTGTACGGGGACCCGTTCGCCGACAAGGGGAAGCTGTCCGCCGAGGCCCGGAAGTCGTTCGCTGACGCGGGGAGGTCCTTCGTCGGCTCGGGGAAGCCGTCCGTCGACGCGGGGAAGCCCTTCGCCGAGGCGGGGGAGGCGTGAGATGAGCGCCGGACCGGTCCCCGCACCGCTGCTGATCGCCTGCGCGCTCGGTATCGAGCACCTCGCCCTGCGCAGCGGCGACCGCGGCGGCGCCGACGGGCCGGTCACCGTCCTGCGTACCGGAATGGGCCCGAGGGCGGCCGAGCGGGCCGTGACCCGGGCCCTCGCCGACCCGGCCCTCGCCGATGCCGCGGTGCTGGCCACCGGCTTCTGCGCCGGGCTCGCCTCCGGGATGCACCCCGGCGACCTCGTCGTCGCCGAGGAGACCCGGGACCCGGACGGAACCGTTCCGTGCGTGGGGACCGACCTACTCGTCAAGGAGCTGGCCCGGGCCGTCCCCGGACGTACCGTCCACACCGGACCGCTCACCGGTTCCGACCACGTCGTCCGTGGTCACGAACGGTCCGACCTGCTCGCGACCGGCGCGATCGCGGTCGACATGGAGTCAGCGGCCACGCTCCACAGTGCGGTACGGACGGGCGCACGCCCTGTTGCGGCCGTACGGGTGGTCGTGGACGCTCCAGAACATGAACTCGTCCGGATCGGCACGGTACGCGGTGGAATATCAGCCTTCCGCGTCCTTCGTTCCGTCCTTCCCGCTTATTACGAATGGCACCGTTCCTTGCTGCTCCCCAGGAGGTGAGCCAGATGGCCATGCCGCTGCGTCAGTCCATCAAGGTCGCTACATACTTGGCCGAACAGAAGCTCCGCAAGCGGGACAAGTTCCCGCTGATCGTGGAGCTGGAACCTCTCTTCGCGTGCAACCTCAAGTGCGAGGGCTGCGGCAAGATCCAGCATCCGGCGGGGGTGCTCAAGCAGCGCATGCCGGTGGCGCAGGCCGTCGGCGCGGTCCTTGAGTCCGGTGCCCCGATGGTATCCATCGCCGGGGGTGAGCCCCTGATGCACCCTCAGATCGACGAGATCGTGCGGCAGTTGGTGGCGAAGAAGAAGTACGTCTTCCTCTGCACCAACGCCATGCTGCTGCGCAAGAAGATGGACAAGTTCACCCCCTCGCCCTATTTCGCCTTCGCCGTGCACATCGACGGGCTGCGTGAGCGGCACGACGAGTCGGTGGCCAAGGAGGGCGTGTTCGACGAGGCGGTGGCGGCGATCAAGGAGGCCAAGCGGCGCGGCTTCCGGGTCACCACCAACTCGACCTTCTTCAACACCGACACCCCGCAGACCATCATCGAGGTGCTCAACTTCCTCAACGACGACCTCAAGGTCGACGAGATGATGATCTCGCCCGCCTACGCCTACGAGAAGGCTCCCGACCAGGAGCACTTCCTCGGCGTGGAGCAGACCCGCGAACTGTTCAAGAAGGCCTTCGCGGGCGGCAACCGGCGCAAGTGGCGGCTCAACCACTCCCCGCTCTTCCTGGACTTCCTGGAGGGCAAGGTCGACTTCCCCTGCACCGCCTGGGCGATCCCCAACTACTCCCTGTTCGGCTGGCAGCGGCCCTGCTACCTGATGAGCGACGGCTATGTGCCGACGTACCGCGAACTCATCGAGGAGACCGACTGGGACAAGTACGGCCGCGGCAAGGACCCGCGCTGCGCCAACTGCATGGCGCACTGCGGCTACGAGCCGACCGCCGTCCTCGCCACCATGGGCTCGCTGAAGGAGTCGCTGCGGGCCATGCGCGAGACCGTCAACGGAAACCGCGAGTAGTGCCGTGACGGCCATTTCCCTGGGCGTCCCCGAGGTACCGGTCCGGCCGATCGCCGAGCGGCGTGTGTCACGCCAGATCATGGTCGGGCCGGTGGCGGTCGGGGGCGGGGCCCCGGTGTCGGTGCAGTCGATGACGACGACCCGCACGTCCGACATCGGCGCCACGCTCCAGCAGATCGCCGAACTCACCGCGTCCGGCTGCCAGATCGTCCGCGTCGCCTGCCCCACGCAGGACGACGCGGACGCGCTGGCCACCATCGCCCGCAAGTCGCAGATCCCGGTGATCGCGGACATCCACTTCCAGCCCAAGTACGTCTTCGCCGCCATCGAGGCGGGCTGCGCGGCCGTACGCGTCAATCCCGGCAACATCAAGCAGTTCGACGACAGGGTCAAGGAGATCGCGCGGGCCGCGAAGGACCATGGCACCCCGATCCGGATCGGGGTCAACGCGGGATCGCTGGACCGGCGGCTGCTGAAGAAGCACGGGAGGGCGACCCCGGAGGCGCTCGTCGAATCGGCGCTGTGGGAGGCGTCGTTGTTCGAGGAGCACGGCTTCCGGGACATCAAGATCTCCGTCAAGCACAACGACCCCGTGGTGATGGTGGGGGCGTACACGCTGCTCGCGGAGAGCTGCGACTACCCGCTGCATCTCGGGGTCACGGAGGCCGGCCCCGCCTTCCAGGGCACGATCAAGTCGGCCGTGGCCTTCGGAGCCCTCCTCAGCCGGGGCATCGGCGACACCATCCGGGTCTCCCTGTCCGCGCCGCCCGCCGAGGAGGTCAAGGTCGGCATCCAGATCCTGGAGTCGCTGAACCTCAGGCAGCGGCGCCTGGAGATCGTGTCGTGTCCGTCCTGCGGGCGCGCCCAGGTGGACGTCTACAAGCTGGCCGACGAGGTCACGGCGGGCCTGGAGGGCATGGAGGTGCCCTTGCGCGTCGCGGTCATGGGATGTGTGGTCAACGGCCCCGGAGAGGCGCGGGAGGCCGACCTCGGGGTCGCCTCCGGCAACGGCAAGGGGCAGATCTTCGTCAAGGGCGAGGTCATCAAGACCGTCCCCGAGTCAAAGATCGTGGAGACCCTCATCGAGGAGGCGATGAAGATCGCCGAGCAGATGGAGCAGGACGGCGTCGCGTCGGGGGAGCCGGCCGTCACCGTGAGTTGAACAGCACGGACCGAAGGGGGCCCGAGCGTGACCATTCTGGAGACCATCCGGGGACCACGCGACCTAAAGGCGCTGTCCGAAGCGGAACTCGGCCAACTGGCCGAGGAGATAAGGGAGTTCCTGGTGCAGGCGGTCGCCAGGACCGGCGGACACCTCGGGCCCAACCTGGGGGTGGTGGAACTCTCCATCGCGCTCCACCGGGCCTTCGAGTCGCCGGTCGACCGCATCGTGTGGGACACCGGCCATCAGAGCTATGTGCACAAGCTGCTGACAGGGCGTCAGGACTTCTCCAAGCTGCGCGGCAAGGGCGGCCTGTCCGGCTACCCCTCGCGCGAGGAGTCCGAGCACGACATCGTCGAGAACAGTCACGCCTCCACCGCGCTCGGCTGGGCCGACGGGCTCGCCAAGGCCCGCGACGTGCGGGGCGAGCAGGGGCACGTGGTCGCGGTCATCGGTGACGGGGCGCTGACGGGCGGCATGGCCTGGGAGGCGCTGAACAACATCGCGGCGGCCAAGGACCGGCCGCTGATCATCGTCGTCAACGACAACGAGCGGTCGTACTCGCCGACCATCGGGGGCCTCGCCAACCACCTGGCCACCCTGCGCACGACCGACGGCTACGAGAAGTTCCTCGCCTGGGGCAAGGACGTCCTGCTGCGCACCCCGGTCGTGGGCAACACGGTCTACGAGTCGCTGCACGGCGCGAAGAAGGGCTTCAAGGACGCGTTCGCGCCCCAGGGCATGTTCGAGGACCTCGGGCTGAAGTACGTCGGTCCGATCGACGGGCACGACATCGGCGCCGTCGAGTCGGCGCTGCGGCGCGCGAAACGTTTCCACGGGCCCGTGCTGATCCACTGCCTCACGGAGAAGGGCCGCGGTTACGAGCCCGCCCTGGCCCACGAGGAGGATCACTTCCACACCGTCGGGGTGATGGACCCCCTCACCTGCGAGCCGCTCTCGCCGTCGGGCGGGCCGTCCTGGACCTCGGTGTTCGGCGACGAGATCGTCGCGATCGGGGAGGAGCGTGAGGACGTCGTGGCGATCACGGCGGCCATGCTGCACCCGGTGGGGCTCGGCAAGTTCGCCGCGCGGTTCCCGGACCGGGTGTGGGACGTCGGCATCGCCGAGCAGCACGCGGCGGTGTCCGCGGCCGGGCTCGCGACCGGCGGTCTGCATCCCGTCGTCGCCGTGTACGCGACCTTCCTCAACCGGGCCTTCGACCAGCTCCTGATGGACGTCGCGCTGCACCGGTGCGGGGTGACGTTCGTGCTGGACCGGGCCGGCGTCACGGGCGTCGACGGGGCCTCGCACAACGGCATGTGGGACATGTCGATCCTCCAGGTCGTCCCCGGACTGAGGATCGCCGCGCCCCGGGACGCCGACCAACTGCGGGCGCAGCTGCGGGAGGCGGTCGCCGTGGACGACGCGCCGACGCTGGTGCGGTTCCCGAAGGAGTCGGTGGGCCCGGTGGTCCCGGCCGTGGACCAGGTGGGCGGTATGGACGTGCTGCGCCGGGGCGAGCGGCCCGAGGTGCTTCTCGTCGCCGTCGGTGTGATGGCGTCCGTCTGCCTCCAGGCCGCCGAGCTGCTGGAGGCGCGGGGCGTCGACTGCACGGTCGTGGACCCCCGGTGGGTCAAGCCCGTCGATCCCGCGCTGCCGGGCCTCGCGGCGGAACACCGGCTGGTGGCCGTGGTCGAGGACAACAGCCGGGCCGCCGGAGTGGGCGCCGCGGTGGCGCTGGCGCTCGGGGATGCCGAAGTCGACGTACCCGTACGGCGGTTCGGGATCCCGGAGCAGTTCCTCGCGCACGCCAAGCGTGGTGAGGTGCTCGCCGACATCGGTCTGACGCCGGTCGAGGTGGCGGGACGGATCAGCGCGAGCCTGGCCGTGCAGGCACAGGCCGAAGCCAAGGAGACTGCTGGATGACCACGGAGTTCGACCTCGGCAGACTCCTGGCCGAACGCGGAGCCGAGCGCTACGAGTTGCACACCAGGTACCTCAACCACCAGCTCCCGCGCATGCTGCACACCATCGGCTTCGACAAGGTCTACGAGCGGGCCGAGGGCGCGTACTTCTGGGACGCGGACGGCAACGACTACCTGGACATGCTCGCCGGGTTCGGGGTGATGGGCCTGGGGCGCCATCACCCCGTGGTCCGCAAGGCGCTGCACGACGTCCTCGACGCCCAGCTCGCCGACCTCACCCGGTTCGACTGCCAGCCGCTGCCCGGGCTGCTGGCGGAGCGGCTCCTGTCCCACAGCCCGCACCTGGACCGGGTGTTCTTCGGCAACAGCGGCACGGAGGCGGTGGAGACCGCGCTGAAGTTCGCCCGGCGCGCCACCGGCAGGCCGCGCGTCCTGTACTGCGAGCACGCCTTCCACGGGCTGACCACGGGCTCGCTGTCGGTCAACGGTGAGGACGGCTTCCGTGACGGCTTCGCCCCGCTGCTGCCCGACACCGCCGTACCGCTCGGCGATCTCGACGCCCTGGCACGGGAGTTGCGCAAGGGTGACGTCGCCGCCCTGATCGTCGAGCCCATCCAGGGCAAGGGCGTGCACGAGTCCCCGCCCGGCTATCTGCGGGCCGCCCAGGAACTGCTGCACCGGCACAAGGCGTTGCTGATCGCCGACGAGGTCCAGACGGGACTCGGCCGGACCGGCGACTTCTACGCCTACCAGCACGAGGACGGCGTCGAGCCGGACCTGGTGTGCGTCGCCAAGGCGCTCTCCGGTGGCTATGTGCCGGTCGGCGCCACGCTCGGCAAGGACTGGATCTTCAAGAAGGTCTACTCGTCGATCGACCGCGTCCTGGTGCACTCGGCGAGCTTCGGGGCCAACGCGCAGGCCATGGCGGCGGGACTCGCCGTGCTGTCCGTCATGGAGAACGAGCAGATCACCGCCAACGCCCGCGCCACGGGCGACCTGCTCAGGTCCCGGCTCGCCGCCCTGGTCGACAAGTACGAGCTGCTCGCCGACGTGCGCGGCCGAGGACTGATGGTCGGCATCGAGTTCGGCAGGCCCAGGTCGCTGGGTCTGCGCAGCCGTTGGACCATGCTCCAGGCCGCCCGCAAGGGACTGTTCGCGCAGATGGTCGTCGTACCGCTGCTCCAGCGGCACCGGATCCTCACCCAGGTCTCCGGCGACCACCTGGAGGTGATCAAGCTGATTCCGCCGCTGACGATCGGCGAGCGGGAGGTGGACCGGTTCGTGGACGCCTTCACCGAGATCATGGACGACGCGCACGGCGGTGGCGGGCTGATGTGGGACTTCGGGAAGACGCTGGTGAAGCAGGCGGTGGCCAATCGCTGATCCGGACCGCCGTTGATGTCGAACTCCCGGTAGTGGCTTTTGCCTCTGAGGCAAGAAATTTGCCGCAGAGGCAAGCCTGCGGCTGAATGGGGAGCATGAGCTCTCCCGAGAACGAGCCGCCGGCGGGCGGGGCCCTCCCCGCCGTCGCGCCGCAGCTTCGTGCGCTGCGCCGCCGGGCCTCCCTCACCCTGGAGGCGGCGGCCCGGGCGGCGGGGTCGTCCCCCGCCCACCTCTCCCGCCTGGAGACCGGGCAGCGCCAGCCCTCGTTGCCGATGCTGCTCGCGCTCGCCCGCATCTACGGTACGACGGTCTCCGAACTGCTCGGCGAGACGGTCGCCGAACGGGACGCCGTCGTGCGCGCCGCCGACATGGAACCGACCGCCGCGGGCGGCTGGACCTACCGGCAGGCGGGCGCCCCCGGACGCGGCATGCAGGCCCTGCGCCTGCACGTCCCGTACGGCTCCCAGGGCGACATCGTGCGCGTGCACCCGGGCGAGGAGTGGCTGTACGTCCTCACCGGGCGGCTGCGGCTGCGCCTCGGGGACGCCACGCACCGGCTCGCCCCCGGCGACAGCGCGCACTTCGACTCGCTGACCCCGCACCGGATCGCGGCCGAGGACCCCGACGGGGTCGAGCTGCTGTTCGTCCACACCCTGTTGCAGAGCCCCACGGCCACGCTGTGCCTGGGCCCCACCCCTGGAGAGATGCCATGAGAGACATGGAGGAGAAGTTCCCCCGCGCCCTGTGGGTGCGGCTGATCATCTACATCGCGGTGGGGCACGTCTTCGCGGCGTTCATCTACCTGCTGTTCGAACTCGGTGCCAAGCAGTAAGCGGTAGCCGAGGAAGAGCCGCCAAGGAGCCGGGGAGCGGCCGACGTCAGTCCAGCAGGCGCTCGCGCAGTCCCTCCCGGAGCTCCGGGGTGACGCCGAGGCCCTGCTCCAGGTAGGTGTCGACATCGCCCCAGGTCTCCTCGATGGTCTCGAAAGCGGCCTGGAGATACTCGGCGCGCGCCTCGAAGAGGGGGCTGAGCAGCTCCATGACCTCGGGGGAGTAGCCGGCGGCCGAGCTGCTGCTGCGGTGCACCTTGTAGCGGCGGTGCTTGGCGTTGGACTCCAGGTAGTCCGCGAGGATCGCCTCCTGCTCCACGCCGAGGGCGAGCAGCGTCACCGCGATGGACAGACCCGCGCGGTCCTTGCCCGCCGCGCAGTGCATCAGCGCGGGCACACTCTCCTCGGCGAGGGAGCGCAGGACACGGGAGTGCTCGGCGGTGCGCTCCTTGATGATCTGGCGGTACGAGGCGATCATGCGGTTCGCCGCCTTGCCGTCGCCGAGGATCTCGCGCAACTGCTCGATCTCGCCGTCGCGGACCATCTTCCAGAACTCCGAGCCCTCCGCCGGGTCGCTCAGCGGGAGGTTCACGTTGCGCACGCCCGGCAGCTCGATGTCGGGGCCCTCCAGCTTCTGGTCCGAGGCGTTGCGGAAGTCGAAGACCGTGTGCAGTCCGAGCGAGGTGAGGAACGCGGCGTCCTCGTCGGTCGCGTGTGCCAGGTGGCCGCTGCGGTACAGCACTCCGTAGCGCACCCGCCGTCCGTCGACGGTCGGCAGCCCGCCCACGTCGCGGAAGTTGCGCACGCCGGCCAGCTCGGGCTCGGTCGACGGGATCTGCTGCGTCACGGGGGCTCCTCCCGGTCGGGACCGTCGCCGCGGCTCGTCGACGGGCTTTCATGACGATACGACATCGGTTCCCGGGGCAATCAGTTGTCCACAGACGTTGCCTCCAGGCCCGGAAGCCCTTGATGATGTTGGCGATTGAGCGTCCATGTTCGAATGTGTGAGGGTTTGATGCTGGAGATCTCCGAAACCGGCCGTACCTGGCTTCTCTCCGGGCCGGCCAGCAGTTACGCCGTCCACCTCACCGAGGACGACGTTCTGCTGCACCTCCACTGGGGCCCGAGCATCACGCTCGCCGACGCCGAGGAACTCGCCGCCCGGCCGCTGCCCGCCGAACGCGGTTTCGAGTCCCCGCTCGACGGCCGTGAGGAGTACCCCGTCGAGGGCGGCCCCCGCTTCGTGCGCCCCGCGCTGTCCGTGCGCGCGGGCGAGCGGCGCGGTACCGAGTGGAGCTTCGAGGCGTACGAGGCGCCGAACGGCGCCGGGGGCGACGAACTGCGGCTCCGCTTCCGCGACGGAGGACTCGCGATCACGCTCCACTACCGCATGCGCGGCGACGTCGTGGAGCGCTGGGTGGGCCTGGACAACCAGGGGCCCGACGCCGTGGAGCTGCTGCGCGCCGACTCCGCCACCTGGACGCTGCCCGAGCGCGAGGACTGGCGGCTGTCCCATCTGCACGGCCGCTGGGCCGCCGAGTCCCGGCTGACCAGCGCGCCGCTCACCTACGGCGAGCAGGTCATCGGCAGCCGCCGCGGCCACACCGGGCACCAGCACCTGCCGTGGGTGGCGCTGGACACCGACGCCACCGAGGAGCGCGGCGAAGTGTACGGCTGCGCTCTCGGCTGGTCGGGCTCCTGGCGGATCACCGTGGCCCAACTCCTGGACGCGCGTGTGCAGATCACCGGCGGCGCCGGGTACGACGAGTCGGGTCTGCTGCGGCTGGCGGCGGGGGAGACCTTCACCACGCCCGTCTTCGCCGGACTGTGGAGCGACGGCGGCTTCGGGGGCGCGAGCCGGGCCTGGCACGCGTACCAGCGGACGTACGTCGTCCCGGACGCGGACCGGGACCGGCCGGTGCTGTTCAACTCCTGGGAGGCCACCGAGTTCGACATCTCCGAGGAGCAGCAGGAGGCGCTCGCCCGGCGCGCCGCGGACATCGGCGTCGAGCTCTTCGTGGTCGACGACGGCTGGTTCGGCGCCCGTACCAGCGACCGCGCCGGGCTCGGCGACTGGGCGCCCAACCCGGACCGCTTCCCCGGAGGCCTGAAGCCGCTGGCCGACCAGGTGCACGCGCTCGGCATGCAGTTCGGGATCTGGGTCGAGCCGGAGATGGTCAACGCGGACAGCGATCTGTACCGGGCGCACCCGGACTGGGTCCAGTACCAGCCGGGACGAAAGCGGACGGAATTCCGCAATCAGCTCGTACTGAACCTGGCGCGCGAGGACGTCCAGGAGTACCTGTTCGGCCGGCTCGACGCCCTCCTGGCCGGCGCCCCGATCGACTACGTGAAGTGGGACTTCAACCGCAGCTTCACCGACGCCGGCTGGCCCGGCGAGCCGTATCCGCAGCGGCTCTGGGTCGACCACGTGCACGCCTTCTACGCCCTGCTGGACCGGCTCAGGGCGGCCCACCCGGACGTCGCCTTCGAGTCCTGCTCGGGCGGCGGCGGCCGGATCGACCTCGGTGTGCTGAGCCGGACCGACCAGGTGTGGACCTCCGACAACACCGATCCGCTGGACCGGCTCGCCATCCAGCACGGCTTCAGCCAGATCCACCCCGCGCGCGTGATGGCCGCCTGGGTGACCGACAGCCCGAACGCCATGCTCAACGGCCGGGTCAGCTCGCTGCGGTTCCGGTTCGTCAGTGCCATGGCCGGGGTGCTCGGCGTGGGCGGCGACCTCACCCGGTGGACCGAGGAGGAGCTCGCCGAGGCCCGTGAGTGGGTGGAGCTCTACAAGGAGATCCGGCCCCTGGTGCAGCGCGGCGACCAGTACCGGCTGCGGCCGCCGCGGGGCGGGCTGAGCGCCGTGCAGTACGTCCTCGGGGACGAGACCGTGGTCCTCGCCTCGCTCCAGGCGCAGAGCTACGGCGAGCCGGTGCCGGCGCTGCGGCTGCGGGGGCTCGATCCGGCGGCGTCGTACGAATGCCTTGAAACGGGCGAAATCCACAGAGGGGCTGTATTGCTGCATCACGGACTTCGCGTCGGCTTGCGGGGCGATTTGGATGCGACAGTTCTTCGGTTGCGCCGCATCTGAGCCTTCTGTCCGAATTGGCGCCTTCATTCGTGTTGCGATGCGTTCATTCCAACTCGCTCTGGAATAGCGGGACCTGTGAATCGGGCACGTGAGGAGCGTCATACCCGTGACGGTGCGTCGCCCGTCATGTTCACGTAATCTCCATGTTTTTCCTGGGGTTTGGAGGGGTGGAGGCGGACGTAATTCACGCACGGTGACCGGTAATTCCCACAGGGGATCACGAGGAACGCATTCACCTGGAACCTCTTACTTGTCCCTTTGCGTCCTGCTCGCTTACGTTCGCCATCCATCCGGACGGACGCCCAATCCTGCCGCCGCCCGGAGTCCCCACTACTCACCCGTGAACGGCAGGAGCGGGGGACCCACAGGTACAACTGCCTGTTCCGGTCTCCGGAACGGCTAGGGGTTAAGCCGCACCTCGGTGCGGCCGGGCATCTCCAGCTCGCACCCGACAGCTCACCTCGTAGGCGCCGGAGAGGAATTCGCCATGCCCGCGAAGGGTAAGCACCGCCGTCCGAAGGCCCAGCGCCTGACCCGCTCGATCGCCGTCGCCGGTACCGGCGGAGCGGCACTCGCCCTCCCGCTGATGGGTGCCGCGGGTGCCCACGCGGCCCCCTCACAGTCCGCTGCGCAAAAGGCCGTCCAGTCCCTTCCGGCCGCCGAGAAGACGGCTGTCGACAAGGTGGCGGAGAAGAAGAGCGCCGCGAACACCGCGACCGTGCGCACCTATTCGGTGCGGGCCGGTGACTATCTTTCGAAGATCGCCGACGAGCAGAACGTCAGCGGCGGCTGGCAGAAGCTCTACTCCGACAACCGCGAAATCGTCGGCTCCGACCCGTCGCTGATCCACCCCGGTCTGAAGCTGACCCTCGGCAAGAAGGCCGCGGCGAGCACGGAGAAGTCGGCGGACACGTCCACGAGCACCCGGAAGTCCTCGTCCTCCGCGTCCGGTTCGTCCTCGAAGGCCTCCTCGAAGTCGAGCACGACGGCCGCCACCCAGAGCAGCGAGTCGACCGGCGCGAGCAGCAGCGCCGGCGGCTTCACGCTCCCGGTCGCCGGTGCCACCGTCGGCACGCCGTACCGCATGGCCGGCAGCATGTGGTCCAGCGGGTACCACACCGGCGTCGACTTCGTCGTCCCGACCGGTACCTCGCTCAAGGCCGTCGGCGCCGGCACGGTCGTCTCCGCCGGCTGGGGCGGCGCGTACGGCAACCAGGTCGTCATCAAGCTCGCCGACGGCTACTACGCCCAGTACGCCCACCTGTCCTCGCTCTCGGTCTCGTCCGGCCAGACCGTCTCCGCGGGCCAGCAGGTCGGACTCTCCGGCGCGACCGGCAACGTCACCGGTCCGCACCTGCACTTCGAGATCCGCACCACCCCGGACTACGGCTCGGACGTGGACCCGGTCGCCTACCTCCGCGCGAAGGGCGTCTCCGTCGGCTGACCCCCACTCCACGTGCCACCGAAGGCCGGACCCCGATCCCCGGGTCCGGCCTTCGGTGTTGCCGTGGGTGCGTTCGTGACCGCGGCGTTGCGTTCCTGTGGCGCGGGTGCCCGGGGCATCGACAGGAAGGGGTGGGTGAGGGCAGGGTGATCCTCGCCGCCGAGCAAGCGCTTTCTATCCTCGCTCGCCGATACGCGCATCTCGGGGGCACCGCTTCCCCCGAGCGTCCAGGGGCGCCGCAAGGTGGCCGACCGGCCCTTTCACAGAGGAGCAGTATGACGACCACCCGTAGAGCCTTCGGCGCGCTCGCCGCCGGTGCCGCGCTCGCCGCCCTCGGCCCCGCCGGGAACGCCGCCGCCGGGCCCCGCCACCGTCGCCTGATCGCCCACGACGACTTCCGTCACGGCCTTCGCCAGTGGGCCGTGGAGCTGGAGAAGGGCGGCACCGTCACCGCCTCCCGCGGCGCCCTGGAGGTCGAGGTACCGGCCGGCGCGACGATCTGGTTCAGGAAGCGGCTCGAAGGGCCCTACGTCATCGAGTACACGGCCACGCCCGTGTCCGAGGGCGGCGTCAACGACCGGGTCTCCGACCTCAACAACTTCTGGAACGCGGTCGACGTCCGTTCCCCCGCGGACCTCTTCGCCACTCAGCGAGGCGGGGCGCTGGCCGAGTACGACCACCTCCGGACGTACTACGTCGGCTACGGCGCCAACACCAACACCACGACCCGGCTGCGGCGCTACGTCGGTGAGGCCGGCGTCCGTCCGCTGATCTACGACTACACGGAGCCGCTGCTCGTGCCGAACGAGCCCCACCGGGTCCGGATCGTCTCCGACGGCTCCACCCAGCGGTGGTGGAACAACGGGCGCCTCGTCTTCGACCACACCGACCCGGAGCCGTACACGAGCGGGCACTTCGCCTTCCGGACGACGTGGAGCCACTTCCGCCTGCACGACTTCCGGGTATGGCGGCTGAGCCCTCAACGCCAGTGATCGGAGGCCTATTCCAGGCTTGGGGAACACTTTAGGAGTGGCTTATCTCACCGCCCGTCAATCCCGCCTTACGGTCGCGTAGGTCACATTCGAAGGGGAATCATGGGCCGACGTGGCAGACGATTCGAAGAGTGACAGCAGAGCAGTGATCGGGTCGTACGTTGCGGTGGGGGACAGCTTCACCGAGGGCGTCGGCGACCCCGGCCCCGACGGGGCGTTCGTCGGCTGGGCGGACCGCTTCGCGGTGCTCCTGGCGGACCGGCGGCCCGAGGGCGCGTTCACGTACGCCAACCTCGCGGTACGCGGGAAGCTCCTCGACCAGATCGTCGAGGACCAGCTGCCCAAGGCCGTGGCCCTCGCGCCGGACCTGGTCTCCTTCTGCGCGGGCGGCAACGACATCCTCCGGCCCGGCAGTGACCCCGACGAGGTCGCCGAGCGCTTCGAGCGGGCGATCGCCCGGCTCACCGAGGCGTGCGGCACCGTGATGGTGACCACCGGCTTCGACACCCGTGGCGTGCCCGTGCTCAAGCACCTGCGCGGCAAGATCGCCACGTACAACGGACATGTGCGCGCGGTCGCCGACCGCTACGGCTGTCCCGTGCTCGACCTGTGGTCCCTGAAGACGATTCAGGACCGCAGGGCCTGGGACGGAGACCGGCTCCACCTGTCGGCGGACGGGCACACGCGCGTGGCGCTCCGGGCGGGCCAGGTGCTCGGTCTGGAGGTTCCCGCCGACCCTGACCAGGCGTGGCCCCCGCTGCCGCCGCGCGGCACCCTCGACGTCCGGCGCGACAACGTGCAATGGGCGCGCGAGTACCTGGTGCCGTGGATCGGGCGCCGGTTGCGCGGGGAGTCCTCGGGCGACCATGTGACGGCCAAGGGCGCGCTGTCGCCGGACGACATCAAGATGCGGATCGCGGCGGTCGCCTGACGAGCCGGAGAGCGGCCTCGTGAGGCGCGTGACGGCCGCTGCGGACCAGTGAGGTGACCGCGCGGGGGTGTGTGCGGTTCGGCTTCCGGGCCGGCGTCGGGTGACGGCACACCGCCACCCGACGCCCGATTCCCGGAGGGCCGGTCGCGCATGCCTGTTCCGCGTACGACCGTCACGGTCATGGCCGCGCCCCTCCGCCCCGGGGCTGCGCGGTGCTGCCGCACCGGCGACTGGGGCCGTCACCTCCGGGCCCTGCT
Organism: Streptomyces sp. NPDC034103; assembly: GCF_055575395.1. NCBI lineage: Bacteria > Bacillati > Actinomycetota > Actinomycetes > Kitasatosporales > Streptomycetaceae > Streptomyces > Streptomyces sp. NPDC034103. Next base: position 228,145 of record NZ_JBVISS010000008.1, on the reverse strand, counting down.
GGAGGCCCTCACCGATGCCACTGGCGTGGGGTGCCGCCGGTACCGGGACAGCTCAGGGCGACGGCGACGGCGACGGCGTCGGTGGCGGCGGCTTGCGGAGGGGCCCGAGGGGCGAGGGGGAGCCGTTGAGGCACCCGAAGGGCGAGCTGGAGCTCGTGGAGCGTCTTCTCGTGGCCGATGGTGTTCAGCGGGAGCCGATCAGGCCCGGATCCACCGGCGAAGCGTCTCGACCGTGTTCTCCGGCGCGGAGTTGAAGCACAACCGGATGCCGGGCGCCTCCTCGACGAGGAGGTTGACCAGTCGTTCGAACAGGACGGTGTGCTCCGGCATCATCCGGACACCGCCCCCGATCATCGCCAAGCCGAACGTGTGCGCCCGGAGCGCTTCCCGGACGGCCGCCTCGGCTTCGTCCGCCGCGGTCCCGATCAGGCAGGACCGCACATCGAACCCCGCCTCGCGCAGTGCCGTGTGCGCCGCCTCGATCCGGGCCGTGAAGGCCTTCTCGTCGATCCCCTCGGGCAGTCGGCCGTAGTCGAGGACGCGCGGGTCCAGCCCGATGGACAGCACCTTCGTCGTGCTCGGCAGGGGAGCGGAGGCCGTCGAACGGACCATGGGCGGGACCCTCTTCTGTCGACGGAGGGCCAGGGCTGCTCCCTCAGCCCTCCTGGGCGCTCAACGTGCCGGTGCCCAGCCCGAGTTCCCGGGCCAGCGCCTCGTCCGCCCACTCCTGCGCGCGGGCCCGGGACACCGCTTTCGGGTACGAGGTCAGCTGCACGGCGAGACCGTCGAGGAACGCCGTCAGGCGCAGCGCCGAACCCTCGGGGTCGGGGCAGCGGAACTCGCCCGCGGCCACGCCCTCCCGGACGACCTCGGCGATCGCCGCCTTCCACTGTCGGTCGAGGTCCCGGGTGACCTCCTGGAGCGCGGGCTCGCGCAGCGCCGCCGCCCAGCCCTCGATCCACAGCCGCCAGCCCTTGGCGTGGCCGGTCGGGGCGTACCAGCGCACGGCCGAGCGCAGTCGACGCAGCGCCGTCGTCCGCCGGCCGAGCAGCTTGCGCAGGTGGGCGAGGTCGTCCGCGGCGGCGTGGGCGAACGCGGCGGCGACCAGCTTCTCCTTGGTGGAGAAGTGGTAGAGCACCAGGGCGTTGCTCACCCCCAGCGCCGCGGCCACGTCGGCGATCCTGACCGCCGCCACGCCCCGCGCCTCGATCTGCTCCACGGCGGCCCGCAGCAACTCCGCACGCCGCTCGGCCACGTCCAACCGCACTCTCGCCACCCGGTCACCCTATCCAGGCGGGGCCCGGGGAGACCGGGTTCCGCAGGAGCCCAGGCCGCCGGACGGCCGCCGTCACCGGTACCACCCGAACCGTTCCGCGATCACCGGCAGCCGGTCCTCGACGATCGCGTGCGCGGCGGCCCGAGGTGACGTGCCGTCGGCCTCCGCGCGGGCCAGCATCAGGTCGACCAGGGCCCGCATGGCGCGGCGGGTGTGCGCGAAGGCCTCGTCGGCGTCGGGGCCGATGTCGCCGAACAGGGTCCACCACCACCAGGCGTTCGTCCCGGAGTTCACGACCACGTCGGGCAGGACGGTGACACCGCGCGCGGCGAGCAGCGCCTCCGCGGCGGGCAGGACGGGCATGTTCGCGGCCTCCACGATCCAGCGGGCGGTGACCCGCCCCTGGTTCGCCGCGTCGATCGCGTACGACACGGCCGCGGGCACCAGCACCTCCGCGTCGGTGGACAGCCAGGCGTCGCCCGGCAGTTCACGGTCGCCGGGGCGCAGCGCGGCACGGTCCACGGTGCCGTACGCGTCCCGCGCGCGCAGCAGTGCCTCCACGTCCAGCCCGGCGGGGTTGGCGATCGTGCCCTTGATGTCGGCGACGGCCACGACGGTGAGCCCCGCGCGCGTGAGGAAGCGTGCCGTGGCCCCGCCCATCGTGCCCAGCCCCTGCACCGCGACCCGCGTGCCGGGGCACGGCACGCCCGCCCGGTCCAGGGCCGCGAGCACCGACTCGGCGACCCCGCAGCCGCCGACCAGTTCGTCCAGGCCGATGCCGTCCACCTCCACGGCGAACGCGTCCGCGAGCCGTCGCCGGGCCGCCGTCTCGTCGTCGAGCAGCGGATACACAGCCTGGATCGAGGAGACGAGCCCGGCCTCGGCCGCCGCCCGGTCCACCAGGTCCTGGGTGAGCCCGAGGTCCTCGCCCGTGGTCCACACGCCCTCGACGTACGGTCGCGTCGCGCGCAGGAAACGCACGAGGATCCCGTACGCCGCCGGGTCCCGCGGGTCGCAGTCGATGCCGCCCTTGGCGCCGCCCAGGGGGACGTAACGGCTCTCGGGGTCGTAGTGCAGCGCCTCCTTCATGGTCATGCCGCGGGCCAGTCCGGTGACCTCGTCCAGGGTGCAGCCCTCGCGCATGCGCAGCCCGCCGCTGGACACGCCCCGGACCAGCCGGTCGACGACCAGGAAGCCCTGGCGGCCGGTGACGTGGTCGGTCCAGGTGAGCGAGAGCAGGGGGGTGGTCATCGGAGGTCTCTCCTGAGCGAGGGGGCGAGGGGGTGAGGGGGCGAAACCGGGCGGCCGGGCGTATTACTGAACGGCGAGTCAGTATCAGGACGCCGTCGGGACGCTGTCAACGCGGGCCGAAACCGGTTGACGCGCGCGGAGCCGGCGCTGTTGGGTCCTCTTGGGGAAGGCACCGGTCGTCGGAGGGGGCGAGGACGTGGCGAACGTCGTCGAGTTGCTGTACTACCCGGTCAAGGGATGCGCCGGGATCTCGGCGAGCGAGGCGGTGGTGACACCGGCCGGGCCGGCCCACGACCGGGCCTTCATGGTGGTGAGCGAGGACGGGGTCTTCCGCACGCAGCGCCGGCACCCCCGGCTGGCGCTGATCCTGCCCGGCCTCGACGCCGCCGGCGAGCGGCTGACGCTGCGGGCGCCGGACCACGGCGAGGTGGCCGTCGACGTCGACACCACCGGGGCCCGCCGGCCGGTCGACCTCTTCGGCAAGCCGTACCGGGGCATCGACCAGGGCGACACCGCGGCCGGGTGGCTCTCCGAGGTGCTCGGCGTGCCGAGCAGACTGGTGCGGGTGCCGCCGGACCACGACCGGGTGACCGACGGCAGGACCCCGGGCACCGCGGGCTGGGCCGACAGCGGCGCCCTGCACGTGCTGTCGCGGTCCAGCCTCGACCTGCTCAACGAGAGGATCGCCGAGCGCGGCGGGGAACCCCTGCCGATGAACCGGTTTCGCCCGAACATCGTGGTCGGCGGCTGGGACGTCCCCCACACCGAGGACCGGGCCCGGCGCGTCCTGGTCGGCGACGCCGAGCTGGCCTACGCCAAGCTCGCCGTCCGCTGCGCCGTGACTCTGGTCGACCAGGAGCGCGGCGCCAAGGCCGGCCCGGAGCCCATCCGCACGCTCGCCGGATACCGGCGCGGCGCTGTCGGCACCGTGTTCGGTGTGAAGTTCTCCGTGCTGCGGCAGGGCAAGGTGGCGGTCGGCGACGAGGTCGACGTCAGGGAGTGGGGCGAGTCCGAGGCGCGGTTCACGGCGCCGTGACCGGGGCGACCCCGGTCTGTCGGAGGGGCCGACCATAATGGAACGCCTCACCGACTCCACCTGGAGGTACCGTGTCCGGTTTCCGTTCCCCGAGCTCCGGGCTCCGCGCGCTGCGGCCCGCGGCCTTCGGTGTGGATCCGAGCGGTGAGCGCCTCGCGCGCATCCGTAGATCGCCGAACTTCAAGGACGGGGTCTTCCAGAACCCCGGCGGCGTGGCCCGGACCCGGCCGTCCGGCTCGATGGTGGAGTTCGCCAAGGTCTTCCTCGACAAGGACGAGCGGCCCCGCCGGTCCCCCGGAGGCCGGATCCCGGTGCACCCGACCACCCTCGCCGACATCGCCCGGCCGCCCGCCACCGGGCTGCGGCTGACCTGGATGGGCCACTCCAGCGTGCTCGCCGAGATCGACGGGCAGCGGGTGCTCTTCGACCCGGTCTGGGGCGAGCGCTGCTCCCCGCTCCCCTTCGCCGGCCCCAAGCGGCTCCACCCGGTGCCGCTCCCGCTGGCCGCGCTCGGCCCGGTGGACGTGGTCGTCATCTCCCACGACCACTACGACCACCTGGACATGCCCACGATCAAGGCGCTGGCCGACACGGACACCCTGTTCGCGGTGCCGCTCGGCGTCGGAGCCCACCTCGAGCACTGGGGCGTCCCCGCCGACCGGCTGCGCGAGCTGGACTGGCACGAGGCCACCAAGGTCGGTGGCCTCACCCTCACCGCCACCCCGGCCCGCCACTTCTGCGGTCGCGGCCTGCGCAACACCCAGCACACCCTCTGGGCCTCCTGGGTCGTCGCCGGCGAGGAGCACCGGATCTACCACAGCGGTGACACCGGGTACTTCGAGGGCTTCAAGGACATCGGCGCCCAGCACGGCCCCTTCGACGCCACGATGATCCAGATCGGCGCGTACAGCGACTTCTGGCCCGACATCCACATGACCCCCGACGAGGGCATGCGCGCCCACCTCGACCTCCAGGGCGGGCCCGCGGCCGGTCCGCTGCTGCCGATCCACTGGGCCACCTTCAACCTGGCCACGCACGCGTGGGCGGACCCGGGGGAGGGCACGCTCGCGGCGGCCCGCAGGGAAGGGGCCCGGGTCGCCCTGCCCCGGCCCGGCGAGCCCTTCGAGCCCACCGCCGAGACCGTGCCCGGCGAGCCGTGGTGGCGCGGGGTCGCGGCCGCCCCGGCGGGCGGGTGGCCCGCGGACGGCGTGGTCGCCGCGATGGCACCGCCGACCGACACGGCCCGTGACCTTCCCGGTGCCGCCACCGCGGGCACCGGGGACCCCGAGACGGTGCCCGCGGGCTGAGCGCGAGCCTCGCAACGGCCGACGTCGAGGGCCGGGGAGCAGGACGCTCCCCGGCCCTCGCCGTTTGTTCGTGACCGCTTCTGACCAGGTTCGATCGGAGTCCGGCCCTTACGGAACAGGTAGTCGCGGGGCTTATCGGGCTGTCGTACGAAGCCTCATACCAGAGCGGGACGCTCTCCGTACGAGTTTGTCAACTGCCCGCCGCACGTGATGCCGTGCCGACTACTGTGAGTGTCCGTCGAGCGACGCAGCGCCGAATTCCCGGCGCTCTCGACCGACGCCGCGATGGCGCATGCCCTGAGGGAGCGCCACGAGGATCAGACCGGATCAGACCGGATCAGGGAGCGGGGTCTGGTACGTGCAGCCGCGAGCCGGAGGAGGGAGTCGACGCGATGGGGAGCCCCCCAGCTCGACCGCAACCGGGCACCGGGGGAAGCCGGTGACCGACGACCGCGTCGGAGCGCGCCCCACCAGGAGCGAGCGCACCCGGCAACCGGCGGGAGCGCGCCCCGGGCCCAGGGAGCCCGGCCGCGGACACCCGAGCCCGCCCGGCGACCCGGCCCGACGGACCACCAGTACGAGGACACCGATGTCTCAGCTCCGCGCACCGGCGCCCCGCGCAGACCGCCGCGAGGGTGGCCGGCACGGAAGGCCGACCGCCCGGCCCGCACCCGCGCTGCCCGAGACCCACATACGGCCACAACTGCTGCGACTGGCCGTCCTGCCCCCCATCGCGGTCGCCCTCAGCGCCTCGGCAGCCGTCCTGTTCACGGTCCGCTCCACCGGCGCACAGCCCGGACTCACCCTGTGGGGCGTGCTCGCGGGCGCCTTCTCCGTCACCCTCGCGGGCATTCTCATCGCCGCCGTGGCCGCCGACCGCGCCGCCGGGGCGGTCAGCGACCGCATCGGCGCGCTCCGGCGCACCAGCGCGCGCGACGAGGCCGACCTCAAGGCCCTCGTCGAGGCACTGCGACGCGGCGAGGGCCCACCCGCGCGCAAGCCGCGCGGCGGCCCTCCCGAGGACGCCGACGACTTCGACCTGCTCGCCGCCGACCTGACCCGCGCCCACGACGGCGCCGTCACCGCGGTGGTCCAGGCCGCCCAACTCTCCAGCCAGGCGGGCAGCGAACAGAAACTCGAGGTCTTCCTCAACCTCGCCCGGCGTCTGCAGTCGCTGGTCCACCGCGAGATCTCCATCCTCGACGAACTCGAGAACGAGATCGAGGACCCCGACCTCCTCAAGGGCCTCTTCCACGTCGACCACCTCGCCACCCGCATCCGGCGGCACGCCGAGAACCTCGCCGTGCTCGGCGGCGCCGTCTCCCGCCGGCAGTGGAGCAACCCCGTCTCCATGACCGAGGTGCTGCGCTCCGCCATCGCCGAGGTCGAGCAGTACTCCCGCGTCAAGCTCGTCCCGCCCATCGACGGCACCCTGCGCGGGCACGCCGTCGCCGACGTCATCCACCTGCTCGCCGAACTCGTCGAGAACGCCACGGTGTTCTCCGCCCCGCACACCCAAGTCCTGCTGCGCGCCAACCTCGTGACCTCCGGGCTCGCCGTCGAGGTCGAGGACCGCGGCCTCGGCATGCCGGTCGGCGAGCAGAACAAGATGAACGCCCTGCTCGCCGACCCCGACCAGGTCAACGTCGGCAGCCTGCTCGCGGACGGCCGGATCGGCCTGTTCGTGGTCTCGCAGCTCGCCCGGCGGCACGGCATCAACGTCCGGCTCCAGACCAACATCTACGGCGGTGTGCAGGCCGTACTCATCGTGCCGCAGGCCCTGTTGGGCGCGGACCAGGATGTGCCGGGTGCCGTCCCGCGGTCACCGTCGCCGCCGCAGACGGGCACGGGGGCACCGGCGGGTCCGGTGGGCGGGGCGGGGACCGCCGTACCACCGCAGCAGTACCCGTATGCCGGAGCCGGAGCTCAGCCCGGAGCCGGGGCCGTCGGTGACACCGGGCCGCAGCGCGTCGTACCGTTCACGCCTCGCCGCCCGGCACAGGCCCCGCGGGCCACGGCCCCGGAGCGCGGTGACGGTGGTCCGGTGCCGCTCCCCGTCCGCGGCACCCACCAGGAGCGGCCCAACCCGGCGGAGGCCGTTCCCGGCATCCGCCCCGACGACCGGCAGCACGTCGCCGAGACGACCGCCGCACCGCCGAGCCCGCGCACCGGCACCGTGCGCGGCACCATGGGCAAGCCCCAGCTGCCCCGCCGCCGCGCCCAGGAGCACATCGCGCCCCAGCTGCGCGACGGCCCGGCGGCACCCCGCCCCGAGAGCGAGCACCTCGTCGGTCACGACCCGGGTCTGATGGCGGCCTTCCAGCGCGGCATCGGCCTCGCCGAGGCGCGGCAGCACCTGGAAACGGAGCACACCGGGTCGGTCCCGTCGGTCGGCGGCGGCCACCCCCCGCACCTGGAGGCGACCCGCTTCGACACGGACCGGACGCCCTCCTCGTACCTCGACGCGACGTACCCCGCCCCGGAACCCCCGGATGGCACGCAGCCGGACGCCCCCCGCCGGGACGCGCCGGCCCACGACGTCCCCGCCATGGACCCGGCCCGTGCGGCCGAGGTGCGCGGCGCGCACGACGGCCTGTCCGCGGCCCAGCCCGAACACACCCCCACCCGGCACGACGGGAGCGCGACAGCCGGATGACGACCCCCCTTTCCACCCCACCCCCCAGCGCTCCCGCAGACCTTCGTACCTCAAGGAGTCGATCCCCCATGGCGAGCGAAGCGCCGACCGGCCAGGTATCCGATCTCGACTGGCTGATGAGCGGCCTCGTGCAGCGCGTACCGCACACCACCAGCGCCGTACTCCTCTCCTGCGACGGGCTCGTGAAGTCGGTCCACGGCCTCGACACCGACAGCGCCGACCACATGGCCGCCCTGGCGTCCGGCCTGTACTCGCTCGGCCGCAGCGCGGGGGTCCGGTTCGCCGACGGCGGAGACGTCCGCCAGGTCGTCGTCGAACTGGACTCGACCCTGCTGTTCGTGACCACCGCCGGCTCCGGTACCTGTCTCGCCGTGCTCGCCGGCCGCGAGGCGGACGCCGCCGTCCTCGGCTACGAGATGGCGATGCTGGTCAAGAGCGTGCGCCCCTACCTGGTGACCGCACCCCGGCAGCACGCAGGCGAACCGACGGCGATGAGGCGTTGAGCGTGGCGGCGGCCGGTGACGGGCCCTGGCTCGACGACGCGGCCGGACGCCTGGTGCGCCCCTTCACGGTCAGCAACGGCCGCACCCGGCCCACCATCGCGCTCGACCTGCTGTCGCAGGTGATGGTCACCGGAGCCACCCCCCTCGGCTATCTCGGCCTCGAACACACCCAGGTGCTCGACCTGTGCCGGGCGCCTGTCTCGGTGGCCGAGATCGCCGCCCATCTGAAGCTGCCGGCAGCCGTCACCAAGGTGCTGCTGTCCGACCTCGTCGACTGCGGGGCGCTCACCACCAAGCCCCCCGAGTTCACCCACAACCCGACTGACCGGGCCCTTCTGGAGGCAGTGCTCGATGGACTACGACGACAGCTCTGATCCCTTCCCCACCGCACTGAAGATCCTGGTGGCGGGCGGGTTCGGGGTAGGCAAGACGACCTTCGTGGGCGCGGTCAGCGAGATCGCCCCGCTCAGCACGGAGGAACTCCTCACCACGGTCAGCGCCGCGACCGACAACCTCGAAGGGATCGAGAACAAGGTCGAGACGACCGTGGCCATGGACTTCGGCCGCATCACCCTCGACCCGGAACACGTCCTCTACCTGTTCGGCACGCCCGGACAGCAGCGGTTCTGGTTCATGTGGGACGAACTGTCCGAGGGCGCGCTCGGCGCGGTCATCCTCGCCGACACCCGGCGGCTGGAGGACTGCTTCGCCGCCGTCGACTTCTTCGAACAGCGCGGCCTCGGATTCATCGTCGCGATCAACGAGTTCGACGGCTCGTACCGCTACGACCCGGAGGAGGTCCGGGCCGCCATCGACCTCTCCCCGGAGGTCCCCATCGTGCGCTGCGACGCCCGGATCTCCAGCTCGGGCGTGCAGACCCTGCTGACCCTCGTACGCCATCTCATCGCCCATGCCCCCGCACCCGCGCCGAGCCATGGCGCCCACATGTGATGTCCGCACCCACCGCCACGGAGCCGCACATGACCGACACCCGCAGCGACGGAACCCGCCGATGAGGTACGACCCGGCGCGCCCGGCCGGTCGGCTGCTGCTCACGCCCGAGGACAAGGAGGCGCCCGCGCGGGCCCGTCGGCTGCACGGGCTGGGGCTCGGCGTGCGTCCGGAGCCCGTGCTCGACGACTTCGCGGACCGGCTCGCCGCGCGGACCGGGGCGCCGTACGCCATGGTCAACTTCATCGACGAGAACCGGCAGTTCTTCGCCGGCCTGCACACCCCGGACGCCCGGCCGGTGGTGACGGGCGAGAAGACCAAGCCGGAGCTCGGCCGCCATCTGGAGCGCGACCACGGCTTCTGTCCGCATGTGGTGGTCCGGCGCAAGGCACTGGTCCTGGAGGATGTCTGCGACTATCCGCGGTTCGCCGGCAACCCCGTCGTCGACGAGTTCGGCATCCGTTCCTATCTGGGCGCACCGCTCGTCGACAGCACCGGCATGGTGCTGGGCACGGTGTGCGTCGTCGACGTGGAGCCGCGGCCGTGGGGGAGAGGGGGCCTGGAGACCATCAAGTCGTCGGCTGCGGAACTGACCGCCAGGCTGGAGCGGATGGCGGCGGACGGCCTCCCGCTCTGAGGCCCCGGCCGTTGGGGCCCCAGCCGTTCGGGGGGCCTCAGACCCCGCCCCGCCAGATGTTGTCGAACGCGGAGTTCTCTATCGCCCGTCGCTGCCGCACGCCCTCCAGTTCCATCACCGCGTCCCCGACGGCCGCCAGCACCGCCGTGACGGTGTCGTCGGTGAGGTCGTCCGGAGCCTCCGCCGGCTCCTCCTGGAGCCCGGCGGCGGTGGCCAGTGCGGCGAGGACGGGCTCGGCGGAGGCCCTGCGCTCCTCCGCGCGGGTCCGCTCCGGGGAGTCGAGCAGCACGGTCCATCCGGTGCGCACCGGGATACGGCGGCCCCGGGCCCGGGTCGCCAGACCCTGCGACTCCAGGGCGGCGGCGTAGGCCGCGGACAGCCCCTCGCCCCGGCGCCACAGCCAGTCCTCGACCGACTCGTACGGCTCCTGTCGTACGAGAGTGGCGGCGGCCTCGTCCAGCAGGGCGTCCCCGGTCCGCGGCGGCGCCCCGGGCACGATCCGGTCGGAGTCGACGGTGAGCGCACCGGCCTCCACGAGGTCCAACAGCTCGGCACCCGCGAGCGCGAGCGAGACGTCACCCTGCTCGACCGGGGTGTCGGGCGCCGCCGCCAGGGCGAGTACTGCGAGATCACGTGCGGTGTTCATGTGCGGCTCCCCGTCGGTCCGGTGCGTCCCTGCGCATACCAACGGGCATCCCCCGTCCGGTGTTCCCGCCACGTGCGGCGGGCGTGAAGCGGAGCTGCGGCGCGGGTTAAGAAAACCTCGATGGACCCGGGGCGGTGCCGTACGGCAGATTGCTACGCGATCCCACCCTCTTCCCGGACGCGGGCCGCTTCGGCGTGCACGCGCGCGGGACCGCACCCACAGGAGCCGTAGCGTTGAAGGCGCTGGTCAAGGAGAAGGCGCAGCCCGGGCTGTGGCTCGCGGACGTCCCCGAACCCGTCGTCGGACCCGGCGACGTACTGATCAAGGTGCTGCGCACCGGGATCTGCGGCACCGACCTGCACATCCGGTCCTGGGACGGATGGGCGCAACAGACGATCAGTACCCCGCTGGTGCTCGGCCACGAGTTCGTCGGCGAGGTCGTGGAGACCGGGCGGGACGTCGCGGACATCGCCGTCGGGGACCGGGTCAGCGGCGAGGGCCACCTGGTGTGCGGCAAGTGCCGCAACTGTCAGGCCGGACGCCGCCATCTGTGCCGGGCGACCGTCGGGCTCGGCGTCGGCCGGGACGGTGCCTTCGCCGAGTACGTAGCGCTGCCCGCCGGCAACGTCTGGGTGCACCGCGTCCCCGTCGACCTCGACGTCGCCGCGATCTTCGACCCGTTCGGCAACGCCGTGCACACCGCGCTGTCGTACCCGCTGGTCGGCGAGGACGTGCTGATCACGGGCGCCGGGCCGATCGGGCTGATGGCGGCCGCGGTGGCCAAGCACGCCGGTGCCCGCAACGTGGTGGTCACGGACGTGAGCGAGGAGCGGCTGGAGCTCGCCCGCAAGATCGGCGTCAGCCTCGCCCTGAACGTCGCCGCATCCACGATCGCCGACGGTCAGCGCTCCCTCGGTCTGCGCGAGGGCTTCGACATCGGCCTGGAGATGTCCGGCAACCCCGTCGCGATGCGCGACATGATCGCCAACATGACGCACGGCGGCCGGATCGCCATGCTCGGCCTGCCCGCCGAGGAGTTCCCGGTCGACTGGGCCCGGATCGTCACCTCGATGATCACCATCAAGGGCATCTACGGCCGTGAGATGTTCGAGACCTGGTACGCGATGTCGGTGCTCCTGGAGGGCGGCCTCGACCTCGCCCCCGTGATCACCGGCCGCTACGACTACCGCGACTTCGAGGCCGCGTTCGCGGACGCCGCGAGCGGTCGCGGCGGCAAGGTCATCCTCGACTGGTCCGCTTGATTCTTCGGCTCACTCGCCCTTACGTCCCTCTTTGGAGCCCGAGATGTTCGATACCGTCCGCAACGACCTGCGCGCCACCCTCGACGAGATCCGCGCCGCCGGTCTGCACAAGCCCGAGCGCGTCATCGGCACCCCGCAGTCGGCGACCGTCGCCGTCACCGCGGGTGGCCGACCCGGCGAGGTCCTGAACTTCTGCGCCAACAACTACCTGGGTCTCGCCGACCACCCCGAGGTCGTCGCCGCCGCCCACGAGGCCCTGGACCGCTGGGGCTACGGCATGGCGTCCGTGCGCTTCATCTGCGGTACGCAGGAGGTGCACAAGGAGCTGGAGGCGCGGCTCTCGGCGTTCCTCGGGCAGGAGGACACGATCCTGTACTCCTCCTGCTTCGACGCCAACGGCGGTGTCTTCGAGACCCTCCTCGGCCCCGAGGACGCGGTGATCTCCGACGCCCTCAACCACGCCTCGATCATCGACGGCATCCGCCTGTCCAAGGCCCGCCGCCTGCGCTACGCCAACCGTGACATGGCCGACCTCGAAGCCCAGCTGAAGGACGCCTCCGACGCGCGCCGCCGGCTGATCGTCACCGACGGCGTGTTCTCGATGGACGGTTACGTGGCGCCGCTGCGCGAGATCTGCGACCTCGCCGACCGCTACGACGCCATGGTCATGGTCGACGACTCGCACGCCGTCGGTTTCGTCGGTCCCGGCGGCCGCGGCACCCCCGAACTGCACGGGGTGATGGACCGGGTGGACCTGGTCACCGGCACCCTCGGCAAGGCGCTCGGCGGTGCGTCCGGCGGCTATGTGGCCGCCCGCGCGGAGATCGTCGCCCTGCTGCGCCAGCGCTCCCGCCCGTACCTGTTCTCCAACACCCTCGCCCCGGTGATCGCGGCGGCCTCCCTGAAGGTCCTCGACCTGCTGGAGTCCGCGGACGACCTGCGCGTCCGCCTCGCCGAGAACACCGCCCTGTTCCGCCGCCGGATGACCGAGGAGGGCTTCGACATCCTCGCGGGCGACCACGCCATCGCGCCCGTGATGATCGGCGACGCGGCGAAGGCGGGCAGGATGGCGGAGCTGCTGCTGGAGCGCGGCGTGTACGTCATCGGCTTCTCGTACCCCGTCGTGCCGCAGGGCCAGGCACGCATCCGCGTCCAGCTGTCGGCCGCGCACTCCACGGACGACGTCAACCAGGCCGTGGACGCCTTCGTCGCCGCGCGGACGGAGCTGGACGCGGAGGCTGCGGCGGGGTCGGCGGGCTGAGCCGGAGTACACGGGGGCATTTGAGACAATCGATCTCATGATCGAAGCGCGGCGGCTCCACATCCTGCGTGCGGTGGCCGACCACCGCACGGTGACGGCGGCTGCCGCCGCGCTGTACCTCACCCCCTCCGCGGTCTCCCAGCAGCTGACGGCCCTGGAGCAGGAGACGGGACATCGTCTGGTCGAGCGCGGCGCGAAGGGCGTACGGCTCACCGCGGCCGGCGAGATCCTGCTCAGCCACACCAACGCCGTGCTGGCCCAGCTGGAGCGCGCGGAGGCCGAGCTCGCCGCGTACGGCTCGGGGGAGGCGGGCACGGTCACCGTCGCCTCCTTCGCGACCGGCATCGCCCTCGTCGTCGCGCCCGCGGTGTCCCGCCTCGCCGACACCGCGCCCGGCATCCGTATCCGGGTCCAGGACGCGGAGGGCGACGCCAGTCTGCCGATGGTGCTGGACCGGCAGGTCGACGTGGCGGTGGCGGTGGAGTACCGCGGGGCGCCCCCGGCCGACGACCCGCGCCTGGCCCATGTCCCGCTGTACGCCGAGCCCTTCGACGCGGTCGTGCCCGTACGGCACCGGCTGGCCGAGGCGGAGGAGGTGCCGCTCGCGGAGCTGGCCAAGGACCCGTGGATCGGCCCCTACCCGGGCAACCCCTGCCATGACGTGGTGGTCCTGGCCTGCGAGAGCGCCGGCTTCCAGCCCCGGTTGGAGCACTCCTCGGACGACTTCCGCGCGGTCGTCGCCCTGGCCTCGGCCGACGCGGGCGTCGCGCTGGTCCCGCGGTCGGCTCTGATCGGCATGGACCTGGCCGGTGTGGTCGTACGCCCCGTCGACGGGACCGCCCCCACCCGCCGGGTGTTCGCGGCGGTACGGCGGGGCGCCGAGGAGCACCCGCTGATCCGCCCGGTCCTGGAGGCGCTCGCCGAGGTCGCCCGGGCGTAGGGGGCCGCCCACCAGGGCGGGCGCCGGAGGGCGCCGGTCCGCGTCCGGCCGGCTTTCGGAGGACGGGAGCAGGCGGAGTCACAGCGAAGGGTATCTCGAATCTGGGATAGCATCCCGAATATGAAACAGGATGTGGTCGACACCGGACCCGACCCCGTCGACACCCGGCTCGGTGCCCGCCTCGCCGAGCTGCGGGCCGAACGGGGCTGGTCGCTGGGCGAGTTGGCGGAACGCAGCGGGGTGAGCAGGTCGACGCTGTCGCGGGCCGAGCGCGCCGAGATCAGCCCGACCGCCTCCCTCCTGAACCGCCTGTGCGGGGTCTACGGCCGGACCATGTCCCAGCTGCTCAGCGAGGTCGAGGCCGAACCCGCGCTGCTGGTACGGGCCGCCGAGCAACCGGTCTGGGAGGACCGGGCCTCCGGATTCGTACGCCGGTCCGTGTCACCGCCGCACGCCGGGCTGCGCGGCGAACTCGTCGAGGGCCGGCTCACGGCGGGCGCCGACATCGCCTACGACCGGCCGCCCGTGCCCGGTCTGGAACAGCACATCTGGGTCCTGGAAGGGGCACTTGAGGTGAGCGCGCAGGACACCGCGCACCAGCTGGAGGCCGGGGACTGTCTGCGACTGCGGGTGTGGGGGCCGACGCGGTTCCGGTGCGCCGGGCCGGAGCCGGTGCGGTACGTGCTGGCGGTGGTGCTGCCGTGACCGCGACCCTGACGCGCGTGAGCGCGACCGGCGTACTGGACCGGCTCGACGCGCTGGCCGACCTCATGGTCGACACCGTGGACGGGGGCGCCTCGATCGGTTTCCTCGCCCCCCTCGACCACGCCGGGGCCACCGCCTGGTGGAAGGAGCGGGCCGCCGGAGTGGCCGCCGGGACGCTCGCGATCTGGGCGGCGCACGCCGGTGACCGGACGGTCGGTAGCGTCAGCCTGGCATTCCCCGACAAGCCCAACAGCCGCCACCGCGCCGAACTGGTGAAGCTCATGGTCCACCGGGACGCCCGTGGTCAGGGTCTCGGTCGCGCGCTCCTGAGAACTGCCGAGGAGTCCGCAGCCGAGGCCGGCGTCACCCTCCTCCACCTCGACACCGAGACCGGCAGTCCGGCCGAGCACCTCTACGCGACGGCCGGCTGGACCCGTGCCGGAGTGATCCCGGACTACGCCGCCGACCCGGCCGGGGTGCTACGGCCGACCACCCTCTACTACAAGCAGCTTGGGACGAGCCCTCCCACCAGGTGATTGTCAGTGCGAGCGGCTACGGTGCCTGCCATGCCGGATGCCGAAGACGTACGCCGTATCGCCCTGTCCCTGCCGGACACCACCGAGAAGATCGCCTGGAGCATGCCCACCTTCCGGGTCGCGGGCAAGATGTTCGCCACGCTGCCCGAGGAGGAGACCTCCCTCGCGGTGCGCTGCCCGAAGGAGGAGCGGGACGAACTGGTGCTGGCCGAGCCGGAGAAGTTCTGGATCGCCGAGCACGAGGCGCAGTTCGCGTGGGTCCGCGCCCGGCTCGCTGCGATCGAGGACGAGGACGAACTGCGGGACATCCTCGCCGACTCCTGGCGCCAGGCCGCCCCGCCCCGACTGCTGGAGTCCTACCCGGAGTTGGGGCGGCCGGAGGCGGGCTGAGCGGAGCGGGGCGGCTCATGAAGCGGCTCGTGCGGCGGCTCATTGAGCGGCTCATGAGGCGGCTCCCGGGGGCTGGGAAAATCGCTCGGGGGTGATCGGTGGCCCATGGCATGATCCGGGCCGTGAAGCCGTGAAGCTGTGAACCCGTGAAGCGGTGAGGGCCGGGGGAGCCGCGGGTGCATGGGCGGGAGGAGCGCCTCGGCTGTCGCGGGCGCGTGCGGGGCGGGCGCAGGGGCGAGAGGCCGGGGTGGGCCGGCACGTGGGACTCATGGGGGCCGGCGTCGGCCGGGGAGGGCGTGAGAGGTGAGCGGTTCGTGACCGGGACGTCGTCGCGCGCCGACCGCGTGGTCGGCCGTCCGGGCCGGGAGGCGGTGCCGTCCGCCGTGTGGTCGCGGGACTTCGCCCTGTTCTTCGCCGCCCGGGCGGTCGCCGGACTCGGCGACACCATGCTCCCCGTCGCCCTCGCCGCGGGCCTGCTCCAGCACGGCCACGGCGCCGGTGCGGTGGGTCTGGCGATGGCCGCCACGGCGTCGGCCTTCGCGGGGCTCGTCGTCTTCGGCGGTGTCTTCGCGGACCGTTTCGACACCCGCCGACTGATGATCGGCGCCGACCTGGTGCGCGTGGGCACCCAGGCCCTGGCCGCCGCGCTCTTCTTCTCCGGGCATGTGGTGCTCTGGCAGATCTGCGCCATCGGCTTCGCCAACGGCGTGGCCGGCGCCCTGTTCCAGCCCGGCGTCGCGAGCACCGTGCGCAGCCTCGCCACCGACGTCCAGGGCGCGAACGGCGCGATACGTGTCGCCGAGGCCGGTGCCCAACTCGCCGGCCCCGCCCTCGCCGGGGTGCTCGTCGCCTTCGCCTCGCCCGGCGGTGTCTTCGCGGCCCACGCCACGACCTACGCCGTGAGCGCCCTGTGCCTCCTGCTGCTCCGGCTGCCCGCACGCGTCCCGGACGAGCGCCCGGTGCCCCGGGCGAGCAGCACCTACCGGGCCGATCTGGCCGAGGGCTGGCGGGAGTTCAGATCCCGCACCTGGCTCTGGGGTGTCATCGCCATCTGGGGCCTGTACATGATCGCCGTCTCGGGCCCGACCGTGCCGCTGGTCGCGACCGAGGTGATCCGGGAGCACGGGCCGCGCGTCTACGGCCTGGTGAACTCCGCCCTCGGCGCCGGCACGGTGATCGGCGGGCTGCTCGCCCTGCGGCTGCGCCCCCGCCGGATGCTCCGCGCCGGAGCCGTCGCCCTGGTCGGCTTCGGCGCCTTCCCGGCCAGCGTCGGCGCCGGACTCGGCGTACCGGCGATGATGGCCGGGGCCGCGGTCGCCGGGGCGGGGATGGCGTTCTGGAGCGTGATGTGGTCGACCAGCGTCCAGACCCAGGTCCCGGCCGACGCCCTCAACCGCATCCACGCCTACGACGTGGCGGGCTCCCTGGCCCTCATGCCGGTCGGCCAGGCCCTCGCCGGCCCGTCCGCCACGGTGCTCGGCGCCGACCGCGTCCTCCTCGTCGCCGGCGCGACCAGCCTCGTGGTCTGTGCCTGCCTCCTCTCGGTGCCCGCGATACGCGACCTCGTACGCGCCGACGCCGGGCCCCGGACCGTCGGCCCCCGCGGGCCCCGGACCGCCGACCCGAGCGAGCCCCGGACCGTCGCCCCCGAATAAAGGTGTGCGCGACCACCGACCCGAGTGCGGTATTGTTTCCCTGCACGTTCGGCCGGGGGAAACCCCAGGTCAGACGGACACCGGGACGTGGCGCAGCTTGGTAGCGCACTTGACTGGGGGTCAAGGGGTCGCAGGTTCAAATCCTGTCGTCCCGACGGTGTCGAAGGGTCTTCGCAGGCGAGAGCCTGTGGGGGCCCTTTTTCGTGTGCCCCGAACGCTTCCGTTCGGTGAGGTGAGAGTCGCCGCGCGCGCCCGGTCGCCTCGTCGGTGACACGGAGATCACCGACGAGGCCGTCCCGCGGAGGATCAGGAGGGGAGCCTCACGGGCTGGGGGTCGTCACTGCTGGGCCTTGCGGCGGCGTACGACCAGGATCGCGCCGGCGCCCACGGCGACGGCCGCCGCGGCCGCGCCCGCGAGGGGCAGTGTGGCGGAGGAGCCGGTGCTCGCCAGGTCCCCGTCGACGGTGGCGCCGGAGGTGCCGGTCGTGGCGGAACCGCCGGTCGAGGAGGTCGTGGAGCCGCCGCCGGTGGAGCCACCGTCCGTCGAGCCGTCACCACCGGTCGTGGAGCCGCCCCCGCTCGTCGAGCCGCCGCCATCGGTGGAGCCGCCCCCGCCGGTCGAGCCGCCGCCCCCGGTGACGTCGATCAGGATGTCGGCGCTGTCGTTGTCCTTGTTCTCGTCGAACGGACGGGCCTCGGTACCCAGCCGCACGGAGCCCTTCGCGCCCGCCACGGCCTTGTCGATCCGCAGCTTGAAGGTGTGGGTCTCGGTCCTGCCCGCCTCGATCCAGTCCTGGGAGGTGCCGCACTGGTAGACGCGCGTCTCGAGCTTCTTGCAGGAGGCGTCGCCGACCACGGTCGTCCCGGCGGGCATCGTCACGCGGATCTTGGTGACCGGGTTGTCGCGCTTGGCCTGGACCCAGGCGGGGCCGGCGTTGGTGAAGTCCACCTTCAGGGGGACCGTGGCCCCGACCCTGCCCGTCACCTTCGACGCGCTCGCCCGGAAGTCGGCCGTGTTCACCGACGTCACCGGCACCGTGGCGGCGTCCCACTCCTCGTGCTCCGCGCTGCCGGCCGGGGCGGGCGTGGCGTCCGGCCGCTGGACCAGCTTCACCGCGGGCGCGGTCCCCGGCACGGGCTCGCCGTAGTTGTCGCCGCCGCCGGAGTCGTACGCGGTGACCGACACCCGGAGCTCGTCGTAGAGGGCGCTGTCGAGGACGTCGACGCCCTGCGTCTTCTCCGGCGCGTAGACGACACCGGGCTCCACGGTCTGGTCGAACTTGCAGACGACCGAGGTGGAACGCGGCTCCTCGTCCATCGAGGAGACCTCGTACACGAGGCAGTTGGAGGGGACGTCGGCGACGCCCAGCCCCTGGGTGACGTCGTACGACAGATAGACCTTGTCGAGCGCCTGGGCGCCGGTGTTCGTGAAGGTCGCCGGCACGTCGAAGCTGTCACCCGGCTTCAGGCCGTCCACCGGCGCGAACCCGCTCAGCACCAACCCGGGCGCCGGGTCGTCGGCGGCGACCGCGGGCGCCGCCCCCAGCGCGAGGAGCGCGACGGCGCCCAACGCGCCGGTGGCCCGGCGGAGCGTGCTGGAGGTGGGGGGAGCCTGGAACATGCAAGTACCTCTGTGTGAATCGACGATGGCGGTCGGTCGAACCGCTCGGGAACGCGGAGTTCCCGGACATGAGACGTGTGCGGTGGCCGAAGAGTTGTACGCCGCGATGATCTTTCGTCGGGTTTCACGCATGCCGGGTACGCCGGCAGGTCGCCGGGCTCGCCGCGGGGTCCTCGCCGAGCAGTGCGCCGCGCTCAGACCGCGCAGCCCAGGTGCGCCAGCGCCTGCTTGAGCAGCACTCCGTGCCCGCCCGGCATCTCGCTCTGCACCGCCTCCGACACTGCCTCCTGCGGGCTGAACCAGACCAGGTCGAGGGCGTCCTGACGGGGACGGCAGTCACCGCTCACCGGCACGACATAGGCCAGCGACACCGCGTGCTGACGGGGGTCGTGGTACGGCGTGATGCCCTGCGTCGGGAAGTACTCGGCCACCGTGAAGGGCTGCGGGGCGGCCGGGATGCGGGGCAGCGCCACCGGACCGAGGTCCTTCTCCAGGTTCCGCATGAGGGCGTCGCGGACGCGCTCGTGGTGCAGTACACGGCCGGAGACCAGTGTCCGGCTGACCGTCCCGTCGGGGCCGATCCGCAGCAGCAGACCCACGCTGGTGACTTCGCCGCAGTCGTCGACCCGCACGGGCACGGCCTCGACGTACAGGATCGGCATCCGGGCCCGCGCCTGCTCCAGGTCGTCGGTCGTCAGCCAGCCGGGCGTGGTTTCGGTCATGTCAGACATTGCTTGATCATACTTTCAGGAGGGGCCGGGAAGGCGGTAGACCCGGCGCGCATTGTGTGCTCCTGCCCACTCGGCGAGCCGCAGGGCGTCGGACAGGCTCAGCTCGTCGGCGTCCACCCGGTCCTGGAGCAGCTCGCCCAGACCCCGGCGGAACGACAGCGCGCCGAGCGCGTAGAACTCCGCCAGACCGTACGCGTCGGAGCTGTACAGCAGTTTGCTGAACGGTGTGATCTCCAGCGCCTCCTCCAGCACCGCGCGCGCCCGCGCCGGGCCGACGTGGTGCAGGGTGAGGCCGACGTCCAGGTACACCTGCTCGAAGACCGCCGCCAGGTAGCCGGCCTGCCGCTGGTACGGCCAGCAGTGCAGCAGCATGACCGGGACGGTGCCGGCGGTCAGGTGCTGCCAGTCCGTGAGGTGCGTGGGGTCCACCCGGTGCAGCCGGATGTCGTTGTCGCCGAAGCCCGTGTGCAACTGGAGCGGCAGGCCGAGGTCGACCGCCGTCCACAGCAGATGACGGACCAGGACGGGGTCCTGAAGCCGTCCCACCGCCGCCACCCGGTCCCGCGCCGCCCGCTCGACCTCCGCCGCCGACGGACGGGCCGGGTCCAGGTCGAAGCCGGTGCGGTAGGCGGCCACGGACTTCACCCCGACGACCCCGGGCCGCCGCACCGCCGCGTGCGCCGCCGAACGGAACGCCTCTGCGTACGCGTCCGGCTCCACCCCCTCGGCCACCAGCGCCTCCTCCACGCTCTCCAGCCGGACGACCTCGTGCACGTCGTCAGCGGCCAGCTCGGCCGGACCGAAGCCGGTGTCGAGGCAGTACGTGCCGGTGCCCGCGGCGGCCAGGAAGCGCCGGTTGACCTCCCCGGGGCCCAACTCCGCGCGGCGCGCCAGTACACCTCCGCCGGGGCGTGCCGGTCCAGGTCGAGCAGGGGCGCGCAGTGGCGCCGTACGGCGACGCCGACCGGGGTGTCGAACGTGGAGACGCCCGGCCACCGGTCGCCCTCGGTCAGCAGCGACTCGAAGCCTGGCCGGTCCAGGGTGTCGGTCACCACACCGTGGCAGTGGTGGTCGACCAGGCTCAGGGCGGCCAGTGCCTCGTGGACCGCGCCCATGTCAGTACCTCCAGCGGTACGCCGCCGCGACCCGCTCGTCGTCCAGCCCGGCCACCGCCGCGATCTCACCCTCCCGTACGGCGATCACGGCGTCGGCGAGGACCGGGCCGAGGGCGTCGCGCAGCGTGGTGTCCGCGCGGAACTCCGCGACCGCCTCGGCAAGCGACGTGGGCAGTCGGCGTACGCCCCTGGGCCTCGCCTCCTCGGCCGGCAGCCGGGCCGGGTCGCCGGTGATCTCCTCCGGCAGCGGGGTGCCCGACGTGACACCGTCGAGGCCCGCCGCGATCACGCCCGCCAGCGCCAGATACGGGTTGGCGGCCAGGTCGACGGGCTTGACCTCCAGGTTGGCCGCCTGATCGCGCAGGCCCAGGGTGCCGGTGACGATCCGCACCGCCGCCTCGCGGGTCTCGCGGCCCCAGGCGGTGAACACCCCGGCCCACTGGGAGGGCCGGAGCCGCAGATAGCTCGCCGGGCTCGGGGCCGTCACCGCCGTGAGGGCCGGGAGGTGGGCGAGCACACCGGCCGCGAACGACTCCGCCTCGGCGGTCATGCCGTAGCGGCGATCGCCGCCCGAGTGGAGGTTGGTGCCGTCCCGCCAGGCGGACAGGTGGAGATGGCCGCCGTTGCCGACGCCCTCGGCGAGGACGGCCGGGGCGAACGACACCACGAACCCGTGCCGTTGGGCCACCGCGCGGATCGTCTGGCGCACCAGCACGCTCCGGTCGGCCGCCGCCACCGGGTCCAGCGCGCCCACCGACACCTCGAACTGCCCCGCCGCGTACTCGGGATGGAGCTGGTCGACGTCAACGCCCTGTGCGGCGAGGGCGGCGAGGAGGTCGGCCATGCAGTCGCCGAGCTCGATCTGACGGATCGCACCGTATGCGGGCCCGGACACGGCCGGGACGAACTCCCCGTCCGCCCTTGGCCCTTGACCGACCGCCCACTCGATCTCGACGGCCGCCTTGAACGTGATGCCGTGCCGCTGTTCCGCGTCCGCGACGATCCGGCGCAGCAGGGTGCGGGTGCAGCCCGGGTGCCGCTCGCCCTCCTGGGTGACGCGGTCGACGGGGGCCCAGGCCCAGCCCGGCTGCCCGGCCAGTACCACGAGCCGGCCGAGATCGGGGAAGAGGCGCAGGTCGCCGTCGGGGGAGCCGAGGACGTCCGTGGTGACGATGGAGTCGTTCGCCAGGAAGGTGTCGAACACCGGCAACATGCCCACGCCCCAGGCCGCGGCCGAGGCGAGCCTCGCCGTGGGGATCGTCTTCACCCGGCAGACGCCCGCCGTGTCGACGTACGACAGCACGACACCGTGCACGCCCTGGCCGGCCAGCTCGCCGCTCAGGGCGGTGGCACGGTCGACGTCACCGGGACGCCCACCGGGCACCGGGTCGGTGGGATCGGCAAGGCGGGTCATTCCTCCTCGACGGGCTGGGCCTCGGCGTCAGGGTTTCACGGCCACCGCGCCGAACTGCGGTACCGCGCCCGGGGAGCCGGAGTCGGGGCGCCACTGCGAGCAGGACACCAGGCCCGGCTCCACGAGGTCCAGTCCGTCGAAGAACGCGGCGATCTCCGTGCCGCTGCGCGCGGTGATCGGCGGGGTGGCGTTCTCGTTCCAGAACTTCATGGCCGGGATCTGGCCCGCGCCGCCGAGGGCGTCGTCGAAGGTGGGATGGGTCAGCACCAGGAAGCTGCCGGAGGGGAGCCGGGTCAGCACCTGGCGGACGATGCCGCGCGCCGCGTCGTGGTCGAGCACGAAGTTGAGGATGCCGAGCATCATCACCGCGACGGGCCGGGTGAAGTCCAGGGTGCGCGCGGCGCGTTCGAGGATCGCGTCGGGGTCGTGCACGTCGGCGTCGATGTAGTCCGTGACGCCCCCGGCGGTGCTGGTGAGCAGGGTGCGGGCATGGGCGAGGACGATCGGGTCGTTGTCCACGTAGACCACGCGGGCGTCCGGGGCGACCCGTTGGGCGATCTCGTGGGTGTTGTCGACCGTCGGCAGGCCGGTGCCGATGTCCAGGAACTGCCGCACCCCGCGCTCGGCGGCCAGGTACCGCACGGCCCGGCCGAGGAAGTCGCGGTCGGCGCGGGCGATCGCCCGGATGATCGGGAACATCCCGGCGACCTGCTCGCCGACCTGCTGGTCTATCTCGTAGTTGTCCTTGCCGCCGACCCAGTAGTTCCACACGCGCGCGTTGTGCGCGACGCTCGTGTCCAGCTTCGGCGTCCCACCCGACGGGGTGTCGCTCACGTGTCGTCCTCTCCTCGCCCCGACGGCCGCGGCGCCGCGGGCCGTCGCCGTCATTGTGCCGCCGGATGATCAAGCTGTCCCGGGAATCAGCCCAACTGGGGCGTGGAGAAGGGGAGATGGCCGGAACCGGGCTCAGCTCAGCGCGTCCTTCAGGCGCTTGGTGCCGGCGCGCACGGCGTCCGCCACCGAGTCGCCCTCGTCGCCGTCGAGACCGCCGGCCGTCACCGTGATCGCGTCCGCGCCGACCCGGACGGCGGCGACGTCCAGCGTGAGGGTGACCGGGTTGCCGCCGGACGTGCCCTGGACCGTCACCCGCACACCCTCACGGGCGTCGCCCTCCTCGGGCAGCGAGGTCTCGGTGACCTGGACCGTGCGCCGGTCGCCGGCGGAGTCCGTCGCGGTGAACCGGTCGCAGGTGACCGGCAGGGACTTCAGCCAGGCCAGCGAGGTGTCCAGGCCCGCCCGTCGGTAGGCGCCCACCTGGTACAGCAGCCGGGAGTCCGCCTCCTGGAAGCCGGTCAGCGCGGAGGCGCCGGACGGCTTGCCCAGCAACTCGTCGCTGTAGAGGCCGTCCAGGAGCCGTTGGCAGTCGGCGGCCTCCGCCTTCGCGGTGAGGAAGTCGGCCACGTCCACCTTCCCGACGAGCAGGCTGTCCCGCCAGGTCCCGGCGTCCTTCACCCGCGTCCAGTCGTCCTCGAGGTCCGCCTCGGTGATCAGCGCCCGCCGCGCCCCCGCCTCGGTGAGGCGGTCCACGGGAGTGGGGGATCCGGCGGCGACCGGGGAGGCGCCGATGGCCGAGGTGTCGGACCCCTTGTCGTCGTCCGAGCAGGCCGCACAGGTCAGCAGCACGGTCGCGGTCAGGGCCGGGGCGAGGACGCGGGCGGTGCGGGACGGACGACGGCTCATGGCGACTGCCTCCTGGGGGCGTGGGTGTGCCCTCAGCGCAGCACCGGCTCGTGCGGTCCACCAGTTCATCCGGACCGTTCGGGTGAGCCGTGGGGGAGGCGCGGGTGGTGCTCCCGGCGGGCGGACGACGGCGCAGGGCACCTCGAACGACCCGTCCGGCATGCCCGATCGCGGCGGGGCGCCGACACTGGCCCCAGGCCGGACCCGCACCGAAGGAGTCGTCATGCTGCCCGGATTCCTCACCAGGGCTGTCGACTTGCTGCTCGGGCGGGAGGGGCGCTCGCTCCATCTGAAGGCGGCGGGCGGTGCCACGGCCGTGCTGGGAGCGGTGATGGCCGTCGGCTCGTGGGCCGCGGTGGCCGCCGAGGGCGGGGCGAGGGGCGCCAACCTCACGTCGTACCCGAAGGCGTTGTGGTGGTCGATCGAGACGGCGACGACCGTCGGGTACGGCGACTTCTACCCGGTGACGCCCTGGGGCCGGGTCGTCGGCGCCGTGGTGATGGTCGTCGGCATCACCACGTACGGCATGGTCACCGCGGCCCTGGCCACCTGGTTCGTCGGCCGGGAGCACGAGCGCCGGCACCGGCTCGCCCAGGACACGGTCCGGGCCCTGCACGAACGCTTCGACCGGCTGGAGGAGTTGGTGACGGGCAAGGGCGGACCGCGCTGAACGCTACCGGCGAGTACCCCGCCGCTCGACGCGCCCGAGGCCTCGGGTAGGGTCCCGTGCGGTTCCGCCGCGGGCGGGTGTGGAAGGGGGCGGCAGCACGATGGAGTTCCACGTGGTCGAGGAGCAGGAGCCCACCTCGGGTGGTGCGCGGCTGGAGGACCTGGCCCCCGAACCCCTGCTGACCCGCGACTACGAGACGCGCCCCGGTCTCGTCTACGAGCGGCTGCGCGAACGCCACGGTCCGGTGGCCCCGGTCGACCTGCTGGGCGTGCCCGCCTGGCTGGTGCTCGGCTACCGCGAGTCGCTCCAGGTGCTCCAGGACGACGCCGGCTGGCCCAAGGGACTGGAGAACTGGCGGGCCCGCACCGAGGGCAGGGTGCCCACCGACTGGCCGCTCGGCCCGTCGCTGGAGGTCAATCATGTGCTGATCCAGGGCGGCCCCGGCTACCCGCGGCTGCGCGGCGCCTGGGACGCGGCCCTGCGGCCCTTCCAGGACCCGCGCAACCCGCAGGCCAAGCGCCTCAAGGCGGCCGTCACCGGCTACGCCGACGAGCTGATCAACCTGCTCGGCCAGGGCGGCCGGTCCGGGCTCGCCGACCTGTCGGCCCAGTTCTCCCGCCCGCTGCCCCTGATGGCGGCGAGCCATCTGCTGGGCTTCCCCGGCTCCCAGGGCGACGACGCCCTGATGGACATGTGGCGGGTGCTGGACGCCGGGCCGGACGCCGAACCCGCCCTCGCCCGGCTGCTGGTGACCCTCTCGGAGCTGGCCGCCGCCAAGACGAGGGAACCGGGCGACGACTTCCCCTCCCATCTGCTCGCCGCCCACCCCGACCTCACGGTCGACGAGCTGGCCCGCGAGCTGTTCATGCTGCTCGGCATGACCTCCGACCACGTCGGCATCCTCATCTCCAACACCGTCGTCGAGGTCATCTCCGGGGACAACGACGGCGGGGTGCGCCACACGCTGTCCGCCGGGATGGTGCGGGAGACCATGAACCGGGTCGTCATGCGCAAGCCGCCCCTGGTCAACTTCGTGCCGCGGTTCGCCGCCGCGGACACTCCGCTCGGCGCCTACACCATCCGGGCCGGCGACCCCGTGTGGGTCTCCGCCGCCGCCGCGCACGCCGACCCCCTGTTCGCCGGGCAGACCACGCCGGGCTCCTCCAGCATCAGCAGCCGGGCGCACCTGGCCTGGGGAGCGGGACCGCGCCAGTGCCCGGCGCGCGAGCTGGCGTTCACGATCGCGGCGGCCGGGGTGACCCGCATCGTCGAACGGTTCGGGCATCTGGAACTGGCCCTGCCCGTCGACCAACTCCCCTGGCGTTCCTCGCCGTTCATGCGAGGACTGCGCTCACTGCCGGTGCGCTACGAACTGACCGGGAACATCGGCTCGGGGCCGGTGCGGCCCGCCGCGCCCGAGGCGGACCCGGTGGGTCCGGTGGACGGGCCGGACCAGACGATCAAGCGGCGCTCGTCGCTGTGGCGGTATCTGACGGGACTGATCCGCTCCGGCGACTGAGAGATCGTCAGGAGCCCGGCTGTGCCCGGTGGTTCCGCCGGGCACGGACAGTGGAGGGCGGTGCGGCTCAACCGGTCGGTCGATGCGGTGAACTCGCCCTCAACGGCAGGTGGTTGCTCGGCCGAGCAGTAACTCCCCTGCAGCCGGGGGCCGTCAGTGCTTGAACCCGACCGCGCCGTACAGCGATACCGGGCCCTCGCCGTTCGGCGTCTCCCCGTCGGCGAGTTCGGGTCGCCAGTCCTTGACGGACACGATGCCCGGCTCGATCACGTCGAGTCCGCGGAAGAAGCGCCCGAACTCGTCCTTGGTGCGGGCGACCAGCGTCACCCCGCCCGCGGCGTAGGCGGCGATGCCCCGCTGGACGTTCTCCGGCTCGAAGTCGGCGGTCATCGCCGACAGCACCAGCGCGCTGCCCGGCGCCAGCGCGCCGACGAGGGTGTCGACGATGTCGTAGGCGCCGTCCTCGTCGGAGACGAAGTGCATGAGGGCGATGAGGGACAGGGCGACGGGGCGGTCGAGATCGAGGATCTGGCCGGCCTGTTCGAGGATCTTGCGCGGGTCGCGCGCGTCCGCCTCGATGTACTCCGTCACGCCCTCCTCGGTGCCGCGCAGCAGGGCACCGGCGTGGGCGAGGACGATCGGGTCGTTGTCGACGTAGACGACCCGGGCGTCCGGGGCCGTGGCCTGGGCGATCTGATGGAGGTTGGGCTCGGTGGGGATCCCGGTCCCGATGTCCAGGAACTGGCGGATCCCGGCCGCGCCCACGAGCCGGCGCGTGGCCCGCTGCATGAACCAGCGGTTGGCGCGCGCCGCCCGCGGGGCGTCACCGTTGAGACCGGCGATCCGCCGCCCGAGTTCCTCGTCGACCGGGTAGTTGTCCTTGCCGCCGAGGTACCAGTCGTACACCCGGGCCGGATGAGGCCTGGTCGTGTCGATCCGCACGGCGGTCGGCTCGGTCCCGGTCACGTGTGCTCCTCTGCTCGCTCGGCAGGACTGCGAGCAGTCTTTCACGATCATCCGAGGCCGGCGGAGTCGGTCTTCGGCCACCTGTTTCGCGTCAACTCGGCGCGAGGGCGGCGGTGTTACGGCCTCAGCGGATCATGTCCGAGCGACATGAGGCGCTGCCGGCGCCGGGTCTCCTCCGGCTCGGGCTCGTTCCCGGCGTCCGCTGTGTCGGAGACGGCGTCGACGACCTCGTACATCACCTGGACGTCGTCGTCGGTGAGATCCGTGCGCCGCTTCTGCAGGATCGCGAGGACATGCTGTCCGGTGGGCGATCCGGCGTGCTCCGGCAGCGGTTCCGTGTCCTCGCCGGCCTCGCTGACCCGCAGCCAGGCCGCGAGTTCCTGCGAGGTCATGTTCACCGCGCGGTGGAAGTCCTCCCACAGCGCGTCGAGTTCGAGGGCGTCGGCCATCGTGTGCACCTTCCGGCGTGCGTCGTACGTCGTGCGTCGCTGCGAGGCGGGTCAGTCCCGCGGCCAGCTCTCGGCGTCGAACATCCAGCGCTGCTTCTCCAGTTCGGCGGTGATGCCGATGAGCAGGTCCTGGGTGACCGGATCGGCCTTCTCGGTGGTCTCGATGCGCTCCCGCAGCCGTCCGATCGCCGCCTCCAGCGTCTCGACCATCAGGGAGACGACGTCGTTGTCACGCTGCCAGCCGTCCTTGGAGCCGGGCAGCGTGTACGCGGCGGCGATGGTCTCCGGACGGCCGTCCGGGGACACGCCGAGCGCCGCGGCGCGCTCCGCCACGGTGTCGGAGAACGCGCGTGCCGTCGACACGACCTCGTCCAGCTGCAGGTGGATGGAGCGGAAGCGCGGCCCGACGATGTTCCAGTGCGCCTGCTTGCCGACCAGCGACAGCCCGATCAGATCCACGAGCGTGCTCTGCAGGGCGTCCCCCGCGATCTTGCGGGCTTCCTCGGGAAGGGTGCTCCTCACCACGGTCATACGGTGCTCCTCCTTCTTGCCTGGTCCATGCCGTCACGGAGCAGTGCGACGCGTTCCTGTTCACAGGTGCCGCCCCAGACGCCCGAGGTCTGACCGCTGCCGAGCGCCCAGCCGAGACACTCGGCGATCACCGGGCAGCGGGCGCAGACGCGTTTGGCCGCCGCGGTGTCCCGCAGGGCCGGGCCCTGGGTGCCCACGGGGAAAACAACTCAGGGTCCTCACCCACGCAGGCGGCGCGCCGCAACCACTCCATGGGGGCGCGGGTGCCCAGGGCGAATCTGTGCAAACGCCGCGTCCGCCGACACCCGGGACCCTGTCGACCTCTCCGCCGGCCGCGCCGGACAAAGGTCCCCGGGGTCCTGTCGAGAGGGGCGGCACGAGATCTTCCCAGGGCCGGGCCGGAGGTCTATAGTCCGAAACTAGCAGTGCTAATTAATTCACCCGTGGAGTTCCCGTGCGTCCCGTCCACTTCGCGGCCGCCCGCCGCACCCCCATCGGCAAGCTGCGCGGCTCCCTGTCCGCCGTACGCCCCGACGACCTCGCGGCCGCCGTCATCCGCGCGCTGGTGGCCGACGTGCCCGCGCTCGACCCGGCGCGCGTCGATGACGTGTACTGGGGCGCCGCCAACCAGGCCGGTGAGGACAACCGCAACGTCGCCCGGATGGCGGCGCTGCTCGCCGGTCTGCCCGAGAGCGTGCCCGGTGCCACGGTGAACCGGCTGTGCGCCTCCGGCCTGGAGGCGGTGACGACGGCGGCCCGCACCATCGCCGCCGGCGAGGCCGACATCGTGCTGGCCGGCGGCTCCGAGTCGATGAGCCGCGCCCCCTTCGTCCTGCCCCGCCCCGACGAGGCGCTGCCGCACCGCATCGAGACGGTGGACACCCGGCTCGGCTGGCGCCTGGTCAACCCGGCGATGAAGGACCTGCACGGCCTGCTGTCCATGGGCGAGACCGCCGAGGAGGTCGCCGCCCGCCACGGGATCTCGCGTGAACGGCAGGACGCGTTCGCCCTGCGCAGCCACCAGCGGGCCGCCCTGGCCCGCAAGAACGGCCACTTCGACGACGAACTCCTGCCCGTCGAGCGCCCGGACGGCGTGGTCGTCGACGCCGACGAATGCGTCCGCGAGGACACCTCCTACGACAAGCTCGCACGGTTGAAGCCGGTGTTCCGGCAGGGCGGCACGGTCACGGCGGGCAACGCCTCACCCATGAACGACGGCGCGGCGGGCCTCCTCCTGGTCAGCGAGGAGGCGCTGAACGACCTCGGCCTGGAGTCCCTCGGCCGGTATGTCGCCGGCGCCTCGGCCGGCGTCCACCCCGACGTCATGGGCATCGGACCCGTCCCCGCCACGCAGAAGGTGCTGGCCCGCGCCCACTGGAGCGTCGGCGACATCCAGGAGGCCGAGTTCAACGAGGCCTTCGCCGCCCAGGCCCTGGCCTGCGTGGACCGTCTCGGCATCGACCCCGACCTCGTCAACCCGAGCGGCGGCGCGATCGCCCTGGGCCACCCGCTCGGCTGCTCGGGGGCGCGGATCCTCACGACGCTGCTGCACCGGATGCGGCGCACGGGCGCGCACCGGGGCCTGGCGACCATGTGCGTGGGGGTGGGGCAGGGGAGCGCGGTCCTGGTGGAGCGGCACTGACGCGGGACCGACCCGCGAGACGGCGCTTACGAACATTGGTTGACTGCACATAGCATCGGGTTCCGCATGAACACGATGACGCTCTGGCACCTGACCGGCTGGGAGTTCGCCGCCCTCGCCTTCGCGGCCCTTCTCGTCGGCTTCTCCAAGACCGCCGTGAGCGGGGCCAACACGGTCAGCCTCGCCATCTTCGCGGCCGTCCTGCCCGCCCGCGCCTCCACCGGCGTCCTGCTGCCGATCCTGATCGCCGGAGACGTGCTCGCCGTCCTCACCTACCGGCGCCACGCCCACTGGCCGACCCTGTGGAAGCTGTTCCCGGCGGTCGCGGCGGGCGTGGTCGCCGGCACCCTGTTCCTGGTGTGGGCGGACGACGACATGGTGCGCACGTCGATCGGCGCCATCCTGCTGCTGATGGCCGGCGTGACGATCTGGCGCCGCCGCGGCACCGACCAGGACGACGAACCGGACTCGGTCGCCACCAAGGCGGGCCGGATCAAGGCCCGCTCCTACGGCGTCCTCGGTGGGTTCACCACGATGGTCGCCAACGCCGGTGGCCCGGTGATGTCCCTGTACCTGCTGTCGGCGGGCTTCAGGAAACTCGGCTTCCTGGGCACCTCGGCCTTCTTCTTCCTGATCGTCAACACCTCCAAGGTGCCCTTCAGCGTGGGGCTCGGCCTGATCGACGGCCACTCGCTCCTGATCGACGCGGCCCTCGTGGCGTTCGTCGTGCCCGGCGCGCTCCTCGGCAAATGGGCCGTGAACCGGATCAACCAGCGGCTCTTCGAACAGCTGGTGATCGCCGCGACGATCGTCGGCGGCCTCCAGCTACTGCTGCGCTGACCAGGTCCGCGGCAGATCCGGCAGATCGGCGAAGGAGTCGATCACATGGTCCGGCGACCCGCTCGCGTCCCGGTGCGCCTTGGGCAGGTACGTGCCCGTCCTCACCAGCACACCCGCGATCCCCGCATCGCGGCGCACACCACGGCGGTGGCAGGGTCGCCAGTTCGATCAGCCCGGAGGCGACGAAGGCGGGGACGAGGTCGGCCGGCGCCCGGAACAGGGCGTCCTCACCGCTCGCGCGGTCTGTGCGCATCCGCCCCCCGAATCGCGTCGCCGAACCCCCTGTCCGCAGCCGCGCGCCCCCCTTTCGTACGCTCTACCCCATGTCCCCCCACGTCCTCATCCTCGGTGGCACCACCGAGGCCCGCGAACTCGCCGCCGCGCTCACCGCGTTGCCCACGGTCCGCGTCACCACCTCGCTGGCGGGACGCGTGAGCCGGCCCGGGGCCGTCACCGGGGACGTGAGGATCGGGGGGTTCGGCGGGGCGGAAGGGCTCGCCGACTGGCTGCGCGAGCAGAAGGTGGACGCCCTCGTCGACGCCACGCACCCGTTCGCCGAGACCATCACCGCCCACGCGGCACGCGCCGCCGCGGCGACCGGCGTACCGGCGGTGGTACTGCGCCGCCCGGGCTGGCGGCCGGGCCCCGACGACCGCTGGTACCCGGTCGGTTCACTGGCCGAGGCCGCCGGTCTGCTGCCCCTGCTCGGGCCGCGCGTGTTCCTCACCACCGGCCGGCTGGGCCTCGCGGCCTTCGCCCGTCTCACCGAACTCCACTTCGTCGTACGCTCCGTGGAACTGCCCGACCCTCCCATGCCGCCACGCACCGAAGTCCTGCTGGCCCGGGGGCCGTTCACCGTCGAGGAGGAGACCGCGCTGCTCGCCGCGCACTGCGTCGACGTCGTGGTGACGAAGGACAGCGGGGGAGCGGCGACGGCCGCCAAGCTCACCGCCGCCCGCCGACTGGCGCTGCCCGTCGTGGTCGTACGACGTCCCCCGCTCCCGGCGGGCGTGGCGGTGGTGCCCGATGTCGACGGGGCCCTGAACTGGCTGAGCCTCAGCCCGAGATGACCGAGGCCCGCATACGGTCGATGGCGCGCAGCACCTCGGCGCGGTTCTTGGCGCTCTTGATCCAGGCGGGGAGTCGGCCGATGTACGTCATCTTGCGCCCGTGCTCGTACCAGGGGGCCCGCTCGCGCAGGTCCGCGGCCACGAACCGCCGGAGCAGGTCGAGGTGTTCGAGGTTGTACGCCGTCAGCGTGCCGTGCCGGGTCTCGGCGCGCAGCCACAACCGCGGCCATGCGCACCGGTTCACCGCCCGGCACAGGCCGCAGGACCGGCAGATCACCCGAGGCTCCGGGGGCGCACTCCGCTCGAAGTGCGCGATCCGGTCACAGCGCGGACAGCGCACCAGCATCGAGCCGCTGAAGTGGACGGCGTCGAGACCGGGATCGTGGAAGCGGGCGGGTGCGGCCATGCCGGAAGTATGACGGCCGCCCGACCCGTGCCGCGCGCGGGTTTCAGTGCACGGCGGTCAGGTTGGTGCCCTAACCGTCCTGGGGGTTGCGGCGCAGTAGGTACGTGTCCATGATCCAGCCCTTGCGCTCCCGGGCCTCGGCTCGCAGCCGTTCGATACGGGGCGCGGTCTCGGCGATCGGGCCCGAGGCGAGGATCTCGTCCGGGGTGCCGAGGTAGGCGCCCCAGTAGATGTCGATGTCCTCGTCGGCGAAGTTCCGGAAGGTCTGGTGCGCGTCCAGCATGACGACCACGTCGTCGACCCCCTCCGGGAAGCCCTCGGCGAGCCGTCGCCCGGTGGTGATCTGCACGGGACGCGCGACCCGGTTCAGGCCGGTCCGGTGCCGGGCGACCAGCGTCGAGACGCTGCTGATGCCGGGTACGACGTCGTACGTGAAGTCCACGGCACCCCGCTCCAGGATCTCCTCCAGGATGCCGAGCGTGCTGTCGTACAGCGCGGGGTCGCCCCACACCAGGAACGCGCCGCTCTCGTCCGCACCGAGCTCCTCGGCGATCAGCCGCTCGTAGATGACCGCCCGGGCACTGCGCCAGTCCCCGACGGCCGGGGAGTAGGCGGCGCCGCCCGCCTTACGGTCCCGGTCCGGATCCCGCGCCTCCACGACCCGGTAGGTGCCCTCCGGTATGTGCGTGCGCAGGATCTCCCGGCGCAGGTCCGTCAGGTCGCTCTTCACCTCGCCCTTGTCCAGGACGAAGAACACGTCCGTGCTCCGCAGCGCCCTGACCGCCTGGAGGGTGAGTTGGTCGGGGTCGCCCGCGCCGATACCGATGACATGAATCTTTCGCACGCCCCGAGTCTGCCGTACGCCACTGACAGTGACGGCACCGCGTCCGGGGAGCGGCGGGGCCTTCGGCGGTCCTCGGGAGTCGGGGCCTGCGGCGTGGGTCGGCGGCTTCCCGGCGTCGGGGTCCTCGGCATGATGACTTCGGGGGCCTCCCGGCGTCAGGGCCTTGGGTGTCCTGGCCTTCGGGGGCTACCCGGCGTCAGGCCCTCCGGCGTCAGGCCCTCCGGTGTCAGGCCCTCCGGTGTCAGGCCCTCCGGCGTGGGACCACCGGTGTTACGCCCCTGCCAGGCGGGACGCTCGGCGTGTGGACCCAGGGCGCCACGCCCCCGCCACCGCGGCCTCCGGCGTCAGGAATTCGGCAGCCCGGGCCTCGGCAGCCCGGGCCTCGGCAGCCCGGGCCTCGGCAGCCCGGCCCTCGGCGGCCCCGGCGTCACGCCCCCGGTCGCGTCACCGCCATCGCCGCGTCAGAGCCCCGTCCCGCCCCCGCCATCGCCGCGTCAGAGCCGCCGACGCAACCGTGGCGCCCGCGCCTCCGCGTCGATCGGCCCGGCGCCGTGTTCCACGTCCGTCGCGAGTTCGCGCGCCCATTGGGCGAGGCTGGTCAGGTCCATGCCGTACGGCTGCTGCCGCTGTGGGCCGGCCGCCCAGTCCTCGACCGCCGCGGCCCCGCGCAGGAGCAGCCGCGCCCCGCCCGTGACGTTGCCCCGGGCCGCGTGGGTGAGACCCACCGCGAGCTGGGCGAGACCGCGCCACAGTGGCCGCTCCTCCTCGGGGCCGGACTTCCAGGCGTCCTCGAAGACCTCGTGCGCGTGGAAGGGCTTCCCCGCGTCCAGCAGTTCCTGCGCTTCCGCCACGCTCTGCTCGGGAGTCCGTACGACCCCCTCCGGCTGGCGTTCCACCCCGGCCGCGCCGTAGGGGAGGGGCCGGCCGAGCCCGTCGCGCGGGCGGGCGTTGCGTGCCCGCCCCTCGTCGTCGCGGTCCCGGGCGCCGACCGGTCGTCCTGAGGATGTACTGCTCATGAGTCGATTGTCCCGCGCCGCCCCGGCCGCCTTCGAGGCGGCCCGGCAGGTGGGGTAAAGTGCTCTTCGCGCGATCACGCGGTTCACCGCACGAGAACGCACCGGGACGTGGCGCAGCTTGGTAGCGCACTTGACTGGGGGTCAAGGGGTCGCAGGTTCAAATCCTGTCGTCCCGACGGTGTCGACCAGCGGGTCTGTCGGAAACGGCAGGCCCGCTGGTCGTTTTCGCGTGCCCCCGGGCGCCCGCCCGTAGCCGTCGTCTCGCGTGCCCCTGGGCTCCCGTCGGCCACCGTCGTCCCGCGCGCCCCCAGGCCCCCGCCCACCGCCCCCTACCTACCCCGATAGCGCGCCGCGACGTCCCCCAGATACCCCCGCAGCATCACCTTCGCCTCGTCCAGCAGTGCCGCGTCCCCCGCCCGGTTCCGCCGGAACGCCTCCTGGGCCAGGGCGTCGGCCGCGAGCATCGCGGCGTGGCAGGTGCGGTCCAGGTCGTCGTCGTCCTCGGCGAGGTCGAGGGCGAGGAGGATGCGGCGGATGCCGTCGGCCATGCGTCGCTTGTGCTCGCGGTCGGCGGCGCGGGTCTGCTCGGTCAGGCCGCTGCCGAACCACAGGGCGCGGAAGCCGTGCTCGGTGCGGTAGATCGCGGCGAACGCGTCGATGAGGACGCCCACCGGGTCCGGCCAGCGCTCGGCGGCCGCCGCCCGCACCAGGTCGTCCATCGCCGCTTCCAGCTTGGCGAAGTACCCGGCCGCGAGGGCCTCGATGATGGCGCCCCGGTCGGGCAGGTACTGGTAGAGCGAGCCGACCGACACCCGCGCCTCGGCGGCGATCCGGGTCGTGGTGAGCGCCTCGACGCCCTCCTCGATCAGCACCCGCTCGGCGGACTCGAGGACCCGGGCGAGCCGGGCCTTGCTGCGGGCCTGCTGGGGAGTGCGGCGCAGGGAGGCGACCCCCGCCGCCCAGCCGGCGTCCGCGGTGGGCTCACCCACGTGACCACCTCCGAACGTGAACGTGACTTTGTTTCATGTTTAGGTTACCGTCGCGCGCATGACCGACTCAAGCGCGGGCATGACCGACGCCCCTTCGGCGTGGCGCGAGGAACGGGCCGCGGTCGCCGACGCCTGCCGCCGACTGGGCGCCGAGGGACTGCTCATCGGCACGGCCGGGAACGTGAGCGTGCGCGTGGACGACCGGGTCGCGATCACCGCCACCGGCGCGGTCCTCGCCGACCTCACCCCGGACCAGGTGACCGTCGTCGATCTCGACGGAGAGATCGTGTCCGGCACCCTGCGACCGACCTCGGAACTGGACCTGCACCTCGGTGTCTACCGCCGCTACGGCACCGGTGCCGTCGTGCACACCCACGCGCCCATGGCCACCGCCCTCTCCCTGGTCCTCGACGAACTGCCCTGTATCCACTATCAGTTGCTGGCCCTCGGTGGCACCGTACGGGTGGCGCCGTACGCCACCTTCGGCACCCCCGAACTCGCCGAGTCGGTCCTGAGCGCCCTGGAGGGCCGGGGCGGGGCCCTGATGGCCAACCACGGGGCCGTGACCCACGCGCCCACGCTCGACAAGGCGGTCGAACACGCCCTCCTGCTGGAGTGGGCCTGCGGGGTGTACCAGCACGCGGCGGCCCTCGGCACGCCCCGTGTCCTCGACGAACAGCAGCAACTCGCGGTCATCGAGGCCGCCCTCTCTCGTAACTACGGCACCACGCAGTCCGTACCACCCGTTCAGGAGGGAAACAGATGAAGGTCGTCACGATGGGCGTGCACGTACTGGACGTGCTGGTGCGGCCGGTCGAGGCCATACCCGAGGGCCAGGGCGCCACCCTGGTCGAGGACATCCGCATGACCGCCGCCGGTACGGCCGCCGGCACCGCCCTCACCCTCGCCAAGCTCGGCGCGCGGGTGCGCACCGCCGGTGCGATCGGCACCGACCCGACCGGCGACCTGCTCCTGGGGTTGCTGGAGAAGGCCGGGATCGACACCGGGCTGATCGTCCGCCGCGTCGACACCTCCACCTCCGCGACCGTCCTGCCCATCCGGCCCAACGGCGACCGCCCCACTCTGCACCTCCTCGGCGCCAACATCACCTACGGCCTCGACGACGTCCCCTGGGACGCGGTCGCCGAGGCGACCCATCTCCACCTGGGCGGACCGGAGTTGATCGGCGCCGACGTCGCCGCGCGGATCCTCGCGCACGCCAAGGAGCACGACGACGTCACCTCCGTGGACCTTTTGGCCCCCGGCGAGCTCGGCACCTTCGACCAGATCGAACCGCTGCTCCCGTACGTCGACCACCTGCTGCCCAACGACGACCAGGTCCTCGGGTTCAGCGGCGAGGCGGACCTCGTGGCCGGTGCGAAGAAGCTCGTCGCCGCCGGCGCCGGACTCGTGGCGGTCACCCGCGGCGCCGAGGGCGCGCTGCTCGTGACCGCCGAGGGCACCGAGTCGGTCCCCGCCTTCGACGTCGACGTCGTCGACACGACCGGCTGCGGCGACGCCTTCTCGGCCGGCTTCCTGCGCGGCATCAGCCTGAACCGTACGCCCCGTGAGGCGGCCATCCTGGGCTGCGCGTCGGCGGCCCTGGTGGCGCAGGGGCTCGGCAGCGACCACGGTGACTTCGACCTCGCCGAGGCCGACGAGTTCTCCATGACCGGCAAGGTCCGCGGATGAGGTGACGGCGGTCGGGGTGATAGACAGCGGGCATGACCCACTCGCACTTCCGTCCGGCCGGCGACCGATGACCGCCGGCATCGACACCCCCGACCGCCGTGGCCGCACCGGCCTCGACCGCACCGGTCTCGACCTGACCGGCAATCCCCGCGTGAAGGTCCGCGAGGTGAGACTCCTCTCCAGCCACTGGTACGTCGAGCGCGCCACGACCTTCGACCTCCAGCTCGCCGACGGCAGTTGGAGCACCCAGCAGCGCGAGACCCACGACCGCGGCAACGGCGCCACCATGCTGCTCTACGACGCCGCACGCGAAACCGTCCTGCTCACCCGGCAGTTCCGCTTCCCGGTCTACGTCAACGGGCATCCGGACGGCATGCTGGTCGAGACCCCGGGCGGGTTGCTCGACGACGATGACGAGCACCCGGAGATCGCGGTGCGCCGCGAGGTGGTGGAGGAGACCGGGCACACCATCGGCGAGGTCCGGCACGTCTTCGACGTCTACATGAGCCCGGGGTCCGTGACCGAGCGGGTCAGTTTCTACGCCGCCGAGTACGGACCCTCGACCCACACCCACGCGGGCGGCGGCCTCGACGAGGAGGGCGAGGACATCGAGATCCTCGAACTGCCCTTCCGCCGAGCCCTGGAGATGATCCGTACCGGGGAGATCGCCGACGCCAAGACCATCATGTTGCTGCAATGGGCCGCGCTGGAGGGGCCGTTCGCGCCGCCGGGGTCAATTACCTTGCGTTGAAGCGCACTTCAAGAGGCAGACTCCCGTTCACGCACCCCGAGCGTGGGCGCGTGAACGGGAGAGGACCACCATGAAGTACCGCACCATCGGCACCGATCCGGCCACCCGCCGCGAGGTCAGCGTGCTCGCCCTCGGCACGATGCTGTTCGGCTCGCGCACCGACGAGGAGACCGCCTTCGCCCTGCTCGACCGCTATGTCGAGGCCGGCGGCACCTTCATCGACACCTCCGACAACTACGCCTTCTGGGCCGACGGCGGCCAGGGCGGCCAGAGCGAGGAACTCCTCGGCCGCTGGCGGCGCAGCCGTGGCATCGGCGACGAGATCGTCATCGCCACCAAGCTCGGCGCCCGCCCGCTCGCCCCCGGGACGAGCTATGTCGACAACGCCGAGGGCCTGTCGGCGAAGGTGATCCGCGAGGCCGCCGAGCGCAGCCGGGAACGGCTCGGCGTGGAGAAACTGGACCTGCTCTACGCGCACATCGAGGACCACGCCGTACCCCTGCGGGAGACCGTCGAGGGCTTCGCCGAACTGGTCGCCGAGGGCACGGTCGGACTGCTCGGCGTCAGCAACCACGCCGTGTGGCGCGTCGAGCGGGCCCGCGCCATCGCCGCCGCGGCCGGACTGCCGGGTTACGAGGTCCTCCAGTACGCCCACAGTCATCTGCGGCCCCGCTACGACGTCCCCGAGGACCTGTTCCCCGACGGCAGCCTCGGCCACGCCGGACCCGACCTGCTCGGCTATCTG
Organism: Streptomyces sp. NPDC034103; assembly: GCF_055575395.1. Classification (NCBI taxonomy): domain Bacteria; kingdom Bacillati; phylum Actinomycetota; class Actinomycetes; order Kitasatosporales; family Streptomycetaceae; genus Streptomyces; species Streptomyces sp. NPDC034103. Next base: position 190,382 of record NZ_JBVISS010000008.1, on the reverse strand, counting down.
CGCGAGGAGACCGGTCTGACCCTGGTGGCCTACTCGCCCCTGCTCAAGGGCGCCTACACCCACCCCGACCGGCTCCCCGCCGACTTCGACCACCCGGGCACGCCGTCCCGGCTGCGCGTCCTGCGGGAGGTGGCCCGGGAGACCGGCGCGACCGTCAACCAGGTGGTCCTGGCCTGGCAGATCGGTGGAGCGCTGCCGATCCTGCCGCTGGCCGGGGTGTCCTCGGTGGCGCAGTTGGACGAGAACCTGGCCGCGGTCGACCTGGAGCTGACCGAGGAGCAGCGGGCCCGGCTGGACGCGGCGCACTGAACGTCCCGCGGTGGAAGGACGGGGACAGCCCCGCGGGCCTAGGCTCGTGAGAGAGCGGAAGGAGCCCCGGCCATGACCTCACATCCGTGCGCACGCGCCCTCCGCACCACCCCCGAAGGCCTCCTCTGGGAGCCCGGTGAGCGCTGGGTGCGTGGGTACAAGGGGGATGTCGCCGTCGTCGACAGCCGTCACCCCGTTCTCGTCTGGGAACCCGACGTCCCCGTGCCGCTGTACGCGTTCCCCCGGGACGAGGTCCGCACCGACCTGCTGCGCCCGGCCAAGAACCCGCGCACCGGCGCCCACACCGGCTCGCGGCTCTTCTACGACCTCGAGGTCGGCGGCGAGCTCGTGGAGAACGCGGCGTGGACCTTCCCCGCCGACGACCTCGCCGGGCACATCGCCTTCGAGTGGTTCCGGCACTGGGACAGCGGCCTCGACCACTGGTACGAGGAGGAGGAAGAGATCTTCGTCCACCCCCGCGACCCGCACAAACGGGTGGACGCCCTGCCCAGCAGCCGTCACGTGGTCGTCGAGATCGCCGGGCGGGTCGTCGCCGACACCCGGCGTCCGGTGCTGCTCTTCGAGACCGCGCTGCCGACCCGGTACTACCTTCCCCGCGAGGACGTCCGCCTCGACCTGTTCGAGCCGACGGACCACCGCACCGGCTGCCCGTACAAGGGCACCGCCGAGTACTGGACCTGGCGCGGCGACGAGGACGTGCCCCGGCACGTCCTGTGGAGCTACCCGGACCCGCTGCCCGCGGTGGCCCCGGTCAAGGGGCTCCTCGCCTTCTACAACGAGGCTGTCGACCTCACCGTGGACGGTGAGCGCCGCCGGCGGCCGGTGACGCCGTTCACCGCGGGTCTCAGGACCTGACCAGCAACTGGAAGTCGAACGCGTACCGGGACGCGCGGTAGATGTGCGTCCCGTACTCGACCGGCCGGCCGGTGTCGTCGTACGCCGTGCGCTGCATCGTCAGCAGCGCCGCCCCCGGCGCCTCGTCCAGGCGCCTGGCCTCCTCGGTGGTGGCGCACCGGGCGCCTATGGTCTGGCGGGCGCTGTGCAGGGTGATGCCCGCCGAGCGCATCAGCCGGTACAGGCCCGTCGACTCCAGCCGGGCGGAGTCGAGTTCGAGCAGGGTCGCGGGCAGGTAGTTGCAGAGGATCGCCACAGGCCGGCCGTGCGTGCAGCGCAGCCGTTCCAGGACGATCACGTCGCCGCCCTCGGGGAGACCGAGCGCCGCGGCCACGTCGGCGGTGGCGGGGACGTGCTCGTGGCGCACCACCCGCGTGGTCGGCCCCTGTCCGGCCGCCTCCAGGTCGTCGTAGAGACTGCTCAGTTCCAGGCCGCGCCTGACCTGGCTGTGCACGACCTGCGTGCCGACCCCGCGCCGGCGGACGAGCAGCCCCTTGTCGACCAGGGACTGGATCGCCTGGCGGACGGTCGGCCGGGACAGGCCGAGGCGTACGGAGAGGTCTATCTCGTTGCCCAGGAGGTTTCCCGGGGCGAGCACCCCGTGCTCGATCGCCGCCTCCAGCTGCTGCGCCAGCTGGTAGTAGAGCGGCACCGGACTGCCCCGGTCCAGGGCGAAGTCCAGAGCGTCGAGCGCGGGGGCGGCAGCGGCACGTGAGGAGCCGCCGGTCTTCGCCATGGAACGTCCCTCCCTCGGATGCGGGTTCACAGGTGGCGGCGGTCGGTCACCCGGCGGGTGGCGCGGGCCCCTGCGGGATCGGGGCGGGCGGGTCTCGGTCGGGCACGGCGGCGGGGTGGCCGGGCCGGGCGGTCGCGACCGAGAGGCTGGCTGCCGAACCACCGGGAGACTTTCCGAACTTCTGCACATCGCCCGGTGGCACGCCCGACCGGAGTGCGTAAACATCGACTTCAATACGGCCGATCGTGATGAAGTCGAAGGGCTGGGATGAATCGGCCATATGGACGCTCCTCGAGTCCCAGGGGGCCTGTCGCCTCCCAGGTGTAGGGCCCGAGGGGTGGCCCTGTCAATACTTTGTACTTACATTCGGACCTGATTGTGAAATGATGTCTTAACAAAGTATTGACACCAGGCTCGGGAGGGGATGGAATCCCGTCCCAGTACAACCGCCGTATTTGCGGCACGCGACTCGGACATGCCAAGATCCCGGGCCTCGGAATCCCCCGAGATCTCTCTCCCTTTCCCCCGTAAGCACAGTGAGGTGCAGGAAAGATGGACCGCTCTTCGCACTCCCGTTCCCGTCGATTCGCCCCCGTGGTGGCGATCGCCGCGGCGGCAGCCCTGACCCTCGCCGGCTGTTCCAGCAGCTCCGGGGGCAAGAAGTCCGACGAGAGCGCGGACGGCGCCTCCGCGGGCAAGGCGAACACTCCGCGCATGACGGTCGCCCTGGTCACTCACCAGTCGCAGGGCGACACCTTCTGGGACATCGTCCGCAAGGGCGCCGAGGCCGCCGCCGCCAAGGACAACATCAAGCTCATCTACTCCAACGACCCGAGCGCGGGCGCCCAGGCCAACCTGGTGCAGAACGCCATCGACCAGAAGGTCGACGGCATCGCCGTCACCCTGGCCAAGCCGGACGCCATGAAGGACGTCATCGCCAAGGCGAAGGCGCAGAACATACCCGTCGTCGGCCTCAACTCCGGTGTCAGCGAGTGGCAGAAGCTCGGGCTGATGGAGTTCTTCGGGCAGGACGAGACCGTCGCCGGTGAGGCGCTCGGCAAGCGGCTGAACGAGGCCGGCGCCAAGAACGCCGTCTGTGTCATCCAGGAGCAGGGCAACATCGGCCTGACCCAGCGCTGCGACGGCGTCGACAAGACCTTCGACGGCAAGCTCCAGACCCTGAACGTCAACGGCACCGACATGCCGTCCGTGAAGTCGACGATCACCGCCAAGCTCAGCCAGGACAAGTCCATCGACTACGTCGTCACCCTCGGCGCGCCCTTCGCGCTGACCTCGGTGCAGTCGGTGGCGGACGCGGGCAGCAAGGCCAAGATCGCCACCTTCGACCTCAACAAGGACCTGACGGGCGCCATCAACAAGGGCACCATCGAGTTCGCGGTCGACCAGCAGCCCTACCTCCAGGGCTACCTGGCGATCGACTCGCTGTGGCTGTACAAGAACAACGGCAACTACATGGGCGGCGGTGAGCAGCCGGTGCTGACCGGCCCGGCCTTCGTCGACAAGTCCAACGTCGACAAGGTGGCCGAGTTCGCCTCGAAGGGCACCCGGTGATGGGTATGACCCAGCACGCCGAGCCGGCGGTGACCACACCGCCGGCCCCCGGCCGGAAGGAGACCGACGGCCGGACCGCTCAACGCCCGCTGGCCCTGCGGTTGTTGGCCCGCCCGGAGATCGGTGTCTTCCTCGGCGCCGTGGCGGTGTGGGTGTTCTTCCTGATCTCCGCCCCGCCGGTGCGCGAGGGCAGCGCGATGGCGAACATCCTCTACCAGTCGTCCACCATCGGGATCATGGCTCTGCCGGTCGCGCTGCTGATGATCGGCGGCGAGTTCGACCTGTCGTCCGGCGTCGCGGTCATCACCTCGGCGCTCACCGCGAGCATGCTCGCCTACCAGCTCACCCTGAACGTGTGGGCGGGTGTCGTCGCCGCCCTCGTGGTGTCGCTCGCGATCGGGTTCCTCAACGGCTGGCTGGTGGTCAGGACCGGTCTGCCGAGCTTCCTGATCACCCTGGGCACCTTCCTGATCCTTCAGGGCGTGAACCTCGCGGTCACCAAGTTGGTCACCGGCAACGTCGCCACCGACGACATCAGCGACATGGACGGCTTCTCCGGCGCGAAGAAGGTCTTCGCCTCCTCCTTCGAGGTCGGCGGCGTCCAGATCAAGATCACCATCGTGTACTGGCTGGTCTTCGCGGCCCTGGCCACCTGGATGCTGCTGCGCACCAGGTACGGCAACTGGATCTTCGCCGTCGGCGGCAACAAGGACTCCGCCCGAGCCGTCGGTGTGCCCGTGACGTTCACGAAGATCTCGCTGTTCATGCTGGTCGGCCTCGGCGCCTGGTTCGTCGGCATGCACAACCTGTTCTCCTTCAACACCGTGCAGTCCGGCGAGGGCGTGGGCCAGGAGCTCATCTACATCTCCGCGGCCGTCATCGGCGGCTGCCTGCTGACCGGCGGCGCCGGCTCGGCGATCGGCCCGGTCTTCGGGGCGTTCATGTTCGGCATGGTCCAGCAGGGCATCGTCTACGCCGGCTGGAACCCGGACTGGTTCAAGGCCTTCCTCGGCGTGATGCTCCTCGGCGCCGTCATGATCAATCTGTGGGTCAGCCGCACGGCGACCCGGAGGTGACCGCAATGACTCCCACCAACGAAGCCGGCACCCACGGCGCCGTCCTCGCCGACGACGCCCCCGCCACCGACGGGGCCGTCGTCGAACTCCGCAATGCGGGCAAGGCGTACGGCAACATCCGTGCCCTGCACGGCGTGGACCTGAAGGTCTTCCCCAGCCAGGTCACCTGCGTCCTCGGCGACAACGGCGCCGGCAAGTCCACGCTGATCAAAATCATCTCCGGGCTGCACCAGCACACCGAGGGCGAGTTCCTCGTCGACGGCGCCCCGGTCCGCTTCAGCACCCCCCGCGAGGCTCTGGACAAGGGCATCGCCACCGTCTACCAGGACCTCGCCGTGGTCCCCCTGATGCCGGTCTGGCGCAACTTCTTCCTCGGCTCCGAGCTGACCAAGGGCCCCTGGCCCGTCCGTCGCCTGGACATCGAGAGGATGAAGAGGACGGCCGACGAGGAACTGCGCAACATGGGCATCGTCCTGGACGACATGGAACAGCCCATCGGCACCCTCTCCGGCGGCCAGCGCCAGTGCGTGGCCATCGCCCGCGCCGTCCACTTCGGCGCCCGCGTCCTCATCCTGGACGAACCCACCGCCGCCCTCGGCGTCAAGCAGTCCGGTGTGGTGCTCAAGTACATCGCCGCCGCCCGCGACCGCGGCCTCGGCGTCATCTTCATCACCCACAACCCGCACCACGCCTACATGGTCGGCGACCACTTCAGCGTCCTGCGCCTGGGCACCATGGAACTCAACGCCTCCCGCGAGGAGGTGAGCCTGGAGGAACTCACCAACCACATGGCCGGCGGTTCCGAACTCGCCGCCCTCAAGCACGAGTTGTCCCAGGTGCGCGGTGTCGACGTCGAAGGGCTCCCCGAGGCGCAGGACCTCAGGGCACCCGTCGCCACCACCAAGGACGACGCCTCGTGACCGCCCTGGACCGCATCCGGGTCGGCTCCGCCCCCGACTCCTGGGGCGTCTGGTTCCCCGACGACCCCCAGCAGGTCCCCTGGGAACGCTTCCTGGACGAGGTCGCCGAAGCGGGCTACTCCTGGATCGAGCTGGGCCCCTACGGCTACCTCCCCACCGACCCGGCGCGCCTCACCGACGAGGTGGGCCGGCGCGGCCTGAAGGTGTCGGCCGGCACCGTCTTCACCGGGCTGCACCGCGGCCCCGCCGTGTGGGAGTCGACCTGGGAGCACGTCAGCCAGGTCGCCGCCCTCACCCAGGCCATGGGCGCCCGGCACCTCGTCGTCATCCCCTCCTTCTGGCGCGACGACAAGACCGCCGAACTCCTCGAACCGCCGGAGCTGACCCACGAGCAGTGGGCGTACCTGACCAAGGGCATGGAGCGGCTCGGTCACGAGGTGAAGGAGGCGTACGGGCTCGACATCGTCGTCCACCCGCACGCCGACACCCACATCGACACCGAGGACCACGTCGAGCGCTTCCTCGACTCGACCGACTCCGAGCTGGTCAACCTCTGCCTGGACACCGGGCATTACGCCTACTGCGGCGGCGACAGCGTCAAGCTGATCGAGACCTACGGCGAGCGCATCGGCTACCTCCACCTCAAGCAGGTCGACCCGGCGGTCCTCGCCGACGTGGTGGCCGGCGGGGTGCCGTTCGGTCCGGCGGTGCGGCGCGGAGTGATGTGTGAACCGCCGTCCGGCGTACCGGAGTTGGAGCCGGTGCTGGTGGCGGCGCAGAAGCTCGGCGTGGAGCTGTTCGCCATCGTCGAGCAGGACATGTACCCGTGCGAGCCGGACAAGCCGCTGCCGATCGCCGTACGTACCCGCAGGTTCCTGAGGTCCTGCGGAGCCTGAGAGGACGGACATGGCCCAGCGTGCACCGCTCCGCGTCGCGGTCATCGGTACGGGAAAGATGGGCGCCGACCATGTGCGCCGCATCGAGGAGGTCGTCAGCGGGGCCCGGGTGAGCGCCGTCGTGGACGTCGACGCGGAGCGGGCCAAGGACGTCGCGGCCCGCGTCGACGGCTGCACCGCGTACACCGACCCGGCGACGGCGCTGGCGGCGCGGGACGTCGACGCCGTACTGATCGCGTCGTCCGGTCCGGCCCACGAGGCGGCACTCCTCGCCGCCCTGGAGCGCGACCTCCCGGTGCTGTGCGAGAAGCCGCTCACCCCGGACCCGGCGTCGGCGCTGCGTGTCCTGGAAGCCGAGCGGGCGTTGGGGCACCGCCGTATCCAGGTCGGCTTCATGCGGCGCTACGACGCCGAGTACATGAGACTCAAGTCCCTGCTGGAGACGGGCCAGTTGGGCCGTCCGCTGATGCTGCACAACCGGCATCGCAACGCGGCCAGCCCGCCCTTCTTCACCAGCGACATGCTCGTCAGCGACTCGGTGGCGCACGAGACGGACGTGACCCGCTGGCTGCTCGGCCAGGAGATCACGGCCGTCACCGTGCTGCGGCCCCGGCCGACCGCGAGCGCGCCGGAGGGCCTCCAGGACCCGCAGTTCGTGGTGTTCGAGACGGACGGCGGCGCGGTCGTCGACGTCGAGATCTTCGTCAACTGCGGCTTCGGCTACCAGGTCCAGGCCGAGGTGGTCTGCGAACGCGGCACCGCCCGCGTCGGCGACGGCCACTCCCTGGTCACCAACATGGCGGGACGTTGGGGCGGCACCATCGCCCAGGACTTCCTCGACCGCTTCGCCGACGCCTACGACCGCGAGCTCCAGGCCTGGGTGGACGCGACCCGCCGGGGCGAGGTCACCGGGCCCAGCACCTGGGACGGATACGCGGCGGCCGCCGTGTGCGAGGCGGGGGTGCGGGCGCTGAACGACGGCGGTCGCGTGGAGGTGGAGCTGGTGGAACGGCCGCCGCTGTACTGATCCCCCGCCTCCCGGCCGGACCGGGACCGGCGTGGACGAGCCGCGAGGGGCCGCGCGCCGGCTCGGTCACGGTGCTGCGGGGAGAGCGCGCGTGAAGACGACCATCGGCTGACCGGGCCCGTTGTACGCGTCCTCGACGCGAGCGTCGAAACCGAGGCTGTGGTGGAAGGCGACCGAACCCTCGTTGGTGACCGACGTGATCGCTTTCAGGCGGACCGCACCCTGTCCGCGGGCGGCCTCGATGAACGCGGCGTACAGATCGCGGCCGACACCGGTGCCCCGGGTGTCGGAGCGGGTGGCGATCAGATGGACGTACCCCGTGCCGTCCGGGGTCACGAAGCCGATGAGGTAGCCGCGGATGCCGTCCTCGGCACGGGCGATGAGACACGTCGAGCCGAACTCCTGGACCAGGGCGGGGAGATGGAGCGAGCGGAGGTCACGGTCGCCCCAGTAGAGCGAGTGGTCCGCCAGTACCTCGTGGAGATCGGTGACTTGGGCGGGAACGATGTGGACGGCCATGCGCCCGATCATGACAGCCGGGCCATCGGGGCGTGGCGCCGGACGTCCTGGGGCGAGGGCGACGGACACCCCCGGCCGCCGCCCCGCTCACGCTCCTCCTACCGGTCCACGACCGACTACCCGTTCACGACCGACCGCGGCCGCGGCTCGAACCCCGCCGCGCGGTAACTCGCGTCGATCAGCTCCATCGTCGCCACCGCGTCGTCCGCGTCGAGCGGGACCGGCGTGCCCTCGCGCACCCGCGCCGCGAAGGCCTCCAGCTGGTACGTGTACGACGACCGCGTGCCGAGCCGTTCGGTCCGCTCGCCCTCGGCCGTGCGCACCACGACCCGGTCGTCCAGGTGCGGCAGCACGAAGTTCGGCGCGCTCACCTCGCCACGGCTGCCGGTGATCCGGATGCTCATCTTGAGGCCGTCGTACGCCATGTGACAGCGCGCGGCCCCCGTGGCACCGCCGGGAAACTCCAGCTCGGCGTCCAGCCACTCGTCGACGCCCGGCGCGCCCCGACGCTCTCCGCCCCGCGCGGTGACCAGCCTCGGGGCGCCGCCCGCGAACGGGGCGAGCATGCGCAGGGCGTGCAGGCTGTAGCAGCCCAGGTCCATCACCGCGCCCCCGGCCAGCGGCAGCGACCAGCGCGGGTCGGTGTCCGGCGGGGCGGCGATCGCCACCATGGCCTCCACCCGCCGCAGGTCGCCGATCTCGCCGCTGCCCAGGATCTCGTGCAGGCGCCGGGTGACCGGGTGGAAGAGGTAGTGGAACGCCTCCATGAACACGGTCCCGGACTTCTCCGCCGCCGCCCGCACCTCGGCGGCCTCCTCGGCGTTGCTCGCCGACGGCTTCTCGCTCAGCACGTGCTTGCCCGCCGCGAGGGCGGCGAGGTTCCACGGCCCGTGCAGGCCGTTGGCGAGGGGGTTGTAGACGACGTCGACCTCGGGGTCGGCGAGCAGGTCCGCGTAGGAGCCCACGACCCGCTCCACGCCGTGCTCGGCCGCGAACGCCTCGGCACGGGACCTCTCGCGGGCGGCCACCGCGACCAGGCGGTGGCCGGTGGCCCGGGCCGGGGCGACGAGGGAGCTCGCGGTGATGCGCGCGGCTCCCAGTACTCCGATACGCAACTGTTCCCGGCCCGGCTCGCTCATGCCTGCCGTACCTCCTCGATGGTGACGGGGCGGTGCTCGTTGAGGGACAGTGTGCACGCCTCGGCGATCCAGCCCGCCTCCAGGGCGTCCTGGACCGTGCACGGCGAGGGCCGCCGGCCCGCGACGACCTCGGTGAACGCGGTGAGTTCGGCGCGGTAGGCCTCGGTGAAGCGGTCCATGAAGAAGTCGTGCGGGGTGCCCGCCGGGAAGGTCACACCGGGCTCCACCGAGCGCAACGGCAGCTTGTCCTCCAGACCCACCGCGATGGAGTCGGTGAAGCCGTGGATCTCCATCCGGACGTCGTAACCCCGGGCGTTGTGGCGGGAGTTGGAGATCACCGCGATGGTGCCGTCGTCCAGGGTGAGGAGCGCGCCGGTGGTGTCGGCGTCACCCGCCGCCTTGATGTAGTCGGCGCCCCGGTTGCCGCCGACGGCGTACACCTCGACGACCTCGCGGCCGGTCACCCAGCGAATGATGTCGAAGTCGTGCACCGAGCAGTCCCGGAAGATGCCTCCGGAGGCGGCGACGTACGCGGCAGGCGGCGGGGCCGGGTCCAGGGTGGTGGACCGTACGGTGTGCAGCTTGCCCAGCTCTCCCGACTGCACGGCGGCGCGCGCGGCGACGAAACCGGCGTCGAAGCGGCGGTTGTAGCCGATCTGGATCGGCACGTCCTTGCCCTGGATCGCCCTGAGCACCTCGACGCCCGCGCTCATGTGCTTGGCGACGGGCTTCTCGCAGAAGACGGGGATACCGGCCTCGACGCCGGCCAGGATCAGCGCGGGGTGCGCGTCGGTCGCGGCCGCGACGACGATGCCGTCCACGCCGGCGGCCAGCAGGGCCTCGGGCGAGTCCACGACCTCGCCGCCGAACTTCTCCGCGGCGGCCTTGGCGGCGTCCGCGAACGGGTCGGTGAGCACGAGCGACTCGACCGCGTCGAGTCCGGACAGGGTCTCGGCGTGGAAGGCGCCGATGCGGCCGAGGCCGAGGATTCCGATGCGCATGGGGGTGACTCCTTGAGACGGGGGTGCGCCCCGAAGGGGGCGCGGGGAACTGCGCGACCAGCCACGAACAACCCGCGGCCGACCACCGACGAACCGCGGCAAATCCTCAGTCGAGACCCCCCAGCACGTTCTGATCCCAGTCGATCACGGACCCGGTGACCACGCCCGACCGGTCCGACAGCAGCAGCACCACGAAGTCGGCGATCTCGTCCGGCTGGCCGAGCTTGCCCATCGGCAGCTTCGCCGCGGCCTGCTCCCGCCAGTCGTCCCCGGCGCCGTGGAACGCCTTCTGCGTGGCGTCCTCGCCCTCGGTCGCCGTCCAGCCGATGTTCAGGCCGTTGATCCGCACCCGGTCCCACCGGTGGGCGTGCGCGGCGTTGCGGGTCAGGCCGATCAGACCGGCCTTCGCGGCGACGTAGGGGGCGAGGAAGGGCTGCCCGCCGTGCGCCGAGGACGTGATGATGTTGACGATCGTGCCGGGCGCCTCGCGGCCCACCATGTCGGCGACCGCGGCCTGCATCGCGAAGAACGGCGCCTTGAGGTTGATCGCGATGTGCTCATCGAACAGCTCGGGCGTGGTGTCCAGGAGCGTGCCCCGCGACGTCAGCCCCGCCGAGTTCACCAGACAGTCGATCCGGCCGTACGCGGCGACCACCTCGGCCACGGACGCCCTGGCCTGTTCGGCGTCCGCGAGGTCGGCGCGGACGAACATCGCCTTGCCGCCGGCGGCCGTCAGCTCGGCGACCAGCGCCTCACCCGGCTCCGGCCGCCGCCCGGACACGGCCACCACCGCGCCCTCGCGCACCGCCGCCCGCGCGATCGCGGCGCCCACGCCCTGGCTGCCGCCATTGACGAGGACGATTCTGTCGTCGAGAAGTCCCATGGAACGCATGTCCTTTCGGTGACCGTCCGCCTGTCGCGGCACTAGCTCTCGCGCCGCTCGGCGGACGCCCGCAGCTCGTCCCGCAGTGTCCGCGGTGTCCATCGCTCGCGCAGCGCCCTGCGGACCAGGTCCGCCTGCGAGGGCGGGGCGAGCCCGTCCACCGGCGGGTCGCTGTCGAGGTTGGTGGGGAAGGGGTAGCCCTCGGCGCCGGCGGCGATCACGTTCTCCAGCCACTGCTCGTCGGCCCCCTCCGAGGCGCGCCGCAGCAGCACGGGGTAGACCGCGTTCGTCACCGTCTCCCGGTCGACGGTCTCCATGGCGCGCCCGAACGCCGAGGACACCTGGAGCAGGTTGGCCACCCGCCGTACGTCCGTGGTCCGGTTGGTCCCGGCGGCGTGCAGCACCGCCGGGTTGAAGAACGCGGCGTCGCCCTTGGCGAGCGGCAGCTGGACGTGGTTCTCCTTGAAGTACGCCGTGAACTCGGGCCGCCGCCACGCCAGATAGCCCGCCTCGAAGGTCTGCGAGTACGGCAGGTACAGCGTCGGCCCGGACTCCACCGGCATGTCGCAGTGGGCGACCGCGCCCTGGAGCGTGAGGACGGGGGAGAGGCGGTGGACGTGCGCGGGGTAGGCCGCGGCGGCGTCGTCGGAGAGGAACCCGAGGTGGTAGTCACGGTGGGCGCTCTGCGCGAGGCCGCCCGGGTTGACCACGTTGACCTGGGAGGTGACCTGGTAGCCGGGGCCGAGCCAGGCCTCGCTGACCAGGGCCAGGACCGGGTTCGCGTAGTAGTCGGCGAAGGCCGAGGGGTCGTAGAGGGCCGCCTTCTCCAGGGCGTTCCACAGCCGCTCGTTGTCGCCGGGCCTGGCGAAGTGGTCGCCGGCGGTGGCACCGGCCGCCTTCTGCTCGCGGATCAGGGCCTCGAACACCTCGCTCGCCCGGTCCACGACACCCGGGTCGGGGAAGGCGCCCCGGAAGACCACGACCCCGGGGCCGTCGCTCAGAGCCCGTACGAGCTCCTCCTGGACCTCCCGGCGGTTCCCGGCGGCAGCGACACGTGCGCTGTCGTACACCAGGACGCTCCGTTCCGCGGAGTCGGCGTACGGGTAGTCGGCGGGGTCGGTGGTCCGCTCGACGAGGGTGCGCAAGGCCGCGAGGTCGCAGTCCTGGTCGGACAGCCACGCACGGCGGTGTACGGAGGTGAAGGACATCGACGTCCTCTCGGTGACAGGGGCGACGCAGCGCTGTCATTCTTGTCAGTACAAACCCGTCGAACAACCGGCACGGGTCCATCAAAAACCCCTCAAGGAGCCGAGGCATGGGCCACCCCTTCCCGATCCGGGAGATCGCACGTCAGGCGGGTCTGAGCGAGGCCACCGTCGACCGCGTCCTGAACGGCAGGGGAGGGGTCCGCGAGAGCACCGCGCGCGAGGTCCGGCAGGCCATCGCCGACCTGGACCGCCAGCGCACCCAGGTTCGGCTCGTCGGCCGCACCTTCATGATCGACATCGTGATGCAGACCCCGGAGCGCTTCTCGACCGCCGTCCGAGCCGCCCTGGAGGCCGAGCTGCCCGCCCTCCACCCGGCGGTCGTCCGCTCCCGCTTCCACTTCCGCGAGACCGGACCGGTCCAGGAACTGGTGAGAACCCTGGACCGGATAGCGCGGCGCGGCTCCCAGGGCGTCATCCTCAAGGCGCCGGACGTCCCCGAGGTCGCCGCTGCCGTCGGCCGTCTCGCCCAGGCGGGCATCCCCGTGGTCACCCTGGTCACCGACCTGCCCAGCACCCCGCGGCTCGCCTATGTCGGCATCGACAACCGGGCCGCCGGCGCGACCGCCGCCTACCTCATGGGGCAGTGGCTGGGCGACCGGCCCGGCAATGTGCTGACCAGCCTCAGCAGCGGCTTCTTCCGCAACGAGGAGGAGCGCGAGATGGGCTTCCGCAGCGCCATGCGCGCCCGCCACCCGCACCGCGCCCTGGTCGAGATCGCCGAGGGGCAGGGCCTGGACGCCACCCAGTACGACCTCGTCCGGGCCGCCCTGGAACGCGATCCGCAGATCCGCGCGGTCTACTCGATCGGCGGCGGCAACATCGCCACCCTGCGGGCCTTCACGGACCTCGGCCGCGCGTGCGCGGTGTTCATCGCGCACGACCTCGACCACGACAACGAGCGGCTGCTGCGCGAGCGGCGGCTGTCCGCCGTCCTCCACCACGACCTGCGCCAGGACCTGCGCGAGGCCTGCCATCTCGTGATGCGCGAACACGGCGCGCTACCGCCCGCGGGCCCGACCCTGCCGTCCGCGATCCAGGTGGTCACGCCCTACAACATGCCGACGACGCTCACAGGTTGACCCAGGCGCCGCTCCGCGCCGACCGCGCCATCGCGTCGAGCACGACGGCACTGTGCACGGCGTCCGCGAGCGTCGCCCCGTACGAGGTGCCCTCCGCGATCGAGCGCAGGAAGCGATGGCACTCGACCACCTTGAGGTCGTCGTAGCCCATGGCGTTCGCGGCGCCCGGCTGGAACGCCCCGAACTCGCCGTCGCCGGGCCCGACATGGACCGTGCTGACGGGCTGGTCCTGGTAGCTGGTGCCGAGGCTGACCCCCAACTCGTTCATCCTGCGGAAGTCCCAGAACAGCGCGCCCTTCGTGCCGTGCACCTCGAAGCCGTAGTTGTTCTGCTCGCCGACCGAGACCCGGCAGGCCTCCAGCACGCCGCGGGCGCCGGAGGCGAAGCGCAGCAGGCAGTTGACGTAGTCCTCGTTCTCGACCGGGCCCAACTCGCCGCCGGCGGCCCGGGAATGACCCGCGGTGGCCCCGGTCGGCCGGGCCCGTTCCGGCACGAAGATCGCCGAGTCGGCGGTGAGGGAGGCGATGTCGCCGAGCAGGTACCGGGCGAGGTCCGCGCCGTGCGAGGCGAGGTCGCCCAGCACTCCGCTGCCGCCCCGCTCCCTCTCGTACCGCCAGGTCAACGCGCCCTCGGGATGGGCCGCGTAGTCGCTGAAGAGCCGGACGCGGACATGCGTGACCGTGCCGATCCCGCCGGAGGCGATCAGCTCCCGGGCCTTCTCCACCGCGGGCGCGTTGCGGTAGTTGAAGCCGACCGCGCTGTGGACGCCCGCCTTGCCCACGGCTTCGGCGACCTCCCGCGCGTCCTCGGCGCTCAGGCCCACCGGCTTCTCGATCCAGATGTGCTTGCCCGCCTCCGCCATCGCGACACCGATCTCCCGGTGCAGGAAGTTGGGCGCGGTGATGCTGACGGCCTGGACACGCGGATCGGCGGCCACCTCCCGCCAGTCGCGGCTCGTCGAGGCGAACCCGAACTGCGCGGCGGCCGCCTCGGCCCGGCCCGGCACCTCCTCGGCGACGGACACCAGCACGGGACGCAGGCCGAGTTGCGGATAGTGGTGCAGGACCCGGGCGTACGCCTGGGTGTGCACCCGGCCCATCCAGCCGAACCCGACGACGGCCACCCCGAGCGAATCCACCATCACAGCCCCTTTTCGGACCGGTCCACGATCTTTCCAGGCCACCTTGGGCGGGGTTCCGGCAGGTGTCAACCCTTTGACAGGACATACGGTCTCATGGAACGGTCCACTGCACCGGACCGCCGACGATCCGCGACGTCGCCGACCGGGCCGGTGTCTCCAGGTCCACCCTCGACAGCGGCGGCCACGAGGTCGGCCGGCGCGCGGCCCGCTGCCTCCTGGGCCGCTGGGAGGGCGGCGGGGGAGCGGAGCGGGTGCGCCTGGCGTCACCCACGCTGGAGATCCGCGGCACCACGGCGCCTACAGGTTGATCGCGTACACCTTGCGCAGCGTCTCGTGCACCGTCCATGTCGTACGGTCGCCCTCGCGCAGGACGGCCATGTCGCCGGGCCCGACCTCCAGCGTCGGCCCGCCCTCGACCTCGACGGTCGCCGAGCCGCTGAGCACCACGAACAGCTCGTCCGCCTCGGTGTCGGTGACCACCCCGGGCGTGATCTGCCAGATCCCCCGGACCTGCTTGCCGTCCGCCGACTCCCAGACCACCTTCCCCCGTACCTCGGGTGTGCCGGAGACGATCTGCTCCGGGTCGAGGGGCTCGGGTTCGAGCTCGGCGTCGGGGACGTGGACAACGAAACTGTGGGTCATGAAAGGACCCTAACCACCGGGCGCCGGTCCTCGCCGTGGACAGGATGTGCGGTAGCGGCCCAGGTGGGAGGACACTTCGTCGCGGACTGGCGAGGCGCCGGGGCCCGGGTGATCGTGGAGGGCATGGCGGAGACCAGGGCTGCGGCGCCCGAGGGGCGCGCGCACGACACGCGCGAGAGTCTGGTGTTCGGCGGCGTCTACGGCGCGGTCCTGGCCTGCTCCATGGTCGCCGCGCTCACCCAGTACGGCCACACCGACCAGGAGAGCCGCCGCTACGACGCCGCGTGGCTGCTGGTCACGGCCTGCGCCTCCGCCCTCGCCCACGGCTACGCCCACTACATCGCCGAACGCACCCCGCACCGCCGCGGCGACGCCCTGCGCACCCTCGCCGACGAGTGGCCCCTGGTCACGGCCGTCCTGCCCACCGTGTTCATCCTGGCCGGCGCGGGTTGGGGGTGGTGGCCGGCGAAGGGCGTGGAGTACCCGGCGTTCGCCCTGAACATCACCCTGCTGTTCGCCCTGGGCGTCGGCACGGCCCGCTGGTCCCACCGCTCCTGGCCCTACGCGCTGCTGATCGGTGTCGTCGACGCGCTGCTCGGCGTGGGCGTGGTGGTGGCGAACGCGGTCATCAAGTGAGACCGGGTGGGCCGGCGCCGCGGGCCCCGGGGCCGGAAGCTGTACCCGGGCGTCCGGTTCGGGTGGCCGGTGGACCGGGGAAGGAGCGGACATGACCGACGTCACCGACGAGGCGATCCACAGCCTGCGCACCACCGCCGACCCCCGCCTCCGCGACCTGCTCACCTCCCTCGTCCGCCATCTGCACGCCTTCGCGGACGAGACCCGGCTGACCAGGGCCGAGTGGGAGGCCGCGATCGACTTCCTCACCGCGACCGGGCAGACCTGCACCGACACCCGGCAGGAGTTCATCCTGCTGTCGGACGTCCTCGGACTGTCGATGCTGCTGGAGACGATCCACGGCGGGCACACGCCCGGAACCACCGAGTCGACGGTGCGCGGCCCCTTCCATCTGACCGCCTCCCCGGCCCGAGCCCTCGGCGACACGATCGACCTGGTGGGCGGCGGCGAGCCGTGCGTGGTCAGCGGGCGGGTGCTGTCGGCCGACGGCACCCCGCTGCCGGGCGCGCGCCTCGACGTCTGGCAGGCCGACGGCCACGGCTTCTACGACGTCCAGCGCCCGGACGTCCAGCCGCCGGGCAACGGGCGCGGTCTGTTCACGGCGGACACCGAGGGCGCCTTCCGGTTCCGCACCTGTGTGCCGAGCTCCTACCCCATCCCCACCGACGGCCCCGTGGGCGACCTCCTGCGGGCCACCGGACGGCACCCCTACCGCCCCGCGCACATCCACTTCATCGCCTCGGCCGACGGACACCGGCCCGTCACCACGCACGTCTTCGTGGCAGGCGATCCCTATCTGGACTCCGACGCGGTGTTCGCCGTCAAGCAGAGCCTCGTACGCGACTTCACCCCCGTCGACGACCCCACGCCGGCCGAGGAGTTGGGCGTCCCGAACCCCTTCCGGCACGCGCGGATCGACCTCGTGCTGGAGCGTTCATGAGGGAGTTCGTCCACGAGTTCCCGGCCACGAGAGTCGTCCTGCGCCCCGGCGCCGCGACCACGGCGACCCCCGAGGAGGCCCGACGCCTCGGCCTGCGGCGCGTGTTGGTGGTCTGCGGCGCCCGCGGCGCGGACACCGCGCGGACGGTCGCCGACGCCCTCGGCCCAGCGTGCGCGGGACTGCACGCCGGAGCCCGGATGCACGTCCCCGTGGAGGTCGCCGACCAGGCCGTCGAGGTGGCGCGGGACACCGGTGCCGACGGGTGCGTCGCGGTCGGCGGTGGCTCGGCCATCGGCCTCGGCAAGGCGATCGCCCTGCGCACCGGCCTGCCGCTGATCGCCGTACCCACCACGTACTCCGGCTCCGAGGCGACCCCCGTCTGGGGCCTGACCGGGCACGGCGCCAAACGCACCGGCCGCGACCCGTCGGTCCTGCCCCGCGCCATCGTCTACGACCCCGAACTCACCCTCGCCCTCCCCGTACCGCTCTCCGTGACCAGCGGCGTCAACGCGATCGCGCACGGCGTCGAAGCGCTGTACGCCCCGGACGCCTCGCCGCTGATCGCCCTCATGGCCGAGGAGGGCGTGCGGACGATGGCCCGCGCCCTGACCGACGTGGCCGCCCACCCGGCCTCCCCGGACGCCCGGGGCCGGGCGCTGTACGGCGCCTGGCTGTGCGGCTCCTGTCTCGGGGCCACCACCATGGGCCTGCACCACAAGCTGTGCCACGTCCTCGGCGGCACCTTCGGGCTGCCCCACGCCGAGACCCACACCGTGGTGCTGCCCCACGTCCTCGCGTACAACGCGTCCGCGGCACCCGACGCGGCGGCCACCGTGGCGCGCGCCCTGGACACGGACGACGCCCCGCGCACCCTGTGGCGACTGGCCGCCGACCTCGGCGCGCCCCGCTCGCTCGCCGAACTCGGCCTGAAAAAGGCCGACTTGGCGGTGGCGGCCGCCGGTGTCACGGCCCAGCCCTACGTCAACCCGCGCCCGGTCACGGCGGACGGAGTGCTCACGCTGCTGCGGGCCGCGTACGAGGGCGCGGCGCCTTCGCCGTCGTAGCCGGGCGGACCGGACAGGGGCAGGGGGACGCGGTGGCCGAAGGCGGCCCGCCGCCCCGTCGCGTCCGCGATATGGCGGACAAAATTGTTGACAATGTTGTTTGGCTGGATTTACGTTCGACAGGCACTCACTCAGGGAGGGCGCGATGCCGAAGGAAGCCCGTCCGAGCACCGGGGAGCAGGCCAAGCAGCATGCGCTCGCACAGCTGCGGCAGGCGATCGCGCACGGCGAGATGGCACCGGCGCAGCGGCTGGTGGAGAACGAGCTCGCCGAGCAGTTCGGTGTGACACGGGCCAGCATCCGCGCGGCACTCATCGATCTGGAGTCCCAGGGACTCGTGGAGCGGATCCGCAACCGTGGCTCACGGGTGCGGGTGGTGACCGTGGACGAAGCGGTCGCCATCACCGAGTGCCGCATGGCCCTCGAAGGGCTGTGCGCGGCGAAGGCGGCGGTCGCGGCGAGCGACGAGCAACTGCTCCAGCTCACCGACCTCGGTACGGCCATGTCCAAGGCCGTCGCCGACGGCGAGCCGGTCACCTACTCCGAGCTCAACCACGAACTGCACGTCCGTGTCCGGGAGTTCTCCGGCCAGCAGACCGCGCAGCAGCTGCTGGAGCGGCTCAACGCCCAACTGGTGCGGCACCGTTTCCAGTTGGCCCTGCGCCCGGGGCGCCCGCAGCAATCCCTGAACGAGCATCTGACCATGATCGAGGCGATCAGGGCCAGGGACCCGCAGGCGGCCGAGACGGCCGTCCGCGCCCACCTCACCAGCGTGATCGAGGCGCTGCGCGACTGATCGAGACGCTGCGCGACCGATCGCGGTGGTGCGGGGTGGGCGCACACCTGTCACCGAGGAGATTTCTGCAATGACAGAGGCCAACGCGCCCGCCGGCCCACGATCGACACTCGTCATCACCGCGCACGCCGGCGACTTCGTCTGGCGTGCGGCTGGTGCCATCGCCCTGGCAGCCGCCCGCGGCGAGAAGGTCACCATCGCCTGTCTGACCTTCGGCGAGCGCGGCGAGTCCGCCAAGGCCTGGCGCGAGGGCAGGAAGCTGGAGGAGATCAAGGCGATACGCCGGGACGAGGCCGAGCGGGCCGCCGCCACCCTCGGCGCCGACGTCCGCTTCCTCGACGCCGGCGACTACCCGCTGCCGGTCACCCCCGAACTGACCGACCGGCTCGTCGCGGTCTACCGCGACACCCAGCCCGACGTGGTGCTCACCCATCCCACCGAGGACCCGTACAACGGCGACCATCCGGCCGCCAACCGCATGGCCCTGGAGGCGCGCGTCCTCGCGCAGACCATCGGCTACCCCGGCCCCGGCGAGATCATCGGCGCCCCGCCGGTCTTCTACTTCGAGCCGCACCAGCCCGAGATGAGCGGCTTCAGGCCCGAGGTGCTCCTCGACATCACCGAGGTGTGGGACACCAAGCGCAAGGCCATGGAGTGCCTCGGCGCCCAGCAACACCTGTGGGACTACTACACCGACCTCGCCGTCCGCCGCGGCGTCCAGCTCAAGCGCAACGCCGGCCCGAACCTGGGCCTCGCCCACCGGACCATGGCCGAGGCGTACATGCGCCCCTACCCGCAGATCGCGAAGGAGCTGGCGTGAGCGAGCCGAGGTGCGGCGGAGGCCGGCGGCCCGCGGAGCGAGACGGAAGGGGCACCCGGCCGCGGCGGAACCGAGGCGGAGCCCCGCAGAAGGAGGACGTATGAGCGGCGTGATCGTCACCGGCCCGCCGAAGGCGGAGCTGAAGGACGTCGACGCGCTGGCCGGCCACGGCGTGGCGACGGTGAGCGAGGCCATGGGCCGCACCGGCTTGCTGGGACCGGGGATCCGGCCCGTCCAGCAGGGCGTACGGGTCGCCGGCACCGCCGTCACCGTGCTCAGCTGGCCCGGCGACAACCTCATGATCCACGCTGCTGTCGAGCAGTGCGGCGAGGGCGACATCCTGGTCGTCACCACCACCTCCCCGTGCACGGACGGCCTGTTCGGCGAACTGTTCGCCACCGCGCTGAAGCGGCGCGGGGTGCGCGGGGTCGTCGTGAACACCGGCATCCGCGACACCCAGGAATTGCGCGACATGGGCTTCGCCGCCTGGTCCCGCGTGGTCTCCTCGCAGGGCACGGTCAAGGCCACCGGCGGCTCGGTCAACGTGCCGATCGCCATCGACGGCCAGGTGATCCGCCCCGGTGACGCGATCCTCGCCGACGACGACGGGGTCGTGGTCGTCCCACGCGAACGCGTCGCCGAGACGGTACGCAGGTCCGAGGCTCGCGAGGCCAAGGAGGCCGCCACCCGCGCGGCCTTCCTCGGCGGCCAACTCGGCCTGGATCGCTACGGGTTGCGGGACCGGCTCAAGGAACTGGGCGTCGAGTACCGGACGTTCGAGGAGTACGCGGGGCACGAGGGAGTGTGGTCGTGACCGAGGAGGTGCCCTGTCTGCTGATGCGGGGCGGCACCTCCAAGGGCGCCTACTTCCTCGCCGCCGATCTGCCCGCCGAACCGGCCCCGCGCGACGACCTGTTGCTGCGGATCATGGGCAGCCCGGACGAACGGCAGATCGACGGACTCGGTGGCGCGCACCCGCTCACCAGCAAGGTCGCCGTGGTGTCCCCGTCCGCCGACCCGCGGGCCGACGTCGACTACCTCTTCCTCCAAGTCGCCGTCGAGCGACCGGAGGTGAGTAACCGTCAGAACTGCGGCAACATCCTCGCCGGCGTCGGTCCGTTCGCCGTCGAGCGGGGACTGGTGCCGGCGGGGGAGGAGTCGACCTCCGTCCGCATCCGCATGGTCAACACCGGCGACCACGCCACGGCGACCTTCCCCACCCCGGGCGGCCGGGTCGACTACACCGGCGACGCCGAGATCTCCGGGGTGCCGGGGACGGCCGCGCCCGTGGTGATCGAGTTCCCGGCGGGCGCGCGGAACCTGCTGCCCACGGGGAGCGTGCGGGACGAGATCGACGGCGTGCCGGTGACCTGCGTGGACAACGGCGTGCCGACCGTCCTGATCGCCGCCACCTCCCTGAAGGTCACCGGGTACGAGTCGCCCAAGGAACTGGAGGAGGACCCGGCGCTGGCCGACCGGCTGCACCGGATCCGCCTCAGGGCCGGCCGGCTCATGGGCCTGGGCGACGTCTCCGACACCACGGTGCCCAAGCTCACGCTCCTCGCCCCGCCTCGCGAGGGCGGCGCGGTCACCACACGCACCTTCATCCCGGCGCGGTGCCACCCCTCGATCGGGGTGCTCGGTGCGGCCGGCGTGGCCGCCGGCCTGCGGATCGAGGGCGGCGTGGGGGCGGATCTGGCGGAGGTCACCCCCGGCAGCGACCGCATCCGCCTGGAACATCCCACCGGCTTCCTGGACATCGAAAGCAGCCTCGGGGCCACCCCCGACGGCCTCCCCTGCGCCCGCCGCACCGCCGTGGTGCGGACGGCCCGCAAGATCTTCGACGGCACCGTCCTCCCCAGGGCCGCCGCACTACCCCGAGGAGGTCACCGATGACTCCGCCGCTCGGCGACATCGCGCACATCGGTCACACCCAGCTGTTCACCCCGGACCTGGACGCCGGCGTCGCCTTCTTCACCGACTACCTGGGCCTGACGGTCAACGGCGAGGACGGCGACACCGTCTACCTGCGGACCTTCGACGACTACGAGCACCACAGCCTGGTCCTGACCGCCCGCGACCGGCCCGGCCTGGGCCGCCTCGCCCTGCGCACCTCCAGCGAGGAGGCCCTCCAGCGCCGCGTCCGGGCCAACGAGGAGGCGGGCGGCACCGGAAAGTGGGTCGAGGACGAGCCGGGCCTCGGCAGGCTCTACGTCACCACCGACCCGGACGGCCATGAGCACGCCCTGTACTGGGAGAGCGCGCACTACCGGGCCCCCGAGGAGCTGAGGCCCGCGCTGAAGAACCAGCCGCAGGCCAAGCCCAACCGGGGTGTCGGCGTACGGCGGTTGGACCACATCAACTTCCTCGCCGCCGACGTGCTCGCCAACGCCGAGTTCCAGCAGACCGTGCTCGGCGCCCGGCCCACCGAGCAGATCCGGCTGGACAGCGGGAAGATCGCGGCGCGCTGGCTGACGTACACGAACAAGTCGTACGACGTCGTCTACACCTCCGACCGGACCGGCAGCGAAGGGCGGCTGCACCACATCGCGTTCGCGACCGACACCCGCGAGGACATCCTGCGGGCGGCCGATCTCGCCATCGACACCGGTGTGTTCATCGAGACCGGGCCGCACAAGCACGCCATCCAGCAGACGTTCTTCCTGTACGTCTACGAGCCGGGCGGCAACCGGATCGAGCTGTGCAACCCGCTCACCCGGCTGGTGCTGGCGCCGGACTGGCCGCTGGTCACCTGGACCGAGGAGGAGCGCCGGAAGGGGCAGGCCTGGGGCCTGAAGACCATCGAGTCGTTCCACACCCACGGGACACCGCCGGTGGCCTGAGCCGCGCAATGTCTTCCTCCCCTCCCCCTCCCTCGGCCTCGAGGGGAGGGGGAGACGGTCGGCGCCCCGCTTTCTCGGAGGGGGACGTCCCGTACCGGGAGCAGGCAGTCGCTAGTGCCGGGTGCGGACGCCGTCCAGGGCGATCGACAGGACCCGCTTGCGCTGGGCCTCGTCGTCGAAGGCCGTCGCGGTGATGCCCGCGACCATGCGCAGCAGCTCGACGAAGTCCATGTCGGCGCGTGCCTCGCCGGCGCGCTGGGCGCGTGCGAAGAGCGGGCCGCCGGCGGCGTACAGGGAGTCGCGGCAGGCCGCGATGATCTCGGACTCGTCGTTGAGGGCCTCGCGGACGGCCCGCTTGGTGACCATGTAGCCCGCGAACCGGTCCAGCCAGGCGGTCAGGGCGTCCCAGGGCTCCTGGTCCGCGACCTCTTCGGCGACCCGCACCAGCGTGTTCACCTCGTCCGCGTACACGGTCTCGAAGAGGTGGCGCCGGGTGGGGAAGTTCCGGTACAGCGTGCCGATGCCGACACCCGCCCGCCGTGCGATGTCCTCCAGCGCGGCCTCGGCGCCGTGCTCCGCGAAGGCCTCGCGGGCGGCGGCCAGGAGGGCGTCGTAGTTCCGGGCGGCGTCCTTCCGCGTCGGCCGACGGGACGCGACGATCTCGCTGACGAGGAACGACTGGGCGGTCACGACGTCTCCCAGAGGTTGAAACGGAGGTTCGCCTCCGTTCCGGGTTGAAGCGGAGGCGTGCCTCCGTTAGAGTGGAGGCACGCCTCCACTTTATCAGTCGAGGCGTACCCCTGCCCTTTCCGCGACCGCTTCCCATGAGGCTCCGGCCGCACCCAGTGCTCGGAGAGGCTCTCCATGCCCCGCACTTCCACCCGCCTCACCTTCGCGGTCCTCGCGACCGGTGCCGGCGTGTTCGCCATGCTGCAGTCGCTGATCGCGCCGGCCCTGCCGACCGTCCAGCACGCACTGCACACCTCGCAGTCCACCGCGACCTGGGTGATGACGGCGTATCTGCTGTCCGCGTCGGTCTTCACCCCGATCCTCGGCCGCGTCGGTGACCTGATCGGCAAGAAGCGCACCCTGGTCGCCGTCCTGACCGTCGTGCTGGCCGGCTGTCTGCTCGCCGCCCTCGCGCCGACCATCGGTGTGCTGATCGTCGCCCGGGTCGTGCAGGGCGTCGGCGGCGCCCTGCTCCCGCTCTCCTTCGGCATCGTCCGGGACGAGTTCGCCTCGTCCGAGGTGAGCGCCGGCATCAGCAACCTGTCCGCCGTGATCGCCGCCGGTGGCGGGGTCGGCCTCGTCGCGGCCGGGCCCATCGTCTCCGCGCTCGACTACCGCTGGCTGTTCTGGATCCCCGTCGCCGTCGTCGCGCTCACCGTGCTCATCGCCCTGCGTTACGTCCCCGAGTCACCCAACCGGGCCGAGGGCAGGGTCGGTTGGCTCGGTGCCGTGCTGCTGTCGGCGTGGCTGGTGGCCCTGCTGCTGCCGTTGAGCCGGGCGGGACAGTGGGGCTGGGGCTCGGCCCGCGTGATCGGCCTGTTCGCCCTCGCCGCCGTCCTGTTCGCCCTGTGGCTGTTCGCCGAGGCCCGCTCCCGCTCGCCGCTGATCGACCTGCGCGTCATGCGGCTGCCCGCGGTGTGGACGACGAACACCGTCGCGCTGCTCTTCGGCGCGGGCATGTACGCCCTGTGGTCCTTCCTGCCCGCCTTCGTCCAGACGCCGAGCTCGGCCGGGTACGGTTTCGGCGC
Organism: Streptomyces sp. NPDC034103; assembly: GCF_055575395.1. Lineage (NCBI taxonomy): Bacteria > Bacillati > Actinomycetota > Actinomycetes > Kitasatosporales > Streptomycetaceae > Streptomyces > Streptomyces sp. NPDC034103. The sequence goes on along the minus strand of NZ_JBVISS010000008.1, from coordinate 166,403 downwards.
CGGCGTGACGGCCTCCGGACTGCTGATGCTGCCGATGCTGGTGGCGATGTTCTGCTCCGGCGTCCTCGGCGGCCGGCTGGAACCCGTGGTCGGCGCGAAGGCGCTGCTGGCGACCGGCGCCGCGCTCGGTGCGCTGGCCCTCGCGTTCCTCGCCCTCTGGCACGCCGCGCAATGGCAGGTCGCCGTGGTCGCGGGCGTGTTCGGCCTCGGCATCGGACTGGCCTTCGCCTCGATGGCCAACCTGATCGTGGGCAGCGTCCCGCCCGAGGAGACCGGCGCCGCGACCGGCATGAACGCCAACATCCGCACCATCGGCGGCTCCATCGGCGCCGCCGTCACGAGCGTCCTGGTCACCGGCCGGCTCCAGCCCTCCGGCCTGCCCTACGGCTCCGGCTACACCCACGGCTTCACGCTGCTCGCGGTCCTGTGCCTCGCCGCCGCCCTGGCCGCCCTGCTGGTGCCGGTCCGCCGGGCCACTCGCGTCACGGCCGCCGCACGCGCCACGAACGAACCGTCGAACGCCGCGAGGCCGACCGCCGTACGCGGCTGACGTCCGCCCCCGTCACGTCCATGAGGTAGGGTTTACCTGCGTGTTCCCGCGGTTCACCCGCGGGGGAGACACCGGGACGTGGCGCAGCTTGGTAGCGCACTTGACTGGGGGTCAAGGGGTCGCAGGTTCAAATCCTGTCGTCCCGACGGTGTGAAGGGTCCTCACAGACGGATGTCTGTGAGGACCCTTCGTCGTTCCCCGAGGGGCGTGCCCAGTCGCTGCCGGTGGTGCGGCAGCGGCCCGGCGTTCGCCAGTACGGCGGCACAGGCGGCGTCGGCCGCGCAGACCGGGCCGGGGTACCGCAGCAGCCCAGAGGGACGTCCGGCCGGGTCTCGTCCCTGCGGTGCTACAGCGCGGGATGGTGTGGTCGCCGAGGGTCGCCCAGGGGAGCCCCAGGCGCGGCGGCCGCTCCTCAGGCCTCGCGGGTCGAGGGCCGTGGCCACGGCGGCGAGCGCGGCGGCCGCCCCGTCGCGGAACGTGCGGCCCTCGGCGGTGAGTTCCAGAGGGGGCGTGGAACGGCCGACCAGCCGGGCGCCCAGGTGCTGTGCCGGCCGGCGCAGGGTGCGGGGGAGCGCGGGCTGGGCCAGATGGGGGCGGGCGGTGGTGCGGGTGGCCGTGGAACACGGGCCTGACCGGACCGGGGAGGACCACCTCGTGGACGCCCTCTTGACGCCGTCCCGCGGGCGATCGACACTCCAGACGGGAATCCTAGTGAACAGGTAGGGAATGATGAGGCGTCTGGAGCCGGCCATCGGCCGAGTGAGCCGTACCTCGCGGCCGTCGCCCCTGCTGACCTCCCGCCGTCACATCGATCTCCAGCGCGTGTGCAGCGCGATGAGCCGCCTCGGCTGAGCCCGGCCCGCTCCGCGCCTCGCGCCCCGGTCCGCCCCGGGGCCCCGCCTGTCCTGGTCCGACGTCACTTCCGCCGCGTGAACGTCCGCGCGCCCATCCCGGGGAGATCCATGTCCGTCACACCGCTCGCCCCTGCCTCCGCCCCGCAGTCCGCCGCCGCGTTCCGGGGCCGGATCGGCCAGGACGCGCGCAGCGGGCACTACGCCGTGCCGCGCCGCTACCGCCTGCACCTGTCGCCGTCCTGTCCGGACGGACTGCGCATCGCCGTCGTGCACGCACTGCTCGGCCTCGACGACGCATGCCCCGTGACGCTCCTGGACGCGGTCCCCGACTGTCCCGACGGCGGCCACTCCGCGCTGCGCCCGCTCTACGAGGCCAGCGCGCACCGCTACCGCGGAGCGGCCGTCGGGCCGGTGCTCAGCGACGACTGGTCGGGACGCATCGTCAGCACCCACGCCCCGGACATCTCCCGGGATCTGGCCCGGCACTTCGGCGCGGACCGCCCGGCCCTGTACCCGTGCGGCGCGGAGTCCGAGACCGAGGCGGTCGAGCGGCTGTGCGCGCAGGACATCGAGCGGGCCGCGCAGGAGGCGGGCTCCGCGGGCGCCGACCCGGGCACACGCGCCGCGGCGCTCGAACGGCTCCTGGAGACCCTGGAGTCCCTGGAACGATGGCTCGTCGGACGCACGTACCTGATCCGGGATCAGATCACCGCCGCAGACGTCGAGTTGTGGGTGACGCTGGTCCAGCTCGACACCGTGCACCGCCACCACCTGGACGCCTCGGCCGTGCAGCGGATCGCCGACCACCCCGCCCTGTGGGCGTACGCCCGCCGCCTGGCCGCGCACCCGGCCTTCGGCCCGCAGCTGGACCTCGACGGCATCGCCCGCCGCCACCACGCCCGCTGTCAGGGCCTGGAGGCCGCGGGTTCCGCGGTGCAGATCCTCGACTGGGCGGCACACTCCGGCCGCGCTCGCTGACGTTCCACCTGATGGACCGGCGTTGACAGACGCCGGGCCAACTGGCTTCACTTACGGCACTCTTGGCCCCGAAGGGCCTTCGACACCCCGAGAACAGCGATGGTGACGGACATGTACGCAGCTCCCAGGACGGCCCCGCGCCGCGCCTCGAGCCGCGTACTGCCGTACGCCCGTCTCCTCGTCGCCGACCGGACCGTCGACCTCCTGCGTGTGAACAGCGCACTGTGTACCGCACCGGGCCGCGCCCGCTGTCGGGGCTGACACCTTTCCTCCGCAGCCCCCCGCGTTCCTGACGAACACCGCCCGAGCGGTGTGCCGTTGTCCGCCCAGCCCCCCGGTTCCCGTGCGTCCCCGCGTACACGCCCGCCGTAGAACGGCCGTCGTGACCGCGGCGTGAGCACCCGCGTCCGGGGGAACCAGACCTGCCGGAGCCCTCCATGAGCCAACCTCCAGGCGTCGCCGTGTCCGTCGCCGAAGCACCGCCGCCTCCACCCGATGTACCGTCAAGACCCCTGACCGCACAGCGAGTTCTGCCGCTGCGACGCCCCGGCCGCTGGATCGCCACCGCGGTCGTGCTGGTCCTCGCGGCCCAGTTCGTCCACGGACTGGTGACCAACCCCTTCTACCAGTGGGACCGGTTCGGCTACTGGTTCCTGCGCCCGACGATCCTCGACGGTCTGCTCATCACCCTCGAAGTCACCGCCTACAGCGCCGTGTTGGGCCTGGTCGGCGGCATCGTCCTCGCCCTCGCCCGGCTCTCCAGGAGTCCCGTGCTGCGGGCGGTCAGCTGGACCTACATCTGGGCGCTGCGCTCCATTCCGCTCATCGTCATCCTGCTCTTCCTCTACAACTTCAGCGCCCTGTACCAGACACTCAGCGTGGGTGTCCCGTTCGGCCCGGCCCTCTTCACCTTCGACGAGTCCCGGCTCGCCACCGACATGGTCGTCGCCGTCATCGGCCTGAGCCTGAACCAGGCGGCCTACGCGGCCGAGGTGGTCCGCGGCGGCATCCTCTCCGTCGACCAGGGGCAACACGAGGCGGCCGCCGCGCTCGGACTGCCGAAGACCTACCAGTTCCGCAGAATCGTCCTCCCGCAGGCCCTGCGCTCCATCACCCCCAACTACGTCAACCAGCTCATCGACCTGGTCAAGGGCACCTCCCTGGTCTTCTACGTCTCCCTGCTCGACCTGTTCGGCACCGCGCAGACCATGGGCGCCACCTACCCCGGCGACATCGTGCCGCTGCTGCTGGTCGTGACCGTCTGGTACCTGATCCTGACCACCGTCGTCTCCGTCCTGCAGTTCTACGTCGAGCGGTACTTCGCCCGGGGCGCCACCCGCACCCTGCCGCCGACCCCGGCGCAGCGGCTGCGCACCGCGCTCACCGACTTCCGCGCCCGCGTCCGCAGGGAGGCCGCCGTATGACCACCGAGACGGTCTCGACCGTGCCCGCAGCCGTCGAGGTGCACGACGTGCACAAGTGGTACGGCGCCCACCGGGTCCTGGACGGTATCGACCTGACCGTGCGGCCCGGCGAGGTCACCGTGATCCTCGGCCCGTCCGGGTCCGGCAAGTCCACCCTGCTGCGGGTCATCAACCACCTGGAGAAGCCCGAGATCGGGTACGTCAGCGTCAACGGCGAGCTGATCGGCGTACGCCGGCAGGGCGGGCGCCTGAAGGAGCGACGCGAGCGGACCATCCTGAGCCAGCGCGGCCGCATCGGGTTCGTCTTCCAGAACTTCAACCTCTTCCCGCACCTGACCGTGCTGGAGAACGTCGCCGCGGCCCCCGTCGCGACCGGCAGGCTCGACCGGGCCGGGGCCCGCGCACTCGCCGGTGAACTCCTGGAGCGGGTGGGTCTCGCCGACAAGGCGACCGCCTACCCGAGGCAGTTGTCCGGCGGGCAGCAACAGCGCGTCGCCATCGCCCGCGCGCTCGCGCTGCGGCCCGGCGTCATCCTCTTCGACGAACCCACCTCCGCGCTCGACCCCGAACTCGTCGGCGAGGTCCTCGCCGTCATCAAGGACCTCGCCAAGAGCGGCACCACCCTGGTGATCGTCACCCACGAGATCGGCTTCGCCCGGGAGATCGCCGACCGGGTCGTCTTCATGGACGACGGCCGGATCGTCGAACAGGGCCCGCCGTCCGAGGTCCTGGACGCACCGCGGCACGAGCGAACCCGGGACTTCCTCAGCAAGGTCCTGTGACCCGGCAGGGCCACACGACCCCTCTCACTCACCATCCACACCTCTCACGACTAGGACAGCCATGCCCATCCAGCACTCCCGCCGTACCCTGCTGCGCGGCCTCACCGCGGCCACCGCCGTCACCGCCCTCGCCGCCGGGCTCACCGCCTGCGGAGGCGAGAGCGACGCCGCGACCACGACCGACGCCGCCGGCACCGTCACCGTGGGCCGGGTGTCCAACGGCGCCGCCACCGAGACCCACATCAAGGTCGCCGAGGTGAAGTCCATCAGCGCCCAACTCCCGGACGCCGTCAAGAAGAAGGGCACCCTGGTGATCGGCTCGGGCATCCTGCCCTCCGGCAGCTCGCCGCTCGGGTTCATCGGCAGCGACCAGAAGACGCTCACCGGCTCCGAGCCCGACCTCGCCAGACTCGTGGCCGCCGTCCTCGGGCTGAGAACCGAAGTACGCACGTCCACCTGGGAGAACCTGTTCATCGGCATCGACAGCGGCAAGGTCGACGTCGGCTTCTCGAACATCACCGACACCGAGGAGCGCAAGCAGAAGTACGAGTTCGCCTCCTACCGCAAGGACGACCTCGCCCTGGAGGTGAAGAAGGACAACTCCTGGAACTTCGACGGGAACTACGAGAGCCTCGCCGGCAAGACGGTCTCCGTCGGCAACGGCACCAACCAGGAGAAGATCCTCCTCGAGTGGAAGGCCAAGCTCGCCAAGGAAGGCAAGAAGCCGCTCACCGTCAAGTACTTCCAGGAGAGCAACAGCCTCTACCTGGCGCTGAACAGCGGCAAGATCGACGCCTACTTCGGCCCCAGCCCCAACCTCTCCTACCACGCCGCCAAGACCGCGAACACGCCCCAGGCGACCCGCATCGCGGGCCAGTTCTCCGGCGCCGGCGAGTCCCTCCAGGGGCTGATCGCCGCGACCGCCAAGAAGGGCAGCGGCCTCGCGAAGCCGGTCGCCGCCGCGATCAACTACCTGATCGAGAACGGCCAGTACGCGCAGTGGCTCAAGGCCTGGAACATCTCCGGCGACGCCGTCGCCGAGTCGGAGGTCAACCCGCCCGGCCTGCCGCTCACCAACTCCTGATCTTCGGTCGCCGCCACCGAGCCCTGGGCGCCGTACGCCCCGGGCCGGTGTCCCCGTACGGATCTCCTGGAAGGCACCCCCTCGTGTCCCCTTCTTTCGGCTCTCCCGTCTCTCCCGGTTCCCCCGGTTCTTCTGATTCCCCCGCCCTGCACCTGGCCGTCGCCCTCGACGGCACCGGCTGGCACCCGGCCTCCTGGCGCGAGCCGGTGGCACGTCCCCACGAGCTGTTCACCGCGCGCTACTGGGCCGACCTGGTCACCGAGGCCGAGCGCGGACTGCTCGACTTCGTCACCCTGGAGGACGGACTCGGCCTCCAGTCCTCGGCCTTCGACGGGCTGGACGGCCGCACCGACCAGGTCCGCGGCCGCCTGGACGCCGTGCTGATCGCGTCCCGGGTCGCGCCCCTCACCCGGCACATCGGCCTGGTGCCGACCGTGGTCGCCACCCACACCGAGCCGTTCCACCTCTCCAAGGCGATCGCCACCCTCGACTACGTCAGCACCGGCCGCGCCGGACTGCGGGTGCAGATCGCGCCCCGCCCGGACGTGGCCGACCACTTCGGGCGCCGCACCCTTTCGCCGCTGAGCCTGGGGGAGTTGCGGAGCCCGGCCGGACAGGCACGCGTCAGCGACCTCTTCGACGAGGCCGCCGACTACGTCGAGGTCGTCCGCCGGCTCTGGGACAGCTGGGAGGACGACGCGGAGATCCGGGACGTCGCCACCGGCCGCTTCATCGACCGCGACAAGCTCCACTACATCGACTTCGAGGGCCGCCACTTCAGCGTCAAGGGCCCGTCCATCACCCCGCGCCCGCCGCAGGGCCAGCCCCTCGTCACCGCCCTCGCGCACCAGACCGTGCCCTACCGGCTGGTGGCCCGCCAGGCCGACATCGGGTTCGTCACCCCGTTCGACACCGGCCAGGCCAGGGCCATCGTCGCCGAGATCCGCGCCGAGCAGGAGACAGCGGGCCGCGCCGACCAGCCCCTCCACGTCTTCGGTGACCTGGTGGTCTTCCTCGACGACGACCCGGCCGAGGCCACGGCCCGCAAGGAGCGCCTGGACGCCCTCGACGGCGCCGAATACACCAGCGACGCGCGTGTCTTCACCGGCACCCCCGCCCAACTCGCCGACCTCCTCCAGGAGTTCCAGTCGGCAGGCCTGACCGGCTTCCGGCTGCGCCCCGCCGTCCTCGGCCACGACCTCCCGGCCGTCACCGAGGGCCTGGTCCCCGAACTCCAGCGCCGCGGCGCCTTCCGCACCGCCTACGAGGCCGACACCCTGCGCGGCCTGCTGGGCCTGCCCCGCCCCGCCAACCGCTACGCCGCCGCCTGAGCAGCCGGAAGGACCGAGCATCACCATGACCAAGCCGCTGAAGCAGATCCATCTGGCCGCCCACTTCCCGGGCGTCAACAACACCACCGTGTGGAGCGACCCCGCGGCCGGCAGCCACATCGAGTTCAGCTCCTTCGTGCACTTCGCGCGGACCGCGGAACGCGCCAAGTTCGACTTCCTGTTCCTCGCCGAGGGGCTCCGCCTGCGGGAACAGGGCGGGAAGATCTACGACTTGGACGTCGTGGGCCGGCCCGACACCTTCACCGTCCTGTCCGCCCTCGCCGCCGTCACCGAGCACCTGGGCCTGACCGGCACCATCAACTCCACCTTCAACGAGCCCTACGAGGTGGCCCGCCAGTTCGCGAGCCTCGACCACCTCTCCGGCGGCCGCGCCGCGTGGAACGTCGTCACCTCCTGGGACGCCTTCACCGGCGAGAACTTCCGCCGCGGCGGCTTCCTCCCGCAGGAGGAGCGCTACTCCCGAGCCAAGGAGTTCCTCGCCACCGCGAACGAACTCTTCGACTCCTGGCAGGGCGACGAGATCCTCGCCGACCGGGCGACGGGACAGTTCCTGCGCGACGCCAAGGCCGGCTCGTTCGTCCACACGGGCCAACACTTCGACATCCACGGCCAGTTCGACGTCCCGCGCTCCCCGCAGGGCCGCCCGGTCATCTTCCAGGCGGGCGACTCCGACGAGGGCCGCGAGTTCGCCGCGTCGAGCGCCGACGCCATCTTCAGCCGGTACGCCACGCTGGAGGGCGGCCAGGCCTTCTACACGGACGTCAAGAAGCGCCTCGCCAAGTACGGCCGCCGACCCGACCAGTTGCTCATCCTGCCCGCGGCGTCCTTCGTCCTCGGCGACACCGACCAGGAGGCCGAGGAGATCGCCAAGGAGGTGCGCCGCCAACAGGTCAGCGGGGCCACCGCCCTCAAGCACCTGGAGTTCGTCTGGAACCGGGACCTGTCCTCCTACGACCCGGAGGGCCCGCTCCCCGACATCGACCCGGACGTCAGCGCGGACCACATCTCCAAGGGCCGCGCGCAGGTCCGCATGTACCGCGACCCGCTGGCCACCGCCCGCGAGTGGCGCGAGCTGGCCGACGCCAACAACTGGTCCATCCGTGACCTCGTCATCGAGTCCGGCAACCGGCAGAACTTCGTCGGCTCCCCGGCGACCGTTGCGAGGACCATCAACGACTACGTCCAGGCCGACGCCAGTGACGGCTTCATCCTCGTCCCCCACATCACCCCGACCGGCCTCGACGTCTTCGCCGACAAGGTCGTTCCGCTGCTCCAGGAACAGGGCGTGTTCCGCACCGAGTACGAGGGGCCGACACTGCGGGACCACCTCGGGCTCGCCCACCCGGACCAGTCACCGGCTGAGCAGCGGGCGGCGTCGTGAGGCCCCCGCCTCCACGCTGACCGCGCCCCGCTCGGACCCGCTGTCGGAGGGGGCTCGGGGCCAACTCCGGGCGGGCCGCGCTACCGGATCACCCACAACGCGGCGCCCCAGCAGGCGGCGAGGAACACGGCGAGGGTCCCGGTCGCCACCGCGTTGCGTGCCGTGGCCGTCGCGGCGCAGGCCTCCCCGGCCGCCCGCAGCCTGCGCCCGACGCCGAGGAACACCGCACAGGACCCCGCGCACAGCCCCGCCGCGACCGGCAACAGCCACAGGACCGTCACCAGGAGATCCCGCAGCTCATCGCCCGACCCGGCGTCCGAAGCAAGCATGGGCGGATCCTAGGCCCTGTCGTCGACGACCGCGAGCGGTGGCGCCGACGACTCCGCCGTACTCCCGTGTCGGGGAACGCCGTATGGCCGGCGATCGTCTCCCTCCCCCGAAGGTGACGATCGCCGGCCATCCCCCGGCGCCGGACAGTGGACCGGCATCGCCCGTGTGCGGCCTGTATGTGCTGTCACCAGCACATGACCGCGGTTTCCCCCGAACCCCACGCGGAGTACAGGCGCACACGGACGAAGTAGCGGCGACCCTTGACGAGTCGGGCCCTGACGGTGGCATTGTGCGGCGCCCCGCCGTCGTCGTGGCCGGCGAGGTAGCGGGGTTCCCCGTCCCGCTCCTCGAAGACCACCACGACGGTGTCGGCGTCGCCGAAGGTGCCCACGGTGTACTCGCGGGTCTCCGGCGGCTCGACGATGAAGTCGGCCTGGTCGCCCGGTCCGAGACCGAGCGGAGCCGAACGGAACGGCACCAGCGCGGGCGACCGCGACGGGCCGGCCGACGGGTACCAGCGCAGGGCGTACTCCTTGTCCGAGGGCGAGAGCGTACCGGGCGGGTTGAGACCCGCGCGGTACTGCTCCGGCTCCAGGATCAGCCCCGCCGAGAACGGATACTCCATGATCGACTGCGGGTCCCAGGAGGAACCGTTCACCTCACGGACGTCCAGCTTGCGCAGGATGTTGACGTACGTCCGGTCCCGGGTCCAGTGGTTCGGCGGGCCCGCCAGATCGGCGTAGACGGCCTCCTCGTCCCAGTGGATCCCCGCGAACGGGTTCTGGTGCTCGTGGTGCATGCCGAGCGCGTGCCCGATCTCGTGCAGGGCCGTCCCGCGCTCCCCGGGCGCGGTCAGGTCCCAGCCGAAGTTCATGGTCCGCTCGTGCAGTCCGACCCGCAGCGCGTCCCTGCCCACGGTCGACCAGGAGCCGTCGCCGAACTGGAACCCGACGCGCAGTTCCGCCTCGCCGCGGGTGGCGACCTCGGTGAAGGTGACGCCGATGCCCAGGTCCTGCCACTCCTGGAAGCACCCGCGCACGACGTCCTGCTGCTCCTTCGCGCCGACCCACGACACCCGCCGGGTCGCCCCGCTGCCGGGTACCGCGATCACCGAGGCGTCGGACTCGCCGTCGAAGAAGTAGTAGTGCAGGACGGTGTTGTTGACCCACATCCGGCTTCCGCCGATGAGCGCACTGAGCCTCTCGGCGGCCAGCCCCGGTGTGAAGACGGGAGCCGGCTGCTGCGCGAGGGAGCAGTAGCGGGAGGTCATGCGCCAAGAGTGCCGTCGGTGCGCCATGGGCGCCTGAGTCGAGGGCTACTCAAGTCCCTGTGTATCAGGGGTGAGTACTCGGGCTCTTGTTGTCGTGACGACTTTCGAACGCGCTGCGAAGACCCTGGAACTGCCCTGGCCGTTCACCGGCCGGGAGGACGAACTGGAGCTGATCCGCCGGTCCTCGGCCGCCGGTCACCACGGCATCGTGGTGACCGGCCCGGTGGGCTGCGGCAAGACCCGGCTCGTCACGGAGGCCGTCCGCGGCACCGACTGCGCCAGGGTCGCCGGGACCCCCGAGACCCGGCACCTCCCCTTCGCCGCGTTCGCCCACCTGCTGCCCGAGCCGGTCTCCCTGCACCGCGCCGTCCAACTGCTCTCCGCCGTACGGCTGTTGCTGGTCGACGACGCGCATCTGCTCGACGACGCCTCGGCCGCCCTCGTGCACCAGCTTGCGGTGCACGGCCGCACCCGGCTGCTGGTGGTGGCCGCGGACGGCGCCCTCGTCCCGGGCGCGGTCTCCCGCCTGTGGACGGGTGAACTGCTGCCCCGACTCGTCCTGGAACCACTGCCGTACGAGGAGACGGCCCAGCTGCTGGCCGCGGGCGCCGGGGGCGGGCTGGAGCCGCTCACCGTGAACCGGCTGCACCGTCTGTGCCGGGGTGATCTGCGGCTGCTGCGGGAGCTGCTCACCGCGGTGCGCGAGGGCGGGCTGCTCCGGCGGCTGCCGGGGGCGGACGCGTGGGCGTGGCGGGGGCCGGTGCCGGTGACGGCGACCGTGCGGGAGCGGGCGGGCTGCGTCCTGGACCGGCCGCGCCGCGAGGAGCGCGAGGTGCTCGAACTCCTGGCGTTCGCCGAGCCGTTGGCCCCCCACATGGACGACTTCGACCTGCGGGCCCTGGAGGACCTGGAGGCCGAGGGTCTGGTGCGCGTCGACGACCACGGTGCCGTATGCCTCGCCCACCCGCTGCACGGTCCCGTCCTGCGGGCGGCGGCCGGGCGACTGCGGGCGCGGCGGCTCGCCCGGACCCCGGAGCAGTGCAAGGCGGCCCTGGAGGAGGAGGCGGCCGAGCTGTCGCGACGGATGGAGCGGGCCGATGTGACGAGGTCCTGCGCGCCCGTGGGGGAGTGGCTGGTGGCCGAGGGCGAGCCGGTGCCGGCCTGGTACGGGGCCGTGCGAGCGCGGTTCGCCCGGCTGCGGGGAGAGCTGCGGGAGGCGGCGGCCTGGGCGCGGGAGGGGCTGCGCCACGCTCCGGGCGACACCTCCTGCCGTGCCGAACTCGCCCTGGCCGCATTGCAGTCCGGTGAGGTCACGGACGCCGGGGCGGACACCGGACCCCAGACGGCGGCCTGGCACGCGGCCGCCCGCGGGGACCTCGACACAGCGCTCGAAGCGGTCGGCCGCACCTATGACGCCGTACGTCTGGGCACACCCGGCAGGTGGGCCGACACGGTGTCGGGGGAGCACGGTGACGACGTCACGCGCGAGGGCGGGCCCGAGCGGACCCGGCATGCCGACATGCGCGCGCCGGGAGACGGGCCGCGGTGGGGCGACGACGGCGACGTCCGGCAGGCGCGCGGTCCGCGGAGGCCCGGTCTCCACGCCGGACATCGTGCCGACGCGACGCGCCCGTGGACGAGCCGGCCCCGGCCCGGGCCGACGTGTTCGCCCTGCACGCCGACGCGCTCGCCCGCGGTGACGGGGCCGCCCTCGACCGGGTGGCCGAGCGGCTGGAGGAGCGCGGGTTCGTGCTCTTCGCCGCCGAGGCCCGCGCCCAGGCCGCGCACGCCCATCGCGACCCGAGTGCCGCGCGGACCTCACGTACCCGGGCGGTCGCGCTGGCCCGGCGCTGCCAAGGCGCCCGGACCCCGGCCCTGTCCGGTCTCGTCCTCGGTGAACTCACCGCCCGCCAGCGGCAGATCGTCACCCTCGCGGCCGCCGGCCTCAGCAACCGGCAGATCGCGGAGAAGCTGACCCTGTCCATCCGTACCGTCGGCAACCACCTCTACAGCGCGTACGCCCGACTCGGCGCGGGCGGCCGGGGCGCACTGCCCTGGCTGGTGGAACTCCCCGACGCCCAACCGGCCTGAGCCGGTCCCGTACCGGCGGTCTGACCCCCGTGACCGGGGGAGGGGTCAGGCCGCCACCCACGTCAACCGCGACGCGCCGGGCCGACGCCCGGCTCCGGTCCAGGCTCGCCCCCGCTCGCCCTCACGCGCCCCCGAATGCCGAGAACGCCCACCCCGTCGCCTGGTGGGTGGCGTCTCCCGGTAGGGCCGCTCGCGCGTCGCGCAACGCTTCCGCGAGGGAGAGTCCGGTGTCGAGTCCCTTGTGCAGTGCGAGCATCAGCGGCACCACCGCGGCGTCGTTGACGGGTGCCGTGCACGCCACCACGCCCGCTGTGCCCAGCGGCAGCAGCGCGGTGACCAGGCCGAGCAGCTCGTCGGCGCCGACGGAGGCGAAGCGGGCGGTGTCGCAGCAGGACAGGATGATCCGGTAGGGGCTGCGGTCCAGGCGCTCGAGGTCGTGCACGATGAGCGGCCCGTCCGCCATCCGCAGCGACGAGAAGAGCGGGCTGTCGGCCCGGAAGGTGCCGTGCGCGGCGATGTGCGCGAGGGCCGCCCCGTCCAGCTCCTCCAGTACCCGCGGCACCCGCGCCTCGTCGTCCTCCAGGACCGTGGAACCGCCGTACCGGTCCGCCAGTTCGGACACCTCCGCGCCCTCGGTCGCGAGCCCCGGCCCGCGCACCAGCACCTGGCGCCCGCCGGGCGGCGGCTCGGTCTCCCGCGCGCGCAGCCAGCCGCTCGCCGACGGCGACACGCTGAGCACCCGCTCCCGCAGTGCCGGCAGCAGCGCCCACGGCACCCGGTGCAGCCGGGCGGGGGGTACGACGACGACCGGTCCGGAGCCGAGCTGCGCCACCGCCGGACCGAGCAGCAGCTCCTGAAGTCGGCGCCCCGCCTCCAGCACCAGTGGAAGGCGCGCCTCCGCCCCGGGGTGGGCCAGCCGCCGCAACCCCGCCTGCACATGCTCGGCCTCGGTCTCCGCGTCGGCGAGCCGACCGGCCTCGAACCGCCGCACCCGCCCCTGCCCGCACAGCAGGACCTGGACCCTCCCGTCCAGCACGACGAGCTCGACGAGCCGTACGTCGTCCCCCAGCCGCTCCAGCAGCCGCGTGGGGTCGAAGCGGGTGCCGTAGCCGGGCACGTCCCCACGGATGTGCAAGGTCCGGGAACGTATCTCCCGTTCCAGACGGCGCTGTTCGCGCTCCAGCGCCGGTATCGGGCGGCCCTCCATGCGGGCCTCCTCCGCGCGGGCGGCGATCTCCCGGAACGCGGTCAGGTCGCCCAGCAGGGTCGGATCGGCGGGCGGCCGGGTGGGCGGCGTGGACAGCGCGGTGGCCCGCCAGCGCTCGCTCCACACCAGCAGCCGGCGCGGACCGGAGCCGAGACTCGCCCGCTGCGCCAGCGCGGCGAGTTCCGCGCCCTGGGCGGTGGCCCGCGCCCGCAACTCCGCTGCCCCCAGCGTCATCCGGTGGTCGTCGAGCACGTCCAGGCCGCGCCGGCACGCCTCCAGCACGCCCCGTCCCGACCCGGCGGCCCGGGCCCTGAGCGCCTGTGCCGCCCACCCCGTCATACGGGCCAGCGGCGGACCGCTGCGCCGGCTGCGCGCGGCCACCGCCAGATGGCGTTCGGCGTCGGCCGTCCACCCCAGGTCGAGCGCGATCCGGCCCGCGAGCAGCGAGGCCTCCGGAGCCGCCGGCGCCCCGAACGCGGCCAGTCGGTCGGCCACGTCGGCCGCGTCCGCGACCAGGCGCCCGGCGGCGCGCCCGGCGGCGACCCGTGCCTCGATCAGCACCAGCCGGGCGTGCGTCTCCCACCACGGGCGCCGCTGCCCGGCGAACAGCCGCACCGCCAGCGCGGCCCGCGCGATCGCGGTGTGCGGATCGCCCGCGAGCCGGGCCGCCCGCGCCGCGGCCAGCAGCAGCTCCGCCTTGCGCGTGGACTGCCCGCCGATGCGGTCCAGCACCCCGATCGCCGTGTCCGCCTCGGCCAGCGCCTCCGGGGCGAGCCCGGCGGCCATCAGCACCTCGCAGCGCCGGATGTAGAGCATGAAGGACGGCGTGCCGAGCTTGGCGTACCGCTCCTCGGCCTCGTCGAGCAGCCGGAGCGCCACCGGGATATCCCCGGAGCGGAAGGCGGCCAGGCCCCGGCTCTCCACCACGTCCGCCTTGTCGTGGTCCTGGCCGGTGGTGTCCCACAGCGTCTCCGCGGCCGTGAAGTCGGCGTCCGCCCGCTCCACCGCGCCGAGCGCCAGATGCACGGTCGCGCGGAGCGTCAGCGCGCGTGCCGTCCAGATCACGTCGTCCGCCTGCCGCAGCACGGGGATGGCCCGGCGCACGTCCACCAGCGCCTCCTGGTGCAGACCCAGCACCCAGGAGGCGAAGGCCCGTCGGAACAGGACGCGCGCGCGGGTGTGCCCGCTGCCGATCGCGACCCCGCGCTCCAGCGCGGCCAGGCCCTGCCGGGTGCGCCCCGCGTGCACCAACGCCACCCCGAGCGCGGCCAGTACATCGGCCTCGCGGTCCGCGGACTCCGCGCGCGCCGCCAGATCGCGGGCGCGCCGCAGATGCTCCAGCGCGATCCTCAAGTCCCCCCAGTCCCGCTGCCAGATGCCGATGACCTGGTGGGCGACGGAGGCGTGCAGCGGTGAGGGATCGGAGCCGAGTACCTCTTCCGCCCGCGCCAGCGCCTGGTGGGGGGCGGCGAACACCATGGGCAGCAGTTCGAGAACCGGGTCGCTTCTCGCCGTCACTCAACGGATGGTAGTCGTCCGGGTAGTGCGCCACACAGGTTTGGCGCTGTATCAATCAACGGCCCCGCGACTCTGACTGACGACCGCCGCCCCTGTGGGAGGACACGCCATGGCACCACAGCGATTCCACGAGCAGTTCGACCAGATCCAGCGTTCCATGCCCGACGTCGCCCTGGCCCTGGGGCCCGACGACTCGGCCGAGTTCATCTACGAGAAGGGGGTGGTCCTCGCGCGCGACGGCGAGGAGGCCCGGCTCGTCGAGGACACCGTGCGCGACCACTTCACCGCCGCGACCGGGCTGAGCGGCGACGAGGTGCGCCGGGCCGGCCCGGAGACCAACCGCTCCGGCATCACCCGCATCCAGGTCGGCGACCCCGGCCACGGCGACCGGCGCGCCGACCGGGCCGTCGCCAACGCCCTGCGGGTCATGCGCGAACCGGAGGGACGCGCCGGGCGCCGTCTGGTCAGCCGCAACCACGTGGTGACGATCGCCGTCAACTCCTGTCCCGGTGACGAGCCGGTGCCCGCCCCGCTCAACCGGGGCACCAACCCGGCCCCCGCCGAGGCCGGGCACGACGCGGACACCGCCGTGGACGTCCTGGTCATCGACAACGGCCTCACCCACGACTACTCCCTGGTCTCGCTGCTCTCCCACGTCCAGGGCGACCTGCACGGCACCGAGACCGACGAACACGGCAACCTGATGCAGTACGTCGGCCACGGCACGTTCATCGCCGGGATCCTCGCGTCCGTCGCGCCGAACACCAACATCACCGTGCGCAACACCCTCAACGACGCGGGCGCCATCCTCGAATCCGACTTCGGCGAGGCGCTGTTCGCCGCCGTCGACGAGGGCGGCTGGCCGGACATCATCAGCCTGTCCGCCGGCACCTCCAACGGCCGCACCGACGGTCTGCTGGGCGTCGACGCCTTCATGCGCGAACTGCGGCAGCAGCGCACCCTGTTGGTCGCCGCCGCCGGGAACAACGCCAGCGCCACGCCCTTCTGGCCCGCCGCCTACGCCTCCCTGCCCGACTACGCGAGCTCCGTGCTGGCGATCGGCGCCCTGCGCACCGACGGCGACCACGGCGCCTGCTTCACCAACCACGGCTCCTGGGTCAGCGCCTACGCGCCCGGCGAGCGCCTCACCAGCACCCTCACCGGCTTCGACGCGCCGATCCCGTACGTCTACCAGCACTCCACGTACGACGTCTGCCGGTTCCACTTCACCTACCTGTGCACCTGCCAACACCCCCGTCACGCGGGCATGTTGAGCGAGGACGGCAGCTCCGCGAAGCCGGACCAGGTGATGTTCGACGGGTTCGCGCACTGGAGCGGCACCTCCTTCGCGACCCCTGCCGCGGCCGGCATGGTGGCCGCGCTCATGACCGCCGACAAGGAGACCGACCCGCGCACCGCCCGGCAGCAACTGATCGCGAACAACACCGAGTTCGCGGAGGTGCGGGGGGCGCACGTCGCCGCCCTCATCCCGCCGACCTGGCGCCCGAGCACGGCTGTCCAGCGGTGAGGGCCGAACTCGCCCCCGTCACGGCGTACGATGACATGCCGTACACGAGGGGTGGGGCCGTGGACCGAGCAGAAGTCGGCGCGTTGGTCCAGTCCGCCGTCGACGGCGACGCGGCGGCCTGGAAGGCGCTCGTGGAGGGGCTGAGCCCGCTGGTGTGGTCGGTCGTGCGCGCGCACCGGCTCTCCGACGCCGACGCGCACGAGGTGTACCAGACGGTGTGGTTCCGTTTCGCCCAGCATCTGGGCCGCATCCGGGAACCGCAGAAGGCCGGCTCCTGGCTCGCGAGCACCGCGCGCCACGAGTGTCTGAAGGTCCTCAAGAGCCTCAAGCGGCTGACGCCCACCGACGATCCGCAGGTGCTCGACCGGGTAAGCGACGACCGCACGCCCGAGCAGTCGGTGCTCGACTCCGAGGAGGCGGCCGTGGAGAGCGAGCGCATCCGCCGACTGTGGCAGGAGTTCGAGGAACTGGGCGATCGCTGCCGTCAGTTGCTGCGCATCCTGATGGCCTCGCCGCCGCCCAGCTACCAGGAGGTCTCCGCGGCCCTGGGCATCGCCGTGGGCAGTATCGGACCGCTGCGCCAGCGCTGTCTGCGCCGGCTGCGGGCACGTATGGAAGCAAGGGGGGCGGTGTGAGCACCGTGAACGACGACTTCGACGAAGACGCGCGGGACGGCGAGGAGTTCGACGTCGGACCGCTGGAGGAGGAGCTGCGCCGGGCCGCCGCGATCCTCGACCCGGTGCCGACCGGGCTGCGGCAACTCGCCGTGGAAGCCTTCGCGTTGCACGACCTGGACGCCCGGATCGCCGAGCTGACCTTCGACTCGGTGGTGGACGCCATCCCGGTGCGGGGCGCCACCGGCGTGCCGCGGATGCTGACCTTCCGCGCGGGCGAGGTCACCGTCGACGTGGAGGTGACCGGGCAGGAGCTGTTCGGGCAGGTGCTGCCACCGCAGCAGGCGCTGGTCGAGGTGCTCAGCGGCCCCCAGGCGGGCGCCCCGCTGACCACCGACGACATGGGGCGGTTCAGCTACGACGAACCCCCCGCCGGACCCTTCGCGCTGAGGCTGCGGACCGACGAGGGGGCCATCGTCACCGACTGGCTGACCGTCTGAGTCAGTCCCAGGTCACGGGCAGCGACCGCGGCCCGCGGATCATCGTCCTGCGGCGCCAGGGAACCTGGTCGGCCGGGATTGCGAGCCGCAGCCCCGGCAGCCGGTCGAGCAGCGTGGCGACCATGAGCTCGATCTGGAGGCGGGCGAGCATCGCGCCCGTGCAGTAGTGCGGGCCGTAGCCGAAGGACAGATGCGGGTTGGGGTCCCGGTCCAGGTCGATGCGGTCCGGGTCGGGGAAGACGGCCGGATCGCGGTTGGCGGCCAGGTAGGACACGTACACCGGCTCGCCCGCGCGGATGCGCAGCCCGCACATCTCGACGTCCTCCAGGGCGATCCGGGCGAGACCGACCGCGGTGCGGTGCGGGACGTAGCGCAGCAGCTCGTCCAGGGCGTTCGCGCGGGACTCGGGGTGATGGCGCAGCCGCTCCATCAGCTCGGGCCGCGTCAGCAGCAGGTACAGCGTCTGGCCGCAGTTGTGGGTGACGGCCTCGCCGCCGATCTGCAGGGGCGCGGCCAGCCCGACCGCCTCCTCCTCGGTGAGCTCACCCCGCCGCACGGCGGCGCCGATGAGCGCGTACACGTCGTCACCCTCGCTGGCGGCGCGCGCCCGCACCGTCTGGGCGATCCAGCCGAACAGGCCCTTCTTGGCCTCCGCGGCGGCCTCGGCACCGCCCTCGGTCGACACGATCCGCGCCGTCCAGGCGTGCACCTGCTCCCGGTCGGCGGCGGGCACCCCCATGACCTCGCTGATCAGGGCGATGGGGAAGGGTTCGAGGATCCGCTCGACGAGATCGGCGGGCGGCCCGTCCCGTACGACCCCGGCCACCAGCGGGTCGAGGATCTCCTGGGCGCGGGGCCGCAGCCGCTTCATCGCGCTCGCGGTGAACGCGCCGGCCACCGCCTGGCGCAGCCGGTTGTGCTCGGGCTGGTCGGCCCAGGCGGGGGAGCCGGGGCGTGGGGCGAAGTGCGGGGCGAGCCGGGTGACCTGGCGGTCCATCCCGGCGGTGCGGCTGAAGCGCGGATCGTTGGTGATCGCCCTGACGTCCTCGTGGCGGGTCGCCAACCACGCCCAGCCCTCGCCGTGCGGCAATCGGATACGGGTCAGCGGGCCCTCCCGCATGAGGTCGGCGAGGACGGGGTCGAACTCCGTGCCGGCCAGGTCGAGTGCGGGCCAGTCCCGTACCGGCGGGCCGGTGAGCGTGGTGGTTTCCTCGGTCATGCCACCCACCCTCGCCGCGGTGCGGGCCCGTGTCGCGCGGGAGTGCTCCAGCCGGACGTCAGCGGGAGACGGCGTCGACGAGCGCCGCGAGCGCCGTGGCGAGCCGCGCCAGCCCCGGCCCGGCGGGCCCGCCCGGCTCGCTCATGTAGGTGTCCCGGCGGATCTCCACCATCAGCGCGGCGACCCGGGGATCACGTCCGTGGAACTCCAGGGGCACGTACGTCCCGCTGAACGGGCTGTCCACCCCGGTCCGCCCGAACGCCCCGGCCTGCCCGAACGCCCCGGCCTGCCCGAACGCCTCCCGGGCGGCGGCGAGCAGTGCGGGCGGGGTGTGGAAGGCGTCGGTGCCGAGGCAGACGGGCGGCCGCGGGCCGTCACCGTGCAGCTCATAGGGCAGCGGTCGGCTGGGATACGAGTGCACATCGATGATCACAGCCCGTCCGACGGCGGCGAGCCGGTCGGCCACGGCCCGGGTCATGGCGTCGGCGTAGGGCCGGAAGTACCGCGCGACGAGCGGCTCCGGGTCGGTGTCCGCATCCCGCAGCACCTCGCCGTGCGTGGTCCGCGTGTACACGGCCCCCATCCCGACCGCGAGCATCTCCTCCCGCTCGTCCGGAAACCGCTCGGGATCGACGACCAGCCGCGACAGCCGGTTCACGAACCGCCACGGCACGACCTCCGCCCCGCCGGCCGCCGCCTCGGCGAGCTCGGAGGTGTGGGCGTCGACGATGTGGTCCGACTCCCGCTCCAGCGCCGTGTCGTCGAGCAGGATGCCCGCCCGCACGTCGGCCGGTATCTCCCGCGCCGAGTGCGGCACGTGCAGGATCACCGGGGAGGCGGCGGCGCCGGGCAGGATCTCGTAGGACGGCGTCATGCGGCGGCTCCCAGGGCGTTGTCGGTGGCGTGCTGCATGATCACAGCATGCACGCCCCCGAGGAGCGGCCGGCCGCGCGGGCGTTCCTCAGGAGCCGCCGCCCGGGAGTCGCTCGGGCCTGCCGGGAACGGCCCCGCCCCGGCCGGGCAGCTGCCGACCGGGGCGGAGTCGCGTGCGGGGGTGCGTCAGCTCAGGGACGCCAGCGCCTCGTTCCACGTGGTGGAGGGGCGCATGATCTTCGCGGCCCTGGCCGGGTCGGGCTGGTAGTAGCCGCCGATGTCGGCCGGGTTGCCCTGGACGGCGCCCAGCTCGTCGATGATCTTCTGCTCGTTCGAGGCGAGGGTCTCGGCGAGCGGTGCGAAGGCCTTGGCGAGGTCCGCGTCGTCGGTCTGGGACGCCAGCTCCTGGGCCCAGTACAGGGACAGGTAGAAGTGGCTGCCGCGGTTGTCGATGCCGCCGACGCGACGGGTCGGGGACTTGTCCTCGTTGAGGAAGGTCGCCGTGGCGCGGTCGAGGGTGTCGGCGAGGACCTTGGCCTTGGGGTTGCCGGTGGCCGTCGCGCACTGCTCCAGGGACGGCACCAGCGCGAAGAACTCACCGAGGGAGTCCCAGCGCAGGTAGTTCTCCTTGACCAGCTGCTGGACGTGCTTCGGCGCGGAGCCGCCGGCGCCCGTCTCGAACAGGCCGCCGCCCGCCATCAGCGGGACGACCGACAGCATCTTGGCGCTGGTGCCCAGCTCCAGGATGGGGAAGAGGTCGGTGAGGTAGTCACGCAGGACGTTGCCGGTGACCGAGATCGTGTTCTCGCCGCGGCGGATGCGCTCCACGGAGAGCTTCGTCGCCTCGACCGGGGCGAGGACGCGGATGTCCAGACCCTCGGTGTCGTGCTCCGGCAGGTAGGCGTTGACCTTGGCGATCAGGTTGGCGTCGTGCGCGCGGGTCTCGTCCAGCCAGAACACGGCCGGGTCGCCGGTGGCGCGGGCGCGGGTGACGGCCAGCTTGACCCAGTCGCGGATCGGGGCGTCCTTGGTCTGGCAGGCGCGGAAGATGTCGCCCTCGGCGACCGGCTGCTCGATGAGGACGTTGCCGGCCTGGTCGACCAGACGGACCGTGCCGGCCGCCTTGATCTCGAAGGTCTTGTCGTGGGAGCCGTACTCCTCGGCCTTCTGCGCCATGAGGCCGACGTTCGGGACCGAGCCCATGGTCGACGGGTCGTAGGCGCCGTTGGCGCGGCAGTCCTCGATCACGGCCTGGTAGACACCGGCGTACGAGGAGTCCGGCAGCACCGCGAGGGTGTCGGCCTCCTGGCCGTCCGGGCCCCACATGTGGCCGGAGGTGCGGATCATGGCCGGCATCGAGGCGTCGACGATGACGTCCGACGGCACGTGCAGGTTGGTGATGCCCTTGTCGGAGTCGACCATCGCCAGGGCGGGGCCCTCGGCGAGCTCGGCGTCGAAGGAGGCCTTGATCTCGGCGCCGTTCTCCAGGGACTCCAGGCCCTTGTAGATGCCGCCCAGACCGTCGTTCGGGGTCAGGCCGGCCGCGGCGAGCGCCGCACCGTGGCGCTCGAAGGTCTTCGGGAAGAACGCGCGCACCACGTGGCCGAAGATGATCGGGTCGGAGACCTTCATCATCGTGGCCTTCAGGTGCACGGAGAACAGCACGTCCTGCGCCTTGGCCTCGGCGATCTGCGCGGTGAGGAACTCCCGCAGCTGGGCCACGTGCAGCACGGACGCGTCGACGACCTCGCCCTCGAGGACGGGCACCGACTCGCGCAGGACCGTGGTGGTGCCGTCCTCGGCGACCAGCTCGATCCTCAGCGCGCCGGCCTCGGAGATCACGACGGACTTCTCGGTGGAGCGGAAGTCGTTCTGCCCCATGGTGGCGACGCTGGTCCTGGAGTCCGACGACCAGGCGCCCATGCGGTGCGGGTGGTTCTTGGCGTAGTTCTTGACCGAGGCGGGGGCGCGGCGGTCGGAGTTGCCCTCACGCAGGACCGGGTTCACGGCGGAGCCCTTGACCTTGTCGTAGCGGGCCTGGATGTCCCGCTCCTCGTCGGTCTTGGGGTCGTCCGGGTAGTTCGGCAGCGCGTAGCCCTGGCTCTGCAGCTCGGCTACGGCGGCCTTGAGCTGGGGGATCGACGCCGAGATGTTCGGCAGCTTGATGATGTTGGCCTCGGGCGTCTTCGCCAGTTCGCCCAGCTCGTGCAGGGCGTCCGGGATGCGCTGGTCCTCGGTCAGGTACTCCGGGAACACCGCGATGATGCGGCCGGCCAGCGAGATGTCCCGCGTCTGAACGGCGACACCCGCCTGCGAGGCGTACGCCTGGACCACCGGCAGGAAGGAATACGTCGCCAGGGCCGGGGCCTCGTCAGTGTGCGTATAGATGATGGTCGAGTCAGTCACCGGGTGCTCCGCTCCACGTCTGCAACATTGCTCGACATCAAGATATCTCCTGTCCGTCCGAGGCTCGACAGCGGTCCGCGCACGCTGTCCGAGAACCCGCGCATCCGCTTGCCCGTTCGACGCGTCTGATCCCGCGGTCATGCGTGGTGATCACGCCTCTTCCGACGGCCGGACCCGACCGGTCGGCCGCCCGAACGAAAGCGGACCATGAGAGATCGCGCCAGAGTGACGGGCCCCGCCGCCCTGATCGGCACCACCGCGGCCCTGATCGCGGCGCCCCCGGCACCCGCGGCCCCGCGGACCGGCACGCACGGCCCGCAGACCCTCGGCGACCCCGTCCTCCCGAGCCTGGGCAACGACGGCCACCGGGTCTCGGCGTACCACCTCGACCTCGCGTACGACGCCACGACCAGGCTCGTCGACGCGACGGCCACCCGCTTCGACAGCCAGCGCCACCTCGGCGGCGTTCTCGTCCTGTACGCGCTGAGCCGGCTGGTGGGAGAGACGGTCTTCCACCGCGTCGAGCGGACCTTCCTGGACCGCTTCCGTGACTCCTCGGCGACGACACAGGACTACATCGCCGTCGCCTCGGAGGTCGCGGGGCAGGACCTGTCGGGGTTCCTTGCGGACCGGCTCTACGGCACGAAGGCCCCGCGGATGCCGGGGCATCCGGACTGGACGGTGACGCCGGCGAGCGCGGCGCCGCGGCAGCCGCAGGCCCGCCCGGGCGGTGGCCGTCACGACAACTCGGCCACCCTGTAGGGGCGGTGGGCGGTCAGTCGAAGCGGGCGGGGGACATCTCGCCCGCGTCGAACTCCGCACCCCGCTGCTGCGGGATCACCACGGCACCCTGCTGAAGGGCCACCGTGCGCGTCGGCGCGGGGATGCGGATGCCCTCCGCGCGGTAGCGCTTGTGCAGGCGCTTGATGAACTCGTGCTTGATGCGGAACTGGTCGCTGAACTCACCGACGCCCAGGATGACGGTGAAGCCGATCCGGGAGTCGCCGAAGGTGTGGAAGCGGACCAGCGGCTCGTGGTCGGGGACGGCGCCGGTGATCTCCGTCATGACCTCGGCGACGACCTCGATGGTCACCCGCTCGACGTGCTCCAGGTCGCTGTCGTAGGCGACGCCGACCTGGACCAGGATCGTCAACTGCTGCTCGGGGCGCATGAAGTTGGTCATGTTCGACTTCGCCAGCTCCCCGTTGGGGATGACGACCAGGTTGTTGGAGAGCGCGCGAACGGTCGTCTGACGCCAGTTGATGTCCTCGACATAGCCCTCCTCGCCGCTGCTCAGCCGGATGTAGTCGCCGGGCTGGACGGTCCTGGAGGCGAGGATGTGGATGCCCGCGAAGAGGTTGGCGAGGGTGTCCTGGAGGGCGAGCGCGACCGCCAGGCCACCGACGCCCAGGGCGGTGAGCATCGGCGCTATGGAGACGCCCAGGGTCTGGAGCACGACCAGGAAGCCGATCGCCAGGACCAGCACGCGCGTGATGTTGACGAAGATCGTGGCCGAGCCGGCGACACCGGGGCGCGACTGGGTGACGCTCCGCATCAGGCTCGCCACCAGCCGGGCCGCCGCCACCGTGACCACGAAGATCAGCAGCACGGTCAGGACCTGGTTGGTGGTGCGCTGGGTCGTCTTCGTCAGCGGCAGTGCCGCCGCGGCGACGGCGACGCCGCCCGCGATCGCCGCCGCGGGCACCACCGTCCGCAGCGCGGCCACGATGACGTCGTCACCGCCCCACTTGGTGCGATCGGCGTGCTTGCCCAGCCACTTGAGCAGGATGCGCAGCAGGAATGCGGCAACCAGGCCCGCGACCACGGCGATTCCGGGGACGACCAGGTCGTCCATGGTGAGATCCCGTTGAAATGCAGTCACATTGCCACCTGTTCGACATTGCTGGACGATCGAGCGCGTCGGCCCTGGCGGGGCCCCGGCCGACGCGACCGCTCATCCTGCCGTATCCGGCACGGGAGTTCGCAGACGGCCCGGACGCCGACGCTCCTTCTCAGACGATTCCCTCGGCGAGCTCCGCCTGGTCACGGTCGGAGCCGTAGGCCGCGGCGGTGGGCGTCCCGTACGAACGGCGGGCGGCGTACCACCACACCGTGGCCAGGGCGAGGACGACGGCGAGGGCGACGGAGGCGTAGTTCATCGTGTCGACCGTCACCGGCGACACCTGCGGCAGACAGAACAGCACCGTGACGAACGCCACCCACACGACCGCGATCCAGCCGATCGGCCTGCTCCACCGGCCCAGGCTCCACGGACCCGGCTGGAAACGGTCGCCCGCGCGCAGCCGCAGCAGGATCGGGATGGCGTAGGCGGGGGTGATGCCGATGACGTTGATGGCGGTGACCGCGGCGTACGCCGTCGCCGAGTACAGGGACGGCAGGGCGAGCAGGCAGGCCGCCGTCACCGACAGCCACACGGCGGCGACCGGGGTCTGGGTGCGGCCGCTGACCTTGCGCCACAGGGCCGAGCCGGGCAGCGCCCCGTCCCGGCTGAACGCGAACACCATGCGGCTGGCGGCGGCCACCTCGGCGTTGCCGCAGAACAGCTGGGCGACGATCACCACGACGAGCAGCGCGCTCGCACCGTCCGTGCCGAGGCCGTCCAGCAGGATCTGCGCGGGCGGTACCCCGGTGTCGGTGGCCCGGGTGGCGTCGTAGTCCTGGATGGCGAAGGTCAGACCGGCGAGGAGCACGAAACCGGCTATCCAGGAGACCCAGATGGAACGGACGATGCCCTTCGCCGCCGACACCGAGGCGTTGGAGGTTTCCTCAGACAGATGGGCGGAGGCGTCGTAGCCGGAGAAGGTGTACTGGGCGAGCAGCAGGCCGATGGCCGCCACGTACAGCGAGTTGGACCAGCCGGTGTCGTTGACGAACTCGGTGAAGACGAAGGACGGGGACTGGTGGTGGTCGGGGACGATCGCCAGCGCGCCGACGATGAGCGCGACGCCGGCCAGGTGCCACCACACGCTGATCGAGTTCAGGACGCTGACCAGGCGCACCCCGAAGAGGTTCAGTACGGCGTGCAGCAGCAGGATCGCCACGAAGATCAGCATCGTCTTCTCCGGCGTCGGCTCGAACCCCCACTGGAGGTTGGCGAAGGCGCCCGCGAACAGCGCCGCGCCGTAGTCGATGCCGGCGATGGCGCCCAGCAGACCGAGCAGATTCAGCCAGCCCGTGTACCAGCCCCAGCGGCGGCCGCCGAGCCGGTCGGCCATGTAGTACAACGCACCGGACGTCGGATAGGCGCTGGTGACCTCGGCGAGCGCCAGGCCCACACAGAGGACGAACAGACCGACGCCGGCCCAGCCCCACAGCATCACCGCGGGACCGCCGGTGCCCAGGCCGAACCCGTACAGGGTCATGCAGCCGGACAGGATCGAGATCACCGAGAAGCTGATCGCGAAGTTGCCGAAGCCGCCCATGCGGCGGGCGAGGACCGGGCGGTAGCCCAGTTCGCGCAGGCGCCGCTCCTCGTCGTGCGCGGGGTGGCCGTCGGTGGTGCGGGACATGTGAACCTCCGGGACGGGTGGACTCTCACGCGGGGCGGCAGCGCGCCCTGGCCTGGAGGAAGAACTCCACGGCCTGGGCGGTGTCGCCCTGATCGGGGGTGCGGTACGCCCAGGGCAGCGGCGTCCAGTACGGGCCGAGCGCCTCGAACACCCGGTCCGCGTCGGCGAACTGGAGGGCGCCCCACAGGGCGTGGGCGAGATGGTTGAGGTCCAGCGGGGACCGCTCGGCGGCGAAGGTCTGCTCGAACCAGGCATACAGCGCGCGCTTCGCCTCGCGGGTGGCGTCCTCGGCGACCCAGTGCAGGTCGAGGGCGGCGTCGCGGCCGCCGGAGCGCCGGTAGCGCTCGACCCGGACGTACAGCGGCAGGACGTGGAGGGCGGAGCCCGGGGGAGCGGTGTCGGCGGCCCAGTGCGCGTAGCCGGCGGCCTCGGCCAACCGCCCCGAGGTGCCGTGCTCGGAGAGGAACTGGAGCATCCGGTGGTGGGCCTCGCGGTTGTACGGGTCGCGCTTGTCGGCCTCGGCGAGCAGTCCCCACGGGCCCGGCGGCAGCATCGGCCCGGGCGGCGGCACCCGGTGCTCGGCCCGCCGCCGCTCCCGGTCGAGGCGGGCCAGCGCCAGCAGGCACACCCACGGGACGGGGTCATCGGGGGCGGCCCGGGTCGCCGCGTAGCTCGCCTGCCAGGCCTCCCGCCACAGGTCGAGGGTGCGTAAGTGGTCCTCCCGGTGCGCCCGCAGGGCCCGTTCCACGGTGACCCTCGCGTGCATCACGGCGGCCGGGACGCTGTGCGGCTCCTCGTCGAGCCAGGCGCGCACCACGTCGGTGCCGGCCGCGGCGGTGGCGAGGACCTGGGTGCGCTGGGTCCACTGCCACCAGGCCGTGGTCTCGGTGAGCAGCCGGCGCATCGACATCCAGCGTCCGGTGCGTAACTCCTGGAGGGTGGCGCGCAGTGCGGTGTCGTGTCCTGCGGGGTCGTAGGCGGGTCGTGCTCCGTCTCTGGCCATCAGTCCCCCGCCCCGGGCAGCGGGTGGGTCCTGGCGGCAGGGTGGAGTAACAACAGCCCTCCTCTGGGCGGCGGTCGAGAAGCTCGATTCGGTCGCGGCGGTCACTATAGAGGCGGAGGTTCCGCCTCTTCGGCGGTTTCCCGATCTTTTCGAACTCCTTTCCGCACTCAGCGAGTTGACCTGCACGAGTCGTGCTTGACGTCGGGTGGCGGACGGCGGCAGGCTGTCGCCCTGTGATCGCCGGGGGGCCGCTGCGAGCGTCCGAGCAACGCTCCGGCGAACCGTCCTGGGGAGGGGCTCGATGACAGGTCCGGTGCTCGCCGTCGACCAGGGCACATCCGGCACCAAGGCCCTCGTCGTCTGCCCCGAACGCGGTGTCATCGGCAGCGGCTTCGCCGAGGTGCGCCCGCGCCATCTGCCCGGCGGCCTGGTCGACGTCGATCCCGAGGAGCTGTACACCTCGGTTCTGGACGCCGGTCACCGTGCCCTCGCCGAGGCCGGTGAGCCCGTCGTGGCGCTGGGCCTGGCCAACCAGGGCGAGACCGTGCTCGCCTGGGACCCGGACACCGGCCGCCCGCTCACCGAGGCCCTCGTCTGGCAGGACCGCCGCGCGGAGTCCGTCTGCGCGGAACTCGCCCCGCACGCCGACGAGTTGCGCGACCTCACCGGCCTCCCCCTGGACCCGTACTTCGCCGCGCCGAAAATGGCCTGGATACGCTGCCACCGCACCCGTGAGGGCCTCGTCACCACCACCGACGCCTGGCTTGTCCACCGCCTCACCGGCGCCCTCGTCACCGACGCGGCCACCGCCGGCCGCACCCAGCTCCTCGACCTCGACCAAGCCCGCTGGTCGCCCCGCGCCCTGGACCTGTACGGACTCGCCGACGAACGGCTCCCGAAGGTCGTCGACAACGCCGGACACATCGGCACGACCAAGGAGTTCGGGCCGGAGATCCCGCTCACCGGTCTCGCCGTCGACCAGCAGGCCGCCCTGCTCGCCCAGCGTGTCACCGCGCCCGGCGACGCCAAGTGCACCTACGGCACCGGGGCGTTCCTGCTCGCCCCCACCGGCGACACCCCGAGCCGGGGAGACTCCGGGCTGGTCAGCTGTGTGGCCTGGCGGCTCGCCGGGCGCGCCCGTTACTGCCTCGACGGGCAGGTGTACACCGCCGCCTCCGCCGTGCGCTGGCTCACCGACCTCGGCGTGATCAGGGGCGCCGCCGACCTCGACGCGGTGGGCGCCACCGTGCCGGACAGCGGCGGCGTCACCTTCGTCCCCGCGCTGGCCGGACTCGCCGCCCCCTGGTGGCGCGGCGACCTGCGGGGCTCGCTCACCGGGCTGGGCCTCGACACCGGCGCCGGCCATCTGGTGCGCGCCCTGTGCGAGGGCATCGCCGCCCAGGTCGCCGAACTCGCCGACGCCGCAGGTGCCGACCTGGGGGCACCCTTGGAGACGCTGCGCGTGGACGGCGGCCTGACCCGCTCCACCCTCCTCCTGCAGACCCAGGCCGACCTGCTCCAACGCCCCGTCGAGGTGTCCGCCCTGCCCGACGCGACCGCGCTCGGCGTCGGCGCGCTGGCCCGGCTCGGCGCCGAGCCCGCACTCACGCTCGCCGAGGCGATGCCCGACCGGAAGCCCGCCGCCGTGTACGAACCGCGGATCACCGCCGAACAGGCCGCCGAACGCCGAGGCGCCTTCCGCGCCGAGGTCACCGCCCTGCTCCACCGGACGCCCGCATGACGGTCACCACGCACGGCCCTCTGCCGGTCACGCGGTACGACGTGGCGGTCGTCGGCGCCGGGGTCGTCGGCTGCGCGATCGCCCGTGAACTCGCCCGGTACCCGCGGCTGCGGGTCGCCCTCGTCGAGGCGCAGGACGACGTCGGCCAGGGCACCTCCAAGGCCAACACCGCCATCCTGCACACCGGTTTCGACGCCGTGCCCGGTTCGCTGGAGGGCCACCTCGTCCGCGAGGGGTACCGCCGACTCGCCTCGTTCGCCGCCGAGTCCGGCATCGCCGTCGAACACGTCGGCGCCCTCCTGGTCGCCTGGGACGAGGAACAGCTCGCCGCCCTGCCCCGCCTCGCACAGAAGGCGGAACGCAACGACCACCAGGACACCCGACTGCTCGGGAGAGCCGAACTGTACGCACGGGAGCCACACTTGGGCCCCGGTGCCCTCGGCGCCCTGGAGGTCCCCGGCGAGAGCATCATCGACCCCTGGACGACGACTCTGGCGTACGCGACGCAGGCGGTCCGGCACGGAGTGGACCTGCATCTCAACTGCCGTATGGACCAAGGGCTTTCGGGCACCACTCGGGGACCCCTGCACGCCCGATGGGTGATCAACGCCACCGGCCTCCACGCCGACACCCTCGACCGCCGGGTCGGCCACGCCGACTTCACCGTCACCCCGCGCCGCGGCCAGCTCATCGTCTTCGACACGTTCGCCCGGTCCCTGGTCCGGCACATCCTCCTGCCCGTGCCCACCGCGCTCGGCAAGGGCGTCCTGGTGGCCCCCACCGTCTTCGGCAACGTCCTGCTCGGCCCCACCGCCGAGGACCTCGACGACAGACACGCCACGCAGTCCACCGCCGAAGGCCTGTCCCTGCTGCGCGAGAAGGGCCGCCGCATCCTGCCCGCGCTGCTCGACGAGGAGGTCACCGCCGTCTACGCAGGGCTGCGCGCCGCCACCGAGCACGACGACTACCGCATCCGCGTCCACCCCGAGCGGTCCTACGTCACCGTGGGCGGCATCCGCTCCACGGGGCTCACGGCCTCGCTCGCCATCGCCGCCCACGTCACGGAACAACTGGTGGAACACGGGCTGGAGTTGGGCGCCTCCCGCGACCTGGATCCGGTCCGCATGCCCACCCTCGGCGAGGCCTTCCCGCGCCCCTACCAGCGCCCCGACC
This sequence comes from Streptomyces sp. NPDC034103, assembly GCF_055575395.1. Classification (NCBI taxonomy): domain Bacteria; kingdom Bacillati; phylum Actinomycetota; class Actinomycetes; order Kitasatosporales; family Streptomycetaceae; genus Streptomyces; species Streptomyces sp. NPDC034103. The sequence continues at coordinate 136,995 of NZ_JBVISS010000008.1, read as the reverse complement.
TCATCGCCGCCGACCCGGAGTACGGCACCCTGGTCTGCCACTGCGAACGCGTCTCCCGAGGAGAGATCCGCGACGCCCTCACCAGCACCGTCCCGCCCGGCAGCCTCGACGGGCTGCGCCGCCGCACCCGGGCCCGGGCGGGCCGCTGCCAGGGCTTCCACTGCGGCGCCGCGGTCCGGGAACTGTTCGAGCGCGCGGGACCCCGCGCCGAGCCGAGCCGAGCCGACGCGAGGGGGCGGGCCGGTGACGCGCGAGGGGGCGGACCGATGACGCGCGAGGAGGCCGGCCGATGATCCGCGAGGTCGACGTGCTCGTCGTCGGCGCCGGTCCCGCCGGACTCGCGGCCGCCGCCCGCCTCGCCGTCGCCGGGGCCGGCCGGGTCGAGGTGCTGGACCGGGAGCGGCAGGCCGGGGGAGTGCCACGGCACTGCGCCCACGGCGGCTTCGGCACCTGGCTGCACCCGCTGACCGGCCCCGCGTACGCGCGGCTGCTCACCGACGCCGCCGCGCGGACCGGAGCGGTCGTCCGGACCGGAGTGACCGCCCTGGACTGGACGGGCCCCCGCGCGCTGGCCACGGTCGGCCCCGACGGCCCCGAGACCCTCACGGCACGGGCGGTGGTCCTGGCCACCGGCGCCCGCGAACGCCCCCGTGCCGCCCGCCTGGTGCCGGGCACCCGACCGGCCGGCGTCTACACCACCGGTGAGCTCCAGCAGGCCGTGCACCTGTACCGGCAGCGGATCGGCACCCGGGCGGTGATCGTCGGAGCGGAGCCCGTCTCGTACGCGGCCGCCGACACCGTACGGGCCGCTGGGGCCGCGGTCGTCGCCCTGGTCACCGAGTCGGACCGGGCCCGGATCGCGCGGATCCGCGCGGCGGACGCCCGACTGCGCGGGCGCCTTCCCCTGCTCACCCGGACCACCGTCACCGAACTCCTCGGCCACGGACGGCTGTCCGGCGTCCGCGTCCGCCACCGGGACGGGCGTACGACCGTCCTCGCCTGCGACACCGTCGTGTTCACCGGCGACTTCGTGCCCGAGCACGAGCTGGCGCGGCGCGGCGGCCTGACCCTCGCCCCCGAGACCTCACGGCCCGGGGTGTTCGCCGCGGGCGGGCTGCTGCACCCCGGACAGAGCGCCGTCGAGGCCGCCCGCGCCGGCGCGCGGGTCGCCGTCGCCGTCGAGAGGTTCCTGAACGACCCGTGCCGGGCCGCTCCCCAGGCGAACGGGGTCAGATGACCTTCATCCGCACCAGGGCCCCGAGCGTCAACGCCCCCGGCAGCAGCGGAAGCCACACCGTGATGATCCGGTAGGCGAGCACCACGGCGGTGGCGACCGCCGCCGGACCGCCCGCCGCCACCAGCGCCACGACCAGCGCCGCCTCCACCGAACCGATCCCGCCCGGCGTCGGCACCAGAGCCACCGCGACCGTCGCCGCGAGATACGCCACCGCCATGTGGAGCGGCGGCACGGCCAGCCCCAACGCCTGCCCGACGGCGGCCAGTCCGGACGCCTGCAACGCGGGGAAGGCGAGCGAACCGCCCCACAGGGCGAACGCCCGCGCGGGTCGGGAGTGCACCTCGCGCGCCTCGGCCAGCGCGGTGTGCAGGAACGAGGTCACGGTGGTGCGCACCCGTCGGACGAGGACGAGGACGGCCGCCGCCACGAGCAGCACCAGACCGAGGGCGGGCAGCAGCGCGGCGACCGCGCCCTCGGGCAGGAGGGGGCCGAGGCTCAGCGCGTCGGGAAACGCGATGAGCAACGCGGCCAGCAGCCCCAGCCGGCCGATCGACTCCGCCAGCAGGTACAGCGCCAGTGCGGCCGAGGAGCGGGCCAGCGGCAGTCCGCACACCGTCATGAAACGGAGGTTGACCGCGCTCGCGCCGAGACCGGTCGGCAGCAGGTGGTTGGCCGCTCCGGCCGCGAACTGGGTGGCCAGCAACCGCCCTTTGGGCAGCCTCTCGACCACCGCGCCCTGTCGGGTGCAGGCGGCCGCGACCCAGGTCAGACAGGTCGCGCAGACCGCGACCAGCAGCCAGGGCCACTCGGCCGAGCGCAGATGGCGAAAGCCCGCGGCCAGGACCGAGCGGTGCTCCACGGCGACGACCGTGACGAGCAGCAGCGGCAGCAGGCACAGGATCTGCCGGATCCCGCGGGCGGGAACGCGGCGGGGGCTCACGTCCGAAGAGGTTTTCCCCGCCGTTCCAACGTCGGGTTGCGGCAGGGCGGCGGGAGCATTGCGTACGGTCATCGGTTCCTTCGAGCGGGGGGACATCCAAGGAGTGTTGACCTCAACAACGCTTGAGGTCGTACGTTCGCTCCCATGAGCATGGAAACCACAGCCTGGACACAGCTGCAGAGCGTGATGCACGCCGAGCAGGAGACCCGCCCCCTCGCCCGCGCGACACTGCGCCGCATCGGCGCCTTCGCCCGGCCGCACCGCGCCCGCATCGCGAAGTTCGTGGTGCTCGGGGTGGCGACCGCGCTGCTCGCCGTCGCCACCCCGGTCCTCGCCGGACACGTGGTGGACGCGATCGTGACGGGCGACGACGAGGGCACCGTCGTACGCCTCGCCCTGCTCATCGCGCTCATCGCGGTGGCCGAGGCGGCCCTGGGCATCCTCGGACGACGGCTGTCGGCGACGCTCGGGGAGGGGCTCATCCTCGATCTGCGGACGGCTGTGTTCGATCATGTGCAGCGCATGCCGGTCGCGTTCTTCACACGCACACGTACGGGAGCGCTCGTCTCCCGACTCAACAACGACGTCATCGGCGCCCAGAGGGCGTTCAGCAACACGCTCTCCGGAGTCGTCAGCAACCTGGTCACCCTGCTGCTCACCCTCGCCGTGATGCTCACCCTCTCCTGGCAGATCACGCTCCTCGCGCTGGTCCTGCTCCCGGTGTTCGTGATCCCGGCCCGCCGGATGGGCACCCGGATGGCCCGGATGCAGCGGGAGGCCGCCGCGCTCAACGCGGCGATGGGCACCCGGATGACCGAGCGCTTCTCGGCGCCCGGCGCCACGCTGGTCAAGCTGTTCGGCCGCCCCGAGCAGGAGTCCGAGGAGTTCGCGGCCCGCGCCCGCCGGGTCGCCGACATCGGTGTGCGCACGGCCACCGCCCAGTCGGTGTTCATCACCGCCCTCACCCTGGTCTCCGCCCTCGCGCTGGCCCTGGTCTACGGCCTCGGCGGCTGGTTCGCGCTGCGCGGCTCCCTGGAGCCCGGCGCGGTCGTCTCCCTCGCCCTGCTCCTGACCCGGCTCTACGCCCCGCTCACCTCCCTCGCCGGCGCCCGCGTCGAGGTGATGAGCGCCCTGGTCAGCTTCGAGCGGGTCTTCGAGGTGCTCGACCTCAGGCCCCTGATCGAGGAGAAGCCGGACGCGCGGGAGCTGCCCGAGGGCCCGGTCGCGGTGGAGTTCGACAACGTCCGCTTCGGCTACCCGGCCGCCGACAAGGTCTCCCTCGCCTCCCTGGAGGAGGTCGCGGCCCTGGACACCCGGGGCGGCGACGAGGTCCTCAAGGGCATCTCCTTCCGCGCGGAACCGGGCCGGACCATCGCGCTCGTCGGTACCTCCGGCGCCGGCAAGTCGACCATCGCCGCACTGCTCCCGCGCCTGTACGACGTCGACGAGGGCGCCGTGCGCGTGGGCGGCACCGACGTCCGCGACCTGACCGCCCGTTCGCTGCGCGCCACCGTGGGCATGGTCACCCAGGACGGCCACCTCTTCCACGACACCGTCCGCGCCAACCTGCTGCTGGCCCGCCCCGAGGCGACCGAGGCCGAACTGAGGGACGCCCTGCGCCGCTCCCGCCTCGAAGCCCTGGTGGACTCCCTGCCCGACGGCCTCGACACGGTCGTCGGCGAGCGCGGCTACCGCCTCTCCGGCGGTGAACGCCAGCGCATGACCATCGCCCGGCTGCTGCTGGCACGTCAACGCGTGGTCATCCTCGACGAGGCCACCGCCCATCTCGACAACACCTCGGAGGCGGCCGTCCAGGAGGCGCTCACCGAGGCCCTCGAAGGCCGCACCGCCGTGGTGATCGCCCACCGGCTGTCCACGGTCCGGGCGGCCGACCAGATCCTGGTGGTCGAGGCCGGGCAGATCATCGAACGGGGCACGCACGAGGAGCTGTTGGCGGCCAACGGTCGCTACGCCGAGCTGTACCGGACCCAGTTCGAGGAGCGGCCCGGCGACGTCGCGGAGGTCGAGGCGGTGGCGTAGGACATTCCCACGCGGCACGTCAACCCCGCAGGTTCACACAAAGACCGACAACATCATTGCCCCACTCGGATCGACAACCTAGTGTGCGTTCGGTTTCCCAACAGCACCCCACAGAACCTGACGCTCACTCACACAGTGCCCCACGCACTGTCGTTCCGAGGAAGGCCACGGTCATGCCGCACTTTCCCGTGATCCCCGTCAGCCGCCGCCGACTGCTGGAGGGCGGGGCCGCCGTCCTCGGCGCGCTCGCCCTGCCCGGCTCGCCCGCCGCCGCCCACGCGGCCGACGCGCCGACCGCCACCCCGGAGTGGAACGGCAACATCGCCGTCTTCCGGCTGGGCTCCGAGCCGCCGCACACCACGCTCATGCCGTACGCCGACGTCGGGCAGGCCCTGGCCGCCGACCGCACCCGCTCCCCGTACCGGCTCAGCCTGGACGGCACCTGGAAGTTCGCCTACGCCGACCGCCCCGACGACCGCGACCCCGACTTCCACCGCACCGACGTCGACGACAGCGACTGGGACACCATCCCGGTCCCCTCCGCCTGGCAGCTGCACGGCTACGACCGTCCCATCTACATCAACATCACCTACCCCTGGTGGGGCCCCAACGGGCTCGGCGAGGAGGCGCAGCCCCCGGCCGCCCCCACCCGCCGCAACCCCGTCGGGCAGTACCGCCGGACCTTCACCGTCCCGCGCGACTGGTCGGGCCGGCGGACCTTCCTGCACTTCGAGGGCGTCAAGTCCGCCCACTACGTGTGGATCAACGGCACGCTGGTCGGCTACCACGAGGACTCCTACGACCCCGCCGAGTACGACATCACCGACCACCTCAAGGCCGGCACCAACCAGATAGCGGTCGAGGTCTACCGCTACTCCGACGGCGACTGGCTCGAGGACCAGGACATGATCCGGCTGAGCGGCATCTTCCGCTCGGTCTACCTGTACTCCACCCCCGCCGTGCACCTGCGCGACTTCCGCCTCGACACCCCGCTCGGCGACGACTACCGGACGGCCGCCCTGGCGGTCACCGCCCATGTGCGGGACTACGGCGGGAAGGGCGCCGGACGCTACTCCGTCGAGACCCAGCTCTACGACCCGAGCGGGCACCCGGTGTGGTCCCGGCCACTGGTGGGGACCGTCGCGCTCGGCTCCGGCGAGGAGGCCGCCGTCGAGGCCGAGCGGGCCGTGCCCCGCCCGCGGCTGTGGTCGGCCGAACACCCCGACCTCTACACGGCGGTGCTCCGGCTGCGCGACCCCGCGGGGAAGGTGATCGAGACCCTCTCCCACCGGGTCGGCCTGCGCGAGTTCGCGCTCCGGGACGGCCTGATGCGCATCAACGGCCGACCGGTCTCCTTCCGCGGCACCAACCGCCACGAGATGCACCCGGTCCGCGGCTCGGCCCTCACCCGCGCGGACATGGTCGAGGACATCCGGATCATCAAGCGCCTCAACATCAACAGCGTCCGCACCTCGCACTACCCCAACAACCCGCAGTGGCTCGAACTCGCCGACGAGTACGGCCTGTACCTCGTCGACGAGACCAACCTGGAGACCCACGGCATCCGCGGTGAGTACCCGGGCAACCACGCCGACTGGACCGCGGCCTGCGTGGACCGCGCCCGGAACATGGTCCACCGCGACAAGAACCACGCCTCGGTGGTCATCTGGTCGCTCGGCAACGAGGCGGGCGGCGGCAGCACCTTCAACGCCATGTACGACTGGATCGCGTCCTACGACACCACCCGCGTCGTCCAGTACGAGGGCGACGACCGACCGGGCATGAGCGACATCCGCTCCGAGATGTACGACAGCCCCTCCCGCGTCGAGGCCCGCGCGAAGGACACCACCGACACCCGGCCGTACGTGATGATCGAGTACTCGCACGGCATGGGGAACTCCAACGGCAACTTCAAGAAGTACTGGGACATCGTGCGCCGCCACGACGTCCTCCAGGGCGGCTGGATCTGGGACTTCGTCGACCAGGCCCTCGCCTGGCCCACACCGACGCGCAAGCGGTTCACCGAGGCCGGGCCCGCCGCGCTCCAGGGCGAGATCCAGGCCGCCGGCGGCACCTTCACCCGCGCCGAGGGCATCTCGGGCGGCACCGTCTTCGCCCGCGACCCGGGCCTGGACCTCACCGGCTCCCTCACCGTGGAGGCGTGGATCACCCCGCACGTGACCGGCGGCCACCAGCCGATCCTCGCCAAGGGCGACACCCAGTACGCCCTGAAGCAGACGAACAGGAACCTGGAGTTCTTCATCCACGGCGGCGGCCAGTGGGTGAGCGCGAGCTGGGCGCTGCCGGCCGACTGGACCGGGCGCGAACACCATGTCGCGGGCGTCTTCGACGCGGACGCGGGCACCATGACCCTCCATGTCGACGGCGCGGTCCGGGCCACCCGCACCACCACCCGGCGCCCGGAGAACAACACCGCCCCGCTGGCCCTGGCCACCGATGTCGACAACCCCACCCGGGAGTTCAGCGGCACCGTCCGGCGGGCCCGCGTGTACGCCCGCGCGCTCGGCGCCGCCGAACTCGCCTCGGGCGGACGCGGACCCGGCGACGACGGCGTGCGGTTCTGGTTCGACGCGGCCACCGTGGACCTCTCCGAGCGGCGGCCCCGCGACAGGACCTTCTACGCCTACGGCGGCGACTGGGCCGACAACCCCAACGACGGGGCCTTCTCCGGCGACGGCATCGTCACCGCCGACCGCGGCCTCACCGGCAAGTCCGCCGAGGTCAAGCAGGTCTATCAGGCGATCAACGCCAGCTGGGCGGACGCCGGTTCGGGGAGGGTGACCCTCACCAACGAATACCTCTTCACCAACCTCCGCGAGTTCGACGGACGATGGCGGCTCGTCGCGGACGGCAAGGTCCTGCGCAGCGGGCAGCTCAGCCACGCTCAGCTGGACGTGCCGCCCCTGTCGAGCAAGGACGTCACGGTGCCCTTCAAGGTGCCGCCCCGCCCCGCCCCGGGCACCGAGTACTTCCTCCACCTCTCCTTCACCACCAGGGAACCCACCCGGTGGGCCAAGGCGGGCTTCGAGGTGGCCAAGCAACAGCTCACCGTCGACGCGGGCGTCCCGCCCGTGATCCCGGCGCCGCTGGCAGGCGTCCCGGCCCTGCGCTTCGAGGACGGTGAGGCGTCGGTGACCGTCACCGGCAAGGGCTTCTCCCTCACCGTCGACAAGAAGAGCGGCCTCATCACCTCCTACCAGGCCTCCGGCAGCCGGCTGATCGCCTCCGGTCCGGCGCCGAACTTCTGGCGGGCGCCCACCGACAACGACCGGGGCAACGGCCAGCACCTGCGCAACCAGACCTGGCGCGACGCCGGCGCGAACCGCCGGGTCACCTCCGTCCGCGTGCGCGCCCTGCGGGACCGGGCCGTCGTGATCGAGGTCAGCGGCACGCTGCCCACGACCACCGAGTCGGCGTACACCACCACCTACACGGTCTTCGGCAACGCCGAGATCAAGGTCGACAACACCCTCCACCCGGGCGCCGCCTCCCTCCCGTACATCCCGGAGGTGGGCATCCTGCTGTTCCTGCCCGCCCGGCTGGAGAAGGTGCGCTACTACGGCCGGGGCCCGGAGGAGAACCACTGGGACCGTGCCGACGCCACCGACGTGGGCCTGTACTCCGGCACCGTCACCGGCCAGCGGACCTCCTATCTGCGCCCGCAGGAGAGCGGCAACAGGACCGACGTCCGCTGGTTCGCCCTCACCGGCGGCACCGGGCCCGGCCTGCTCGTCTCCGGTGAACCTCTTCTGGAGGTCAACGCCTCCCACTTCACCCCGGAGGACCTGTCGGTGGGCGTGCGCCACGACTACCAGCTGAACCCGCGTGCCGAGGTCGTCCTCAGGCTGGCCCACCACCAGATGGGCGTCGGCGGCGACGACAGCTGGGGCGCCCACACCCACGACGAGTACAAGCTGTTCGCGAACCGCGACTACGCCTACACCTACCGGCTGCGGCCGTTGCCGGACCTGGGCGGGGCGACGGCGGCGCACCGCAGGCCCACCGGCCTGGAGTGAGGCGGCCCGACGGAACACCACGGTGGCGGGGCTCGGTTCCGGTGTGCGGCCGGGACCCGGCGCCCCGGATCGCGCCCGGCATGACAAGCTGTGCTTCCCCACCCCGAACCCAGGAGGCCCCCATGACCGCAGAGCCCGCATCCCCGGACAATTCGGAGCCGGCTGCCGCCGAGACGTCTCCTCTGGCGCCGGACGAGAACGGCAACTACGACCTCAAGCGCAAGTTCCGCGAAGCCCTGGACCGCAAGCGCGGTGTCCAGGCGGACGCCGCCGATGTCGCCGCCAACCCCGACGCGTCGAAGGTACGCGCGGCCCACGGCCCGGCTTCGAGCCAGCGCTCCTTCCGGCGCAAGAGCGGCGGCTGAGCCGACCGGTCGACGTAGTCGACGGCCCGGGGGGACGCCGGCACGCCCGGCCGGCGTCCCCCCGGGCCGTCCGCATCACTCCGTCGAGAAGTGTCAGCAGAAGTCGAGCTGATCCGTAGGCGAATGGTTGTACGCTTCCGCCACCGCCCTTGACCTGCACTTCGGCCGACGCGACGTGTGCGGGCTCCGAAATGCGAACGGCCGGTTTTCCGCAACTCTCCTCCAGAGTGTCAGTGATGGTCCGTACCCTCGACGCCATGGAGGGGAACGAGCGGAAAGTCCCAGACGGGGAGGAAGCCGACGCTGAGGCATGGCAGCGGTTGGGTGCGTACGCGTACCTCAGCGCACCTGAGCGCCTGGAATACATCGCGGTGATGCGGGTGTTCTGCGGCACATTGCTCGCCGACCTTTCTGTACCGGACCTGCTTGCAAAGCTGGCCGAGAAGGCTGGCCCGGGTGCGGCGCTGGACGCGGAGACGCTCACCCGCAGGCTCGAAGAGCTCGTGCGCTGGGGCAATCTGCTGCGCAGCACGCATGCCGTCAAAGCAACCAGCATCACCGAGTACCAGCGCTCGCGGTCGCGCTACCAGCTGTCCAAGCTGGGGGAGCGCGTGCAGCGGGGCGCGGACGAGGTGCTGGCCGGGGCGGACGCGGCACGTGAGGTGAGCAGCGAGCTGCTGGTCCTTGTCGACCGTGGACTGCGCGAGATCGCCGCCATGGCCGCGGCGCCGGGTGGTGCCGATCCGCAGCAGGCGCTGGAGCGGATCAGCACGCTCTTCGTGCAGTTCGCCGAATTCGCCGAGTCTGTCCGGGACTTCTACGCCTATCTGGGCCAGGTGCTGGCGCGCTACGACCTCGACTCGGCCGAGTACCAGGGGTTCAAGGAGCTGCTGCTCGACTACGTGGAGGCCATCACCGAGGACGTCTCCTTCAGGGCTCCGCGCATCGCGGCCCACCTGGACTTCATCCGGCCCCACCTGCCCGGGTTGCTCGCCCGAATCGACGCGCACGCGGCGGGCATGGGAGCACTCGCCGACGGGCTTCCCGAGACGCGGGTGCAGCGCAGCCGCGGACGGGACCTCGCGGACTGGGAGGGGCTGCGCGAGTGGTTCACCGACACCGGAGGCCACTCCAGCCAGGTGGATCAGCTCAGGGACGCCACCCTGCGGGCCCTGCAGTCGCTGCTCGCCAATGCCAAGCGCATGCTGCGTTCGGCGTCCGGTGAGATCTCCCGTCGCAACGACCTGCTGCGGCTCGCAGCCTGGTTCGACGCGGCGGAGCCGGAAGAGGCCCACGACCTGGCGGTCGCCGCCTTCGGGCTCTACGGCGCGCGCCACTTGGGGGTGGCACCGGACCCCGACCGGTCCGTGCCGGCGTACGTGAGCTGGTGGACAGGACCCGTGGTGGACGTGCCGGTGGCGCTGCGCGAGCGCGGCAGCAGGGCCGCGCGCGGGCGGGCCGCGGCGGCCGAGGACCACTCCGCACACAAACGTCACCTCATGGAGCAGGCGCGGCAGCAGGCCGAGGCCCGGCGGGCGGCCGCCGACGAACTGCGCAGCTCCTCGGGCAGGTTCGACCAGGTGCGCCTCAGTGCTCCGGCCATGCGACTGCTCCTGGAGCTCCTGACGACAGCCCTCGGCAACGCCGGGCTGCTCAGGGACGCCCGCGACTTCCTGCTCGACGGCGCGCAGGCGGAGGAGGTGGACCTCCACATCCGGCTGACCGCGTGGCGCACACCCGGGCGGTCTACCGTCCTGCGATCGGTGGACGGAGACCTGACAGCGGACGATCTCTCGCTGGCCGTCGAGAGCCTGGCCACCGACAGTGCGTCCGCGCCGACGATGGGGGAGGCGAGTGCCTGATGCGCTTGCCCTCCGCACACGATGTGGCGCTCGCAGCCGAGCGCCGCACCGCAGCCCGGCTCCTGCTGGCCCACCCCCTGGTCACCAGCACCGGGCCGCACAGCGACACCTTTCCCCTGGTCCGCCGCCACGCCGACTGGCTGGCCCAGCGCTTCCAGCAGGTGTTCGGATACCGCCTGCTGGTGGAGGCCTCGTACGCCCGGCTGTTCAAGGCAGGCCTCGGCCCAGGCTCGGGACACCGCCTGGAACGACTCTCGACCGGAACACCGTTCAGCCCCCGCGCGTACGCCTATCTGGCTCTCGCGCTGTCGGTCCTCGTCACCGCACCGGAACAGCTGCTGCTCTCCCAACTCGTCGCGGACCTGCGGGCCGCGGCCGTCGACGCCGGCATCGAGATCGCCAACACAGGGCGGCAGGCCGAGCGGCGGACCCTCGCGGCCGCTCTGCGGCAACTCGTCGACTGGGGCGTCTTGGTGGAGACCGAGGGGCATGTGGCGGCCGTCGCTGAGGAACGGTCAGGGGAGGCGCTGCTGACCGTGGACCGCGAGATAGCGCGGGCCGTCGTCGCCGGCCCGCTCGCCCAGAGCCGCAACGGCGCGGACCTCGTGCGCCGGGCTGCCGACCCCGGCTTCGGAGGGCCACGTACGTACGTCCGCAGGCGTCTCGTCGAGACCCCCGTCGTCCACCTAGACGACCTCACAGACGCCGAGCGTGAATGGCTGCGTACCCGGCAGCGGCGCGAGGCGCAGGCGTTCTCCGAACTGCTCGGCCTGGAAGCGGAGATCCGCGCCGAGGGCATCGCCCTGGTCGACACCGAGGACGAACTCACCGACCTGCACCTGCCGGGCACCGGCACGGTGGCTCAAGCCGCGCTGCTTCTCGTGGAGCGGCTGGTCGACCGGCTGCGGCCCGAAGAGCCCGGCCATCCGGCGGTCGGCGGACGCCTGATCATCGGCGTCCCCGTCCCCGAAGGCATGCTGCCCGTACTCCTCGACGAACTCATCGAGGAGTACGGCAGGCGGACCAACTGGCAGCGCGGCCACCTGGAGGACCGGGAGGGATTCCTCGCGGCCGTACTCGATCTCCTCCGCCGGATGCGGCTGATGGCTCCCGCCGGGCCTGTGCGCGCGGACGGCCACGGCCTGCCCGAGGGATACGAGCAGACGGTGGCCGACGGGCGCTCCGTCACCGATGTCTCCCAGGCGCGGGGTCAGGACCGTCCCGGCGGCCGTTGGATTCTGCTCGCCGCGGCCTCCAGGTACGCCACCACGGTGGCGGTCAAGCCCCGTACCGACCAGTCCCCAGCGGACGACGTCTTCGAGGAGTCGCCCCGATGAACCGCCCGCCGACACCGCACCGTTACCGATTGCACCGCGCGGGCATCCGGAACGTCTGGCAGTACGACGAGCAGGAGTTCGCCTTCGGCGAAGGCCGTCTGCTGCTGCGCGGCAAGAACGGCGCCGGCAAGTCCAAGGCCCTGGAACTGCTGCTGCCCTACCTCCTCGATGGCGACGCCCGTGCGCTGGACGCCACCGGAACCGGACGCACCACCCTGTCTTGGTTGATGCTCGACGGCATCGAGCAGACCAACCGGCTGGGCTACCTGTGGCTGGAGTTCGCGCGGACGGACGAGCAAGGGAACGACCACCATCTGACCGTCGGCGCGGCCATCCGCGCGTCCCGGTCGACCAAGACGGCGAAGCCGTTCTTCTTCACCACCCGACTGCGGATCGGTGAGGACCTCGACCTCGCCCCCGCCGGGCGCCCTCTCCCCATCGACCAGCTCAAGTCGCTCGTCGGCTCGGAGAACGTCACCGACCGTGCCGTCGAGCACCGGGCCAGGGTCGCCCGCGAACTGTTCGGACTCACCGACGCGGCGCGCTACCGCAACCTGCTCCACCTGCTGCACAGGCTGCGCCGTCCCACCATCGGCGACCGCATCGACTCCGGCGGACTGGTCTCGGTCCTCGCCGAGACCCTGCCCGCTCTGGACGACGAGGTCGTGGAGAAGGTGGCCCGCAGTCTGGACGACCTGGACTCCGTGCGGGCCTACCTCGGACGCCTCGAACGCACCGACCAGGCGCTGCGCACCTTCCTCACCGACTACCGCGGCTACCTGCACGGGGCGCTGCGCAGCCGCACGGACCTGGTGACCGGCGAGCTGGAGCAGCTGATGGAGCACCGCAGGTCCGCCGGTGACGCGGCGCGCAGGGCGGAGGGGCTCCGCGAGCGCGAGCACGAACTGGACGCCCGCATCGACACCCTCACGAGCGAGGCGGGTGCCGCCGAGACGGACCTGGCCGCCCTGCACGCCAGCGCCGGATACCGCAGCCTGCGGGAACTCGGAGAGAAGCGCACCACGGTCACCGCGCTGCACAGCGCGGCCGCTACCGCCTTCAAGGCCGTCCGTAAGGCGCACAGCAACCAGGAGGAGGCGGGGCGGCGTCTCACCTCCGAGGCCCGGCGGCTCGGTGAAGAGCTGGTCGAACTCAGCACCATGCACGGCGAGTTGGTACGGGAAGCCGAGCGGTCCGGGATCGACCCCGTGCACCTGGGGGAGCCCGTGGCGACGCCCGTCGCACCGGTCACGCCCGCTACCACGGCCGAACTGACCGCTCCGGAAGGCGACTTCCACCTGGTACGGCACAGTGAGGTGCTGGCGGTCGACACCGAGACCTGCACGAGTGCGCTGCAGGCCTGGGACGCCCGACTCGACGTCGCCCAGCCGGTGATCAGGAACCGCGTCAGGTTCGTCACGGAACTGGGCGCCCTCATCGAGCGGTCGAGTCAGGCTCAACGGCAGGCGGACGAGGCCGACGCCGCCCGCGAACGTCTGGAGGAACAGGCGGACCATGCGCGGACCCGGGCCGACTCTCGCCGGCAGGAGACTGCGCGTGAGTCGCAGGCGTACGCCCTCGCGGTCCGAGACTGGAGCGAGCGGCTGCGGACCTCCACCGGGGCGTCTTTGGATGCCGTGCCGGCCCTCGTCGCGCATGACCCTGCCGATGGTCCGCTGCCCGCGCAGACCCCCGACGAGGTGGCCGAAGCGGCCCGGTCGGCCGTCGACCCGTGGCTGGCGGAACGGGGCGCGGAGCGTGACGACGTCGCCTTGGCCGTCCGTGAACTGGAGGCAGAACAGGCCCGCCTGCGGCGCCGGCGTGAGGAATGGGAGAGCCGCACCGATCCCGAGCCTCCGCCCCCGCCTCACCGCACGGCTCCCCGCACGTCTGGCACCGGAGCGCCCCTGTACCGGCTGGTGGATTTCGCCCACGACCTGGAGCCGGACGCGCGGGCAGGCCTGGAGGCCGCGCTGGAGGCGAGCGGCCTGCTCGACGCCTGGGTGCGGGCGGACGGCGTGGTCCTCGACCCGATCACCCATGACACCCTCCTGGTCCCCGGAGCGCCCGTGGCCGGGGTGACGCTCGCTCGGGTGTTGCGGGCCGTTGCCGCCCCCGACACCGGAGTGACGGCGGAGCAGATCGAGCGCGTGCTCGGGGCGGTGGCTCTGGCCGGGGCCGGGGTCGGCATCAGCGATGCCGGGCCGGTGGGCGAGGTGGCGGAGGCGGGGTCACACACCGTGATCGGTACCGACGGCTCCTGGAGGCTCGGCATCGCCCACGGCCGCCACACCAAGGAGTCCGCCGAGTACGTGGGCGCGGAGGTGCGTGCGGAGACACGCCGCCGCGCACTGGCGGAACTCGACCGCGAACTAGCCGAACTGGAAGGCGAGTTGGAGGAACGCCGACATGGCCTGCGGATCCTCGCCGAGCACCGCGATCGGATCAGCGACACCCTGCGCCGGCCGCCCTCGGCACGTGGGCTGACGGATGCCTGGGCCCGTACCACCGAGGCCGGGCGCACCGCGGAATCCCTCGCCTCGCAGGCGTCCGCGGCAGCCCGCGAAGCGGATCAGGCGCGTGCCCGCGCGGTCGCCGCCCGGCGCGAGACCGAGGCGGCGGCGAGTGCCCAGGACCTCCCCGCGGACCCCGCCGCGCTGGAAACGGTGCGTCAGGCCCTGGACCGCCTCGGGCAGGGTACGCAGCGGCTTCGCCGACGCGTGCGCACGGTCCTGTCCGCGGCCGACGGCCACCGGGGCGGCCGGACGGACTGGGAGCGCGCCGAGTCCGCCCGCCGGGAGGCCGAGTCGGACTACGCCGAGCCGCTCGGCCGCCTGGAGACCGCCCGCCGAACCGTCCAGGCCATGGAAGAGGTCCTCGGAGCCACGGAGCAGGAGATCCTCGCCCGGGAGGCCGCGGCGACGCGCCGTCTGGAGTCCACAGGACGCCAACTCCCGCATGTGCGAAGGGACCTGGCAGAGGTACACGACCTGCGTGTACGGGCGGAAGAGGACGAGAGGGCGCGGCGCGAGACACTCGCCGGCCAGGAGGCCGAGGTGCTGGCCTGCGGCAGGCGACTGCGTACGGCCCTTTCGACGCCGGGCGTGCTGAGAGGAGCGGGTCTCGACCCCGACGCGGATGCCGCGGCTCTGCAATCCCCGGACCCCCTCCACCACGACGTGCGCGAGCGCATCGCAGCCCTGCGCCTGCTGACCGACTCCGTGCGTCGCGGCCTGGACGCCGAACGCCGCGACGTCTCCGACACGACCCTCCTCAACCGCCACACAGACCTGCGTGACCAGCTCTCCGGCGGCTACGACGCGACGATCGAGGAACACGACGGCATCAAGCTGTGCCGGCTCGTCGACGACCACGGACCGCACGACATCGCCGCGGTCGGCGAGCGCATCGCGGCCGAGGCCGCCGAGGCCCGTGACCGTCTGACGGAGCGCGAACGCGAGGTCTTCCAGCGCTTCCTGACGGGAGAGCTGGGCGACCACCTGTCCTCGCAAGTACTGGCCGCAAGCGCCCTGGTCGCCGCCCTTAACAACACCCTCGCCACGGTCCGTACGTCACACGGCCTGGGCGTCACCCTGGACTGGAAGCTGGCGGACGGTGTCGAAGCCGATGTCAAGGCGGCCGTCGACCTTCTGCGCAGCCCGTCCGGGCTGCGCACCCGTGAGCAGTCCGAGCAACTTCGCGACGTCCTCCAGCGCCGTATTGAGGACGCCCGCCGCGCCGACCCGGCAGCCGGTTATGCGGCCCACCTGCGCACCGCCCTGGACTACCGCGACTGGTTCGTCTTCACCCCCTGGGTGGTGAGCGACGCGGCACCGGGAAGTCGCCGCAAATTGTCCGGCCGCACCGGTCTGAGCCAAGGCGAACAGCGGGTCCTCTCCTACCTGGTCCTCTTCGCAGCGGCGGCAGCGCACTTCACCGGCCTCGCCGACACCGCCCCGCAAGCACCTCGCCTGATTCTTCTCGACGACGCGTTTGCCAAGGTGGACGAGCCGACGCACGCCCGCCTCGGCCGCATCCTGGTCGACCTCGACCTCGACTTCGTTCTCACCAGCGAGCGACTGATCGGAAACTGGCCCGACGTGCCGTCCCTCCACATCTACGAGTGCCTGCGCGACCCGCATGTGCGGGGCGTGGCCACGCTCCACTACACGTGGAACGGGCGGCAGCGGAGACTGATGTCGGTATGACGGGGACCGAACGAACCGACGAACACCCTCCGGCTAGCGAAGCCCTCGCTTTTCTCACCCGGCCGGGCCTCACCCGCCTCTGGACGGCGGCACGGACCCGGCTCGAACGCAACGGCCTCCAACCGGCCGGAACCATCAGGCTCGAGCACCTGGAGGCGCAAGAGCGCGAGGCACTGTCCCTTCTCCTGGCTCGACCGATCACCGGCCGCACCGCTGTGATCCGCCTGTCGGACCTGGACATCCGCCTGCGCGCCACCGCGGTCGGACGGGGCCTGGCCTCGACGCTGGAGGAACTGGGTCCGTCCCTGACAGACCGGCGAGCGATCCGCGCCGCAGCTGAGGCCGGGCGAGCCAGCGTGTGGGCGGCGGTTCAGACCGAGCTGGAAGCCACGTCGTTGTCGGCTCAGCCCTGGACTGCACAGTGGCTGGAGGAGACGCGACGTGGCGGCGCAGTCGCCCGCCAGGATCCGAAGACTGCGGTGACTGTTATCGCCCAGGCCGTACAGATCCTGGCGATGCTCTTCCCCGGCCCCGGCCCCGGCCCACGCCCCACCCTGGCCACCTGGGGCCGCGGCGAACTGGCCACCCGTGCCACCGGCTCGGCCCACGGCCTGGACGACGGCACGCTGCTGTCCCGGTTGGTCCTGCGGGGCATCGCGGCGGCGCACAGTGTCGTGCCACCAGCGGATGCGCCCGCGCGCCGGGCCCTGTGGCGCATGGCCTCGGTCACCCCGGACGAGGTGTCCAGCACGGTGCTCACGTATGGCCTGCGCCCCACCGGTGACACCTGGCAGGAGGCGGCCCTGCGCGAGCGTGCCGACCACCACATGGAATCCCACGTGACTCTCCGCGAACTACGCATATTGAGACTGGAGATGCCGCCCGGCACCCTCCTGCACGTCTGCGAAAACCCACACGTGGTTGAAGCGGCGGCCGACACTGGCCGTACGGCGCCCATGGTCTGCACGTCGGGGAGCGCGACGACGGTCGTTCTCACACTCTTGGACGCGTTGGCGGCGTCCGGCTGCACCTTCGTCTATCACGGTGACTTCGACTGGCCTGGCATCGCGCTGGCCAACCGGATCACGCATCGGTACGGAGCCGAGCCATGGCGTATGCGAGCGGCCGACTACGAGTATCTAGCGACCCGCACGCAGATGCGCGGCACACCGCAGATCGCCCTCACGGGAGCCCCTACGGAGGCGGTGTGGGACGCGGAACTGGCCCCCACGATGAACGCCCTGGGCATCGCCCTCCACGAGGAGGCGGCGCTCGATCTGCTGTTGGAGGACCTCGGGTGATGGCTCGGGCCGGGCGGCGGCCTGACGCGGGGAAACGGCCGGTGTGGGCCGCCCCGGTGAGAGAAGGTCAGATGGTCAGCCCACCTGCCGACAGTTGATCACTCATGTCGCTCGCCAACCCCTTGCCCGAAGTGTCGGCCGTGGTGAGCAGCTCCTCGAAGGCACGGAGGCGACGGAACGTCTCGGCATACGCCATCTGCTGTTCAAGGGGGAGCTGGAGGACCTGGAGACGCCGGATGTCGACCCTCGACGAGCTCGAGGCGTGGGTGCCTGCCTGGCGTCCGTTGGCCGGCGCGCGCAGACAGCCGGCGAGGAAGTGGGCTTCGAGCTTGTCCGCATCCACGCGCAGGACGTAGAGCTGAGGGCCCAGGGCCATCGCCGGTCCTTCGTGGACCCACGCCTTGAAGGCTCGAGCCACTCCGGCGATCACGACATCACCCTCCTCGGCCACGGCTGGGGCCGAGCCGGTGGGAACCACCCCGCCGGGAGTGCCGTCGTGCAGAAGGTCGGCGATGGTGAGGAGCGGCAGGGCGGCCCCGCGAGCCGTTGCGATCGACTCTGGCGGCTGCTGGCCGGCGCGCAGTGTCAGGGCCCCGGCTTTGACGAGGTCCCCCACCGTCGTAGTGGTCGGTGAGGTCCCGGCCTCGAAGTCGAGTGCGGACAGATGCCGCGCATGATCGGCCAGATCGGCCAGAAACGACCCGAACTCATCCCACTTGCCGGCGAGTTCCTTACGGGAGGGCTCGGCTGTCGCAGCGGTGTAGCGCCCCGGGGTGACGTCCACCTCGTCGTCGAGAAGGTCGAGCAGGGGGACACGCGCGGCGCCCTCCGGCGGCTGCCGGTCCACCTGGTCGAGGGTCGCCATCGCGTCGAGGACGAACGAACCGAGGCCGTTCCAGTCGGGGCTCGGCTCGCGCGTTCCCGGCCTGGCGAAACGTGTGGCGTCCACTAGGAGGGCGTCCTGGCTCGGGGCAGCGGCCGCAGGGTCGTCCGGCGCCGTGCGGAGGATCCACAACTGGAGTGACACGCTGTGCGGTTGGGCGCTACCGGGAGGCAGGGAGACGACCGCGCGGAGAACTCCTGTGCGCAGCAGCGAGCCGCGGATACGGCGGCCCGCTTTGCGTGACGCGACGGCCGGCGGAAGGACGACCACGGCGGCTCCACCCGGCTTGAGGTGGGAGAGCAGGTGCTGCACCCAGGCCAGTTCGGGCTCGGTGCGAGGAGGCAGGCCGTGCGTCCAGCGCTGGTCGGTGGCGAGTTCCTCGTAGCCCCAGTCGCGTTCGTTGAAGGGGGGGTTGCACAGTGCGATGTCGGCTTTCGCTCCGGGGAAGGGGTCGTCCCGCAGCGCGTCGGCGGTGGCGATCCGTGTTCGTATGCCACGGTCCTCCGCGAGGAACTCGAGCCGGCCGGTCGTCAACGCGGCCAGCGCCGGGTCTTTTTCACATGCGAGCACCTCCAACCCTGGGCTGTCGTACTCCCGCGTGGCCGCGGCGGCCAGGTGTCCGGTACCGCACGCCGGATCGAGGAGGGTCAGCCCGTCGTGTGTCGGGCCGAGGCGGACGGCGAGGGCGATCCGGGCCATCAGCGCGGCGAGTTGCGGCGGCGTGGTGCTGAGCTGTCGGACATGGGTGTCCAGCCACCGTTGCAGCAGGAACTCGAAGGTTTCGCGCGGTCCCGCTTCGCGTCCTACCTTCGCCGCCTGGGACACCAGGTCCCGGGCCTGCGCGGAGAGTTCGGGATAAGTGATCCGCGCCCTGGGGGAACGCATCCGGCGAGCCGCCTCGGCGATGGCCAGCCCCGACTCGTTGCGGCTGCCGAGCGCCTCGAAGCGCGGCCAGAGGAGTTCCCGGCCGCCGATGTCCCTGAGCTTGCCGTTGTCCCGCAGCCACTGCTCGACCTCTGCCAGTGAGAACTGCGGACTGACGTCGGTGCCCCCGATCCGGGTGGGGAAGGAGTCGTGGCGGCGCCGCCAGTTGCTCACGGCGGCTCGACCCACGCCGGCGATCCGGGCGATCTCGGCCAGGCTGACGGGGACGGCGTCATGGGCACTCATGGTTCAGTCTCCGAGGTACTTGGCGGCAAGCTGGTCGGCGTTCCCGGCGGCCGTTCATACGGGGCAGGCTACTACCCTCATTGACTTTGTTCACAGCGTGTACGTTCCATCTGGTTGTGTAGTCAGTGTGGAGGTCGGCGAATATGTGGAGTCTCACCCCGGGAATGGTGATCCATGACCGCTATCGGCTGGAGTCGGTACTGGGCCGGGGAGTGATGGGACAGGTGTGGCAGGGGCGCGACCTGCCTCTTGACCGGCCCGTCGCGGTGAAAACCGTCGCCACGCAACTGCTGGCCGTGGCGAGCAGCCGCGACGCTGCACTGACACGGTTCGGCAGGGAGGCGCGGGCCGCCGCGCGTCTCGACCATGCGAACGTCGCCACGGTCTTCGACGCGTCGATCACGGACGACACGTGCTGGCTGGTGATGGAACTGATCGACGGCACCACGCTCGAGTACCTCTTCGATCAACAGGAGGACGGTCGGTTTGACGTCCCCACGGCGACTGCCGTCGCCGCCCAGCTGTGCGCGGGCCTGTCCGCGGTCCACGCGGCCGACCTGGTGCATCGCGACCTCAAGACGCAGAACGTCATGGTCCGCCGCGACGGCGTCGTCAAGATCCTCGACTTCGGCCTGGTCAAACTGCTCAGTGACACCGACCCGCGGCTGACGACGACCGGCGAAGGCGTCGGCAACCTCATCTGCGCCTCTCCCGAGCTGCTGGCCGGCCGGGACCGGCTCGATGGCCGCAGCGACCTGTACGCCGTGGGCTGCCTGCTGCACCACATGCTCACCGGCGCGACGCCCTTCCCCACGGATCAGCCGGCGCTCCTGGCCTCCCACCACCTTGCCTCGCCCCCGCCTGTCGTCGCCGACGCGGGGGTTCGGGTGCCCGGGGATCTTCAGGACCTGATCACGGCCCTGCTCGCCAAGCGGCCGGACGACCGCCCCACCTCGGCGGCCGAGGTCTACGCCGGCCTCGCGCCCCACCTGCCGGAGCCGGCCCCCGGGCTGGCCGTCGAACGGACTCCGCCCGAGGACCCGCGCCGCCCCTTCCTGGTTCCCCAGGGCCCGATGCCCCTGTGAACGCCGGTGTCACCGGGTTCCGTGAGTGAGCTGCGATCGTTGTAGCCCGCACTTTTTCGGTCACATGCGGCCCAGGAGTCTCGTGACCGGTGACAGAATGGCCCGGTCGGCCGGGGTGCCGTGACGCCCCCGGCCGCGGGTGGCGGCGGCGGGCGCGGCAGGCGCCGGAACTGAGGGCGGGGCGCGATGCGGCGGAGCCTTGGGCGGTACGAGCTGACGCACGAGCTCGGCCGGGGCGGGATGGGCGTCGTCTGGGCGGCCCACGACCGCGACCATCATCGCGAGGTCGCCGTCAAGCTCCTCGCCACCCGTGGCCGTGGCTTCGAACTGAGCACGCTGGAGCGGCGGTTCCTGCGCGAGATCCGCCTGACCGGTCGCCTGCGGCATCCGGGCGTCCCCGCCGTCCACGACCACGGCAACCACGAAGGTGAGCTGTATCTGGTCATGGATCTCGTCCCGGGCCGCGCCTTGGACGCCGTCCTCAAGAACGACGGCCCCCTGCGCGTCGAGCAGGCGGCGGATGTGGCCCGCCGCGTGGCCGAGGTGTTGTCCTACGCCCACGGTCAGGGGGTCGTGCATCGCGACTTGAAGCCGTCGAACCTGATGCTGACTCCCGACGGGGAGGTCAAGGTCCTGGACTTCGGGGTTGCCGCGGCTCTGGAGCCCCAGCCCGGCGAGACCCGTTTCACCGCTGCCAACGCCACTCCCGGCACGGTTGTCTACATGGCACCGGAGCAGGCCGTCGGTCTGACCGTGCCCGCGAGCGACCTCTACTCGCTCGGCTGCGTCCTGTACGAACTGCTCAATGGCGCTCCCCCGTTCACGGACGCCAGCCCCTTCATGCTGTACCACCGGCACGCCAACGACCCCGTCCCGCCGCTCGCCGACCGTCGCCCCGGCGTACCGGACGGCCTGCGGACGCTAGTCGAGCGGCTGCTGGAGAAGAAGCCCGAGGACAGGCCCGCCTCCGCTGAGGAGGCGGCCGCTCTGCTCACCGCCTGGGCACCCCGACCGGCTTCTGGCGCCGGGATTACGCTCACTCACCCGCGACTGGCCGAGCTGGCCGCCTTGCGCCGGGCGGGACGTCCGGCCCGAGCTCTGGAGGAGTACCGCGAGCTGTTGGCCGTCCCTGGCCTCGACCGTGCGGGCACGCTCGCCGCCCGGGCCGGAGCCGCTCTGTGCGCGGGGTCGCTCGGCCGCACCCGCGAGGCCCTGGACCAGCTGAAGTCAGTCCTTGCCGAACAGCGCAGCCTGCTCGGGCCCGGCCACCCCGCCGTGCTGGATACCCGCTACGAGATCGCCGTCCTGCTGATCCGCACCGGGGAACGGCACGCCGCCGAGGAGCTGCTGCGCCGCCTGG
The DNA here is from genome assembly GCF_055575395.1 of Streptomyces sp. NPDC034103. Lineage (NCBI taxonomy): Bacteria > Bacillati > Actinomycetota > Actinomycetes > Kitasatosporales > Streptomycetaceae > Streptomyces > Streptomyces sp. NPDC034103. Next base: position 115,170 of record NZ_JBVISS010000008.1, on the reverse strand, counting down.
CCGACGAGGAGGAGACGGTCTTGCCCGAGTCCGACGCCGGGCACGGACGGAGCCGGAAGCTGCTGGAACGACTGCGCCGCATGAGCTGAGGACCGCCAGGGGGTACGAACCGCTGCCTCGATAAATCGTGAACTCTGTTCACAGGCGATGGCGCGTGTTAGCCTGCCGTCACGTCGTTCCGGAGGGGAGACAGCACACGGGACACTGTCTACGGACGACGGCAGGTGAACACCGAGGGGAACAGCGCTCATGACGCCAGCAGCTCAGCGCGAGACCGAGCGGACGGCGGCACAGCCGCTTCCCGAAGAAGGGAACCTCGTCGAGGTGCGCGGCCAGTCCTGGGTGGTGGCCCGCGTCGAGCCGCCCCCGGCCGCGTCCGACGGCGCGGAGAACCGGCGCCCCGCGACGCTGGTCCACCTCCAGTCCGTCGCCGACGGCCGCTTCGGCGACACCCTCTCCGTGATCTGGGAGGTCGAGCCCGGCCGCCGCGTCCTGCCCGCCGGCTCCCTGCCCGACGCCTCCACGGGCTCCTACGACTCCCCGAACCGCCTCGCCGCGTTCCTCGACGCCGTCCGCTGGTCCGCCGTCGCCTCCGCTGACGGCAAAACCCTCCAGGCCCCGTTCCGCTCCGGCGTCGCCGTCGAGCCGTACCAGCTGGAGCCGGTCTCCCGGGCGGTCGGCGCGCCCCGCGTCAACCTCCTCCTCGCCGACGACGTCGGCCTCGGCAAGACCATCGAGGCCGGCCTCGTCGTGCAGGAACTCATGCTGCGCGGCCGGGCTCGCCGCACCATGGTCGTCTGCCCGGCCGGTCTCACCCTCAAGTGGCGCGACGAGATGGCCGAGAAGTTCGGCCTTGAGTTCACCATCGTCGACTCCGAGCACTGCGCCCGCCTGCGCCGCACCCACGGCACCGCCGCCAACCCCTTCCGGGTCCACCCGCTGACCATCGTCTCCCTGCCCTGGCTGCGCGGCCAGAAGGCCCAGCGCCTCCTCGACGAGGTCATCGGCGCCCCCGAGGCGAGCTCCGACGGCGAGCACAAGCGCTTCTTCGACCTGCTCGTCCTCGACGAGGCGCACCACGTCGCGCCCGCCGCGCCCAAGCAGGTGTACGCGGTCGACTCCCAGCAGACCAAGCTGATCCGGCGGCTCGTCCCGCACTTCGAGCACCGTCTCTTCCTCTCCGCCACCCCGCACAACGGCTACCCCGAGTCGTACACGGCGCTCCTGGAACTCCTCGACCCACAGCGCTTCATTCGCGGCCCGCAGGGCCCTGACAAGGAAGCCCTCAAGGACGCCGTCGTACGACGCCTGAAGTCGACGATCACCAACGTGGACGGCACGCCCCGCTTCCGCACCCGCAAGACCCTCGAACTCTCCGTCGACTACACCCCGCAGGAACGCGAGATCCACCACCTGCTCGGCTCCTTCGCCGAGTTGCGGCGCAAGAAGCTGACCCCGACCGCCCGGGGTGGCCGCCGCGCCGCCGACCTGGTGACCCTGCTGCTGAAGAAGCGGCTGTTCTCCTCCCCGGCGGCCTTCCTCCACACCGTCCAGGTCTACCTCTCCCACCTGGAGGACACCGGCCCCGCGCGCGGCCGTACGGCCGCCGCCGAAGTCCCCGAGTGGCTTGAGGAGTTCGCCGACCTCGTCGCCGACCTCGACGACACGGGCCTGGTCGACGCCGAGGACGACGCCCTGACCCGCTCCACCTCGCTCACCCCGGCGGAGGACGGCCAGGAACTGGACCTGCTCCAGGAGATGGAGCGCTGGGCCCTGACCCACGAGGCCGCGCCCGACTCCAAGGCGGAAGCTCTGATCGCCGAGTTGAAGGCCATCTGCCGCCCGGACGGCAAGCATTGGACAAACAACCGGGTCGTGGTCTTCACCGAGTACCGCGACACCCAAAAGTGGCTCCACGACCTCCTCCAGCAGGAGGAACTCACCGACGGGGGCCGCGTCGAGCGCCTGCACGGCGGCCTGTCCGCCGAGGAGCGCGAGCGCATCCGCCTCGGCTTCCAGACCGAGCCGTCCCGCGCGGAGGGCAGGGTCCGCATCCTCCTGGCCACCGACGCCGCCGGCGAGGGCATCGACCTCCAGAACCACTGCCACCGTCTGATCAACTACGACATCCCCTTCAACCCCAACAAGCTCGAACAGCGCATCGGCCGTATCGACCGCTGGGGCCAGAAGCACGACCCGGAGATCACCCACTTCATCGGCTCCGGCTGGCAGCAGGCGCAGGCCGGCTCCTACGAGGCCGACCTGGAGTTCCTCTCCCGGGTCGCCAAGAAGGTCGCGCGCATGGAGCACGACCTCGGCTCCGTCAACGCCGTCCTCGCCGACGCCGTCCAGCGCCGGATGACCGGTGACACCACACCGGTCGACGTCGAGAACGCCAAGCCCAAGCCGATCAAGGGCCGCCGCACGGGCGGCGAGGTCGCCCCGGAGCAGAATGTCACCGCGCAGACGAAGCGGCTCGCCGACCAGTACGACGAGACGGTGAGCGCACTCGGCCTCACCCCGGGCAACGTCAAGCGCGTCGTGGACACCGCGCTGGCGCTGGACAACCAGCCGCCGCTGCTGCCGTCCACCCTCCGGGCGGAGGACTTCGAGCCGGGCGACCTCTTCGAGGTGCAGCCCCTGTCCGGCAGCTGGGAGCGAGCCACCCGCGGCCTCGCGCACAAGCTCCGCGAGGGCGAGCAGCGCCCGCTCACCTTCTCCCCGGCGGTGGCCGCCCAGGGCAGGGACGACGTGGTCCTCGCCCACCTCAAGCACCCGCTCGTCGCCCTCTCCACGCGCCTGCTGACCGCCGCCGTCTGGAACGCGGACCTGATCGACCTGCACCGCGTCACCGCCGTCGTCTCCGGCGACCCGGCGGTGACCACGACCCTGGTCTCCGCCTACGCGCGGTACGTCCTCGTCGGCACCGACGGCACCCGCCTGCACGAGGAAGTGCTGTACTCGGGCGGCTGGTTCGGCGACACCGGCCGCTTCCGCCGCTGGGAGTCGGTGAACGAACAGGGCAGGGTCCTCTCCCAGGCGCTCACCGAGGGCGTCGAGGCGGCCCCGCACCTCCGCAAGGAACTCACCGAGGCCTGGCCGAGGCTCCGCGACCCCCTCTACCGGTCCCTGGAGGCCCGCGCCGGCGAACTCGGCCGCCAGCTGGAGAGCAGGCTCGCCGACCGCCGGGCGGAGGAGGAAAGCCGTATCACCGCGACCCTCGACCGCTTCGAGGCCACCCTGCGCGCCAAGCTCAAGGAGGAGGGCGAAGGGGAGGGCGAACAGCTCGTGCTGCTGTCCACCCACGAGCTGACCGGCCACGAGCGCCGCCAGTTCGAGGACGACCGCCGCCGCTGGCAGGAGCGCCTCGAAGGGCTCCCCGCCGAACGGACACGCGAACTCGCCGCCATCGCCGCCCGATACCGCGAGCCCCGCTCCCACCTCTTCCCCGCCGCCGTCGTCTTCGTGATCCCCGCAAAGGAAGCCCGCCGATGAGCCCCCGCCGCCCCATGAGCGCCGGAGTAGCCGCAGCCAAGGCCCAGGCCGCCGACGGCCGCCGGCAGCACCAGGAGTGGCTCGACCTCACCGAGGTCTCCGGCCCCTTCCTGACCATGCCCGTCCTGCTGCGCGCCTGGCCCCAGCTCGACGCCCTGGAGAAGGACGAACGCGCCCGCCTCCGCGCCCGCCACGCCGACTGGCAGACGGACACGACAGCGGGCCGCGACGAGTGGGTGGCCTACGTGCTCGGCCGCCTGCTGGGCTGGGACGACGCGTTGGCGTTCCGCCAGGGCGACTCCGAGCACCACGGCCTCGACCGCCTCACCCTGCGCGTGGCGGAGCACAACACCGAGGTGCGCCCCGACTTCGCGCTGGTCGAACCGGGCACGGGCCTCGCGGTCGAACCGGACGTGGAGTCGGCCGCCAAGCGCGTACGCCTGCTCGGCATGACGGTCCCGGCCGGTACGGCGCCCACGGCCCGCGTCGGCGGTGGCGGCGACTGGTCCGCGGCCCCCGCCGACCGCCTGGCCCGCCTCCTGCGCCACCACGGCGTCCCGCTCGGTCTGGTCACCGACGGCCGCTGGTGGTGCCTGGTCTGGGCCCCGCTCGGCGGCGTCACGACGACGGCCGTCTTCGACTCCATCGGCTGGAACGAGCGGGCCGAGCGCAACGTCGTCCGCGCGTTCGTGTCCCTGCTGCGCCGCCGCCGTTTCTTCGAGTACGACGACGCCGAGACGCTGGTCGGCCTGCTGAAAGCGAGCGTCGCGGCGGGCGAGGACGTCACCGAGGCGCTGGGCGTGCAGGTCCGCCAGGCCGTCGAACTCCTCGTGGACGCCATAGGGCGCGCGGACGTGCGGGCGGTCGAGCACGGGGCACCGGGCCTGCACGCGTCGGGCGTCAGCGCGGGCGAGGTCTACCGCGGCGCGGTGGCGGTCATGATGCGCGTCGTCTTCCTCCTGTTCGCGGAGGAGCGGGGCCTGCTCCCGGCGGACAACGAGGTGTACGCCCGCTCGTACTCGGCACGCTTCCTGCGCGACGAGCTGAAGGCGCGGGCGGACGAGGAGGGCGAGACGTCGCTGGAGCACACGACGTCCGCGTGGCACCGCCTGATCGCCCTCTTCCACGCCGTGCACGGGGGAGTGGACCACCCTGGTTCGGGCTTCCACCTCCCGGCGTACGACGGCTCGATCTTCGACCCCGACAAGTACCCGTGGCTGGAGCGCACCACCCCGCTGCTCCCCATCGACGACCGTACGGTCCTGCACATGCTCCAGGCGGTCCAGGAGGTCCGCGTCGGCAAGGGCAAGGACCGTGAGGTCCGCACGCTCAGCTTCCGCGCGCTGGACGTCGAGCAGATCGGCTACGTGTACGAGGGCCTGCTGTCGTTCGACGGACGCAGGGCAACTGAGCACATGGTGGGGCTGATCGGCCCCGAGGGTCTGGAACACGAGGTTACCCTGCGAGAGTTGGAGTCGCTGGCGGCGAAAGCCGGCGGCTCCGTGAAGACCCTCGCCACGTCCATCCACGAGAAGTGGAAGGACCCCAAGCCTCCGGCGACGGCGGGCCAGTTGGAGAAGAAGCTGGCGCCGCTCGGCACGGAGGCGGCGGCGGAGGCCCGGCGCCGGCTGAACGCGGTGACGAAGGACCCGGCCCTGACGGAGCGGCTCCTGCCGTTCGTCGGCATCCTCCGCGACGACCTGCGCGGCCTGCCGACGGTCATCCCCAACGGCGCGCTGTACGTCACCGAATCGTCGCTGAGGAAGAACACGGGCACGCACTACACGCCCCGCTTCCTGGCGGAGGAGGTCGTGCTGCACGCGCTGGAGCCGCTGGTGTACGAGCCGGGTCCGCTCCAGACGGCGGACACAGGGGAGTGGCGACTGAAGTCGGCGGACCAGATCCTCGACCTGAAGGTCGCGGACATCGCGATGGGCTCGGCGGCCTTCCTGGTCGCGGCCTGCCGCTACCTGGCGGACCGCCTGATCGAGGCGTGGGAGTCCGAGGGCCGGGCGGACGCGATGGCGTACCGGGCCGGGCGTGCCGTGGAGGCGGTGACGGCGGCGGACGCGGAGCAGGACCCGGTGGTCGTCGAGGCACGACGCCAGATCATCGAGCACTGCCTGTACGGCGTGGACATCAACCCGATGGCTGTGGAGATGGCCAAGCTGTCGCTGTGGCTGGTGTCGATGGACCCGGGGCGGCCGTTCACGTTCCTGGACGACCGGTTGGTGGCGGGGGACTCACTGCTCGGCGTGCACAGCATGGAGCAGATCCAGTCGGTGCACATGAAGCCGGGGCAGCAGACCGACATCCTGGCCGAGCAGGCACGGCAGTTGGTGGACCAGCTCACGCGGGAGCGGTTGGCGATCACGGCCATCAAGGGCGTGGACCTGCCGGCGCTTCAGGAGAAGCGGGAGCGTCTGGAGGAGGTCAACCGGCATTCGCGGCGGCTGCGGTTGGTGGGGGACCTGATCGCGGGGGCGGCACTGGCCACTTGTGCTTCGGGGCGAGTGCCTTGGTACGAGGAGGAGGGCGGGGAACGGGTCCGGGACCTGTTTCCGCGAGCTGCGTGGATCGTGCAGCGGATCATGGAGGACGGGGTCGAGGACGACTCCGAGGTGGTGCGGGCGGCTCGGGCTACGGCGGAGGAGTGGCTGGGGGCAGAGCTTCCGGAGGGGGCGTTGGAGCGGCGGCCGGTGCATTGGCCGTTGGTGTTTCCGGAGGTGTTTTCGCGCGGGGGCGGGTTCGACGCGATTGTGGGTAACCCGCCGTTCTTGGGGGGGAAGAAGCTGACTGGCGCAATGGGTGAATCCTACAGGGAGGTGATGGTCGAGTTTCTTTCTCGCGGCGTCCGTGGCGTAGCTGATCTTGTAGCTTACTTTGAACTGCGAGCACATGATCTTTTGCGTGTAACCGGCCAGTCAGGTCTTATTGCCACCAACACACTTGCGCAGGGTGATACTCGTGAAGTGGGTCTCGATCAACTCGAGAGAGCTGGCGTAGAGATTCGCAAAGCGATCAAGAGTGCACCCTGGCCTTCAAATTCCGCTGCTTTGGAGTACTGTGCAGTGTGGACAAGTAGGGCGCCCTTGGCTGCGGCATCGATCAAAGTTCTGGGTGACTTGCTGGTCCCAAACGGAATTTCTACATCTCTGAATCCTGGTACGCGCGAAGCACCTTGGGTGCAGGCGTTGGTGGCGAATCAGGGAGTTGCGCACATCGGAGCTCTCGTCTTGGGGCTAGGGTTTACGCTTCCTGGCGAAGAAGCTCGTAGTTTGATCGCCCATGATGAATGCTACAGGGACGTTTTGTTCCCTTACCTAAATGGCCAGGACGTCAATCAAGCGCCTGACCATGGAACCAGTCGCTGGATTATTAATTTTCACGACTGGCCCATTGAGGAAGCTGAAAGGTACCCGGCGGTCTATGAGAAAGTGCTTCGTGATGTGAAGCCTGAGCGTGACAAGAATAATCGCAAGGTTTACCGGGAAAGGTGGTGGCAGTTCGCCGAGAAGCAATCATCGATGGTGGCTGCGGTAGCCCCGCTGGAGCAGTGTATCGTTATTGCTCTCGTCAGTAAGGCAGTTATGCCGGTAATGATTCGAACGGGGGCGGTACTTTCTCACAAGCTGGGGGTTTTCCCGTCGCAAGACACTGCACTGCTGGCTCTGTTGAGTAGCGCTGCACATTTTTGGTGGACGGTGGACCGTACCTCGACGCTTGAGACCCGGATTAACTATAGCCCATCTGATGTCGTGGAAACTCTTGTTCTTCCCTCGCTTACGCACCGGCTACGTCTTGTCGGTGACCGTCTTAATTCCTATCGCCGTGAACTTATGCTCGCTCGTCGTATGGGGCTGACCGACACCTATAATCTCGTACATGACCAGGAATGTCGCGATGAGCAGATTAGTGAGCTCCGCAAAATACACGAGGAGATCGACAAAGCTACTATTGAGGCTTACGGCTGGTATGACCTCCTGGACAGCTCGGGGCAGACCCCGCCCGTCCATCCGACGCACGAGACATTCCCCCTTGACCACGGATTCCACGAAACTGACCAGGGCACTCGCTACACCATCGGCCTCCTCGCCCGGACCGAGATCATCGACCGCCTGCGCCAGCTGAACCACCAGGCCTACGCCGACGAGGTTCACCTCGGCCTCCACAAGGGCGTGACTGAAAAGAAGGCGCGGGAGAAGCACCCTGACCTGCCCCCGCCGTCTCCCGAGGCCATCCGGAAGCGCAAGGAGCAGCTTGCCGCGCGAGGTGGGTCGGATTTCGGAGAGGGCGCTGAGGGCGCCCTGTTCTGAGCCGTCGGCATAGCAACGGGCTCGCTCCCGTCACCCCAAGTGACGGGAGCGAGCCCGTTGCTCCGCTCAGAAGCCGTACTCGGCCCTACTCCACCGCGAGCGCCGCGAGCGCCACGAACGCCGCCCACTCGCCCCGGCTGACCCGCAGCACAGGCCCGCCACCCACGACCTTCGAGTCCCGTACATACACGGCGTCCAGGCCGGCAGCCACCTCCACGCAGTTGCCTCCTCCCGAGCCGCTGTAGTTGCTCTTGAACCAGTGCAGACCGTTCACGTTCTCGGGCACCTGCTCCACGCTCATGTCTCTCCCACCAGCCGTTCGATGAGCCGCGCAGACTCGACGCCGTTCAAAGCCTGCGACCGCAGCTTGCCATACCGCAACCCGAAGGCACTGACCTCTGCTGGATCATGGACGACGCACCCGACATCCTGAGACTCGATGTAACCAAGGTGCTTGTGCTCCTTGGTCTCCAGCACCACAAACGGGCCGTTCAGACCGGAGTGGAACCCGCATGCGGCAGGCATGACCTGGACCTCCACGTTCCGCAACGCCCCGACTTTCAAGAGGCGTTGCCATTGTTCGCGCATGACGTCCCTGTCGCCAACCGGATTCCGCAGTGCCTCCTCACCGATGATGAACGACAGCTCTGCGAGCGGCACTCGCGTCAGTAGCTTCTGCCGACTCAGTCGCGCTTCCGTGTGCTGGTCGATGATCTCCTCACCCAGGGGTGGGCAGTGCCCGGCGAACAGAGCCCGTGCGTACCCCTCTGTCTGCAGCAGCCCCGACACCAGCAGTGGCTCATACTCGAACCGGCTCACCGCCTCCGCCTCGAAGAGCGCGAAGTTCCTGAAGAACCTTGGCAGCTTCGCCCGATCCACCTCCCCCTGAAGCGCCTCCAGAACCCCGCCCGCCTCCAGCACCCGTTCCGCCGCCACCGTGAACGCCGCCTTCGCCGGCCGCCGCCCCTGCTCCACCGAGGCGACCTGCTCCAGCGAGTAGCCGATCGCGTCCCCGAGTTGCTGCTGGTTCAGCCCGGCCCGCTTGCGCAGATACTGCAACAGCACCCCGTACGCCGACCACTCACCCGGCGCATCGGGCCCCTCGTCCTTGGTCTTCGCGCCCCGCCCCGTCCGCGTCTCCCGTGCGTCCCGTACCGCCCTCACAGTCCCACGCCCTTCCCATCCCGTTCCGCGCCCCGCCCACGGCCGCGCTCGCCACCGGTCCATGTCCAACGCGACTCGCGGGGACCGGGACACGCGCCGGACCCGTACACCGCCCGTACAAGCCCCGTACAACCCACCCCGCAGCACGCCGCCCAATCCGTACGACAAGGACGACGTACGGCAGTCGTACCTGGTCAGCAGGCCGTCCGCCCCACCACGCTGACACCGTGACCCACCATCAGCTCACCGACGAGGCGGCGCCGCCTCACGCTCCCACCCGCCAACTGACCCTGCGCTTCAGCAGCACGAGACGCGGCGCCCGCCTCGCCCGCCAACTCGCCGTCCAGCAGTTCACCGAGTGGACGGGCCTCCCGTACGACTGCGACCCCGCCCGTACCGTCGCCCTCGTCACCGCCGAGCTGGCCTCGAACGCGGTCCGCCACGGCAGCCTCCCCGGCCGGGACTTCCGCCTGACGCTTCTCCTCCTGCCCGACAGCTTCCGCATCGAGGTCACGGACACCCGGCCCGAGCGCCTGCCACCGTCCGTGACCCCGCAACCCACCGACGAGACCTCGGGCCGCGGACTGCTCCTCGTCCAGGCCTACGCCGACCGTTGGGGATGCACGGTCCGGGACGCGTACACGAAGACGGTCTGGGCGGAGGTACGACATCAACCGCCGAACCTCTCGCCACACCTCGACCGGTCCCCGCCCGGACCGAGGCCGTAGGCCAGGTGCGCGAGACATAGGGACTTACGACACGGGCGGAGACAACGGCGCGACCACCGTGTCCAAGAGCAGGCCCCGGGCCAACGCGGCTGTGACCTCGGTCGCCCGATCCGGGAGATGACGGGCGGCCCAAGTGGTGGCGAGGCGGAGGAAGCCGGCCAGGTCCCGCTCCGCGTCGGCGAGTAGCCGCTGGAGTTCATCGACCGGTAGCTCGATCAAGGGGCTGTTCACCATGTCGGCGTCCACTGTCAGGTGGACGGTGTCGCCACGGAGTTCGGCCAGCGGGGACGGATCGTGGCCGAAGGATGCCCAGCCGTCGCCATCGAGGACGTACCGCCATTCGCCGCGTTCCTCGAGGCCGTTGCAGCAGCCCGGGAGGAGTGTGACGCCGGTGGCTGTGTCAACGATGCGCAAGCCGCCCGGCACATAGACACAATCCGCCGTGAGCAGCCCGTGCAGGAAGGCGCCGATCGGGTCTGCGCACGTTGAAGGCTGGACATCGTCTTCCGGAGCGGTGGCGTTGCGGTCGGCGATGCTCGCGACCGCCGTGCCGACCTCGGCGGCATTGAGCCCACCGTGAAGGGGCAGGAAGCCGTACCGTTCGGCGTCGGCGATCGGCCACAGAGCGAAGTCTGCGGGAGGAGACACTTCAACGACAGGGTGCGACAGGATCACCCGAGAAGTGTGCGGCCCTGCCCTGCCGCACCGCATCCGCTTTCTGAACGCCCTCCCGCGGTGAACAGACGTAGCAGGGCCCCTACGAACCGGACCTCGCTCGTGACGACGACCTCTACGCTCCGGAACACCCGGCTGCGAAGGCGCTGTTGCTCGACATCACGCCAACCCCGCCCCCCTCCAGCCCCGCCGCAGCTTTTACAATTGCTCGGGAGACGAACAGCCAAACTTGGGTGTGCTTGTCACGAAGGCCGTCCCATTCCACTGTGGTGAGCGCGGTGGTACGCCAGGTACTGGCGGTCGACTCTGTGTTCCGGTATCTCTCTGAGTCGGCATGGCGAAGCTCCAGAAGAGTAGTCAGTGACGGTCAATTCATCACTTATGGTCAACATGCCGAAGTCGAAGAGAACGTGATGGTTCGGGCACAGGCAGAGCACGTTGGCTGGGACGTCGGGCCCATCGTGGGGGCGTCCCAAGGCTCGGATGTGTGCTGCTTCTGCGTACGCTCCTGCTGACGTTGCAAGTCGAATCCCGCAAACCTGACACCTGTAGTCGTGCACTCGTTTCACATAGTCCGCAACAGCTGTACTCCGGACTATGCGTTGGGTCGTCTCTTCAGCGCGTGAGGGCGTCTCGTCCCCTTTCGGGGTGTCGGCGGGTGGCGCGGGGGGACCCTCCGTCCCCGCGCTGACTTCGGCGGTCGTGTCTCGGAGGAGGTGAAACTGGTCCCAGCCGGCTTCAGTCAGTGTCCAGACACCACGCGACTCCCGGGCCGGGACCAGAAGACCCGATCGCTCCATCTTCTTTCGCTCAAACCTGGTCCTGTTGTGCCATTTAGGCTCATTGTCCCGCTCTGTTCCTTCATGGTCTTCGGATGAGAGGAGTGTCCCGTAGCGTTGTTCCACGTGCTTGAGTGCGTGAGCGGTTGGTGCACTGCCGCCCAGCTCCGCCAGCGCATTCAACAGCCAGGCCCGAAGGGTGTGTTGAGGGGTCAATCCGGATGTCATGGCCAGAGCATAAGGACTTCTGCCGACGTGGCCAGAGGGGGTACCGGCTGGCCCGCCGGGACAGCAGTGCTCTTGTAGCGAGCCGTTCGGCGCACGGGAGCGGCCATAGATCGGGATGAAACGGGAGCCTTGGGGAAGCCAGCGCCGATGAAGTGAGCGTCAGCGGCCGGCGTAGTGCTCCGCCAGCTTCTCGATCTCCTGGGTCCACAGCAGTACGTCGCCGCCTGGCCGCTTGTACGGTGCGCGCCAAGCCAGCTTGAAGAACCCGCTGGACGGCCAGTCGCTGTCCTTCGGCAGGGGCAGCGGTCCGTCCGGGCATTCTCGGACCGAGGCGTCCTCCAACAGGTAAGGCATGGGGCCCTCGTGGGCGGGGACGTGATGGCCGAGCCGTGTCAGTTCGCTGCTGAGATCACCGTACGGAATGGGCACCGCGCCCTGGCGTGCCCGTGAACGCAGGATCTCGATCACGGCGTCCAGAGCCTGCTCGTACTCCAGCGTGCCCTTCTGTATATGCCCTCCCGGCTTCGGATTCCGGCGACTGTCGAACCTATGCCACCGGCGTGCGAGCGTTGTTCGAATGCGCAAAGCAGGCGTTCACCCCTTGTGAACTGAGTACATGGGTAACATACTGATGGCGATCAACCGTCGCCCGCCCTCTCGGCGGGCAGGCGCCCATGGCCGAGGGGAATGCGTGAACGGGTGGGCGCGGCCAGGCAGCGTGTGCGCTTCCAGTTCCGCAGCGTTGGCACCGGTTGTCGGGCGCCACGACGGGGCAGGCCAGGAAGGCTGGGTCGTGCCCGAGTTGCTGCCAGCCCGACGACGCGCCGGCTCGAACGCGCCCCGAACCATGAGGAACTGGTGTCTGCCCGGACGTCGACTCCACGTCGGCGCAAGGGAAGCGCGCCCTGGCCCTGTCCGGGTCGGCACCTCGCTCTCCCGTCATCGGAAGACGTCGGCCCTGCCCGGCGATCGCCGCGCGCACCCCGACCACCCACCACTGCGAGAAGCGACTTCAGGAGCGGGCGATGGACAACGAGATTCAGCTGATCAGTGACGATGACGGATTGATGGTCATCGGGAACGCGGCGGATGTCGACCGCTTCCTCATCTCGGAGGGACTGGCGTCGTCGAAGGATCTCGGACCGCAATGGCTCAAGTCCGTCTTCGGCGTCGGGGCCGCAATCGCGCAGGCAGGTTCGGAGTTCGCCGCGGACTCCGGTCGCTGGGTGAAGCTGACTCCAAAGTCGGCGCAGCTCGTCAAGAAGTACGGGCTGAGGGAGAGCTCGAAGACCGGTTTCAGCACGGGTGTGGTGAAGGGGCAGAAGGGCCAGATCAGGGGATTCGTGGAGTTCGTGAAGGGACCCCGATCGTTTCTGACCAACCCGGCGGCTCTCGCCAATGCCGCGAAGCTCATGTCGCAGGTTGCGATGCAACAGAGCATGGACGAGATCACCGACTATCTCGCCACGATCGACGCGAAGGTCGACGACGTGTTGCGCGCCCAGAAGGACACTGTGCTGTCCCGCATGATCGGAGTGGGCATCGTCATCGACGAGACCATGACCATCCGCGAGAACAGGGGCAGGGTCGACGAGACCATGTGGTCGAAGGTGCAGGACGCGCCGACGTCGATCGCGGAGACCCAGGTGTACGCCTTGCGTCAACTCGACGCGATCGCGGAAAAGATGGAGCGGCAGTCCAAGATCGGTGATCTCGCCGCGACGGTCAGGGAAGCCGAGTCCCCGGTTCGGGAGTGGCTCGCCGTTCTGGCTCGCTGCTTCCAACTGCAGGACGCGATCGCCGTGCTCGAACTCGACCGGGTGCTGGACGCGTCCCCGGAGGAGCTGGACGGTCATCGCCTCGGACTGAAGGCTGCCCGGGGGGACCGACAGGAACTCATCTCGCGGAGCACCGAGCGTCTGGTGGCGCGGATGGACGCGGTCGCCGGCACGGCCAACGCGAAGGTGCTGCTGCATCCGGCCAAGTCCCCGGCTGCGGTCCAGTCGAGCAACCAAGTCGCGATTGGCGTCCATGACTTCCACGAGCGGCTCGGGATCGAGTCCGGTCGCCGGTCGTCGGAGGCGAGACGATGGGTGGACGCGGCCGCGGAGGTGAGGGACAAGGCGCTCGAGACAGGAGCGAAGGGCGTCGATGCCGCCAGAAGCCTCGGCTACGGGACCCTCGACCGGGCCAGCTCGGTCAGGGGCAAGCTCTCCAGCGGTATCGCCGAGCGAGCGCGTCGTCGGCGCGGGGACGGGGAGGGACACGGCGAGGAAGGCTGAGTGAGCGAACCACGCGGAGTTGCCCCATGTCCCGATACCGCGGCATCCGCCGGCACCGCACTCATCGTCGCCGCCGCGCTCACCGTAGGCGGCTGCGGGAGCGGCCTCCGACCCTCCGCCCCGCGTACCTCGGCGGCTTCGGGGGACGTTACCGGGGATTCGGCGCCGGAGGCCGAGTCGGACTCTGACTTCCGTACGGCGACGATGAAGGGCCTGACGGACGGGCTGGGTAAGGACGCCGAGCCCTGGGCGTCCGCCATGTACTACTACGACGGAGCGACCGAGGACGGAGCCGTGGGTGACTACACAGGCGAGGTCAAGCAGATCTCGCTCTCCATGGGCGTCAACGAAACAGTCGCATCAGGCGAGTTGACCTGGTGACACGCACGGTGCCGAAATCCCGTCGAGTTCCGCCCGGGCCGCGCCTACCCTGCTGACATGGCCCACGCGAAGACCTCCTACGTCTGCCTGCCCTGCCGGGCCTCGTGCAAGCAGCCCTACGACAGGGACAGGGAGCGGATCTGCCCCCGTTGCGCGCAGCTGCTGATCCACGTGGGCTCCGCCTTCGCCGCACCCCGCCGCCGGGACGCCGCCGCCTGGCGGACGCTGTCCGTGCTGCTGCACGCCGGCGTCCGCTTCCACAAGAGCTGTTGCGGCGGGCCCGGTTACCGTCCCCGCACCCTGAGCGAGGTCCGCGAGCGGATGACGTTCGCCCGGCGCAGCGGCGAGCCCTTCGCCAGGGCACTCGTACAGCACGAGGTGCCCGCATCCCCGCCGCGCGTTTGAGGCGAGCGGTCGCGGACGGGGTCGAATCCGGCTTGCACAGAGGCTAGTTCTCCAACCGGACCGGCATCAGGAGCGAGAAGGTGCCCTCGTCGTCGGGCCGGCGGATCGCGAGGGGCGCCGTGGGCGCGCCCAGTTCCAGGATCAGCTCGTCCCGGGCCCCGGCGGTGAGCGCGTGCAGCAGGAACTCGCGGTTGACGGCCACGTTGTCCTGGTCGTCGTCACCGTCGTCGCAGACGATCGCGGACCCGGCCTCCGTCACCCTGAGCACACTGAGGTCGTACGGCTCGCCGTCCTGCTCACGTGTCTCGCTCACGCGGACGGGGCCGGTCTCCAGGGCCTCCTGGAAGGCCGCCGTATCGACGTGAACGCGGCGGCCGGACGGGAGGTGGACGAGGCGACGGTAGTCGGGGAACTCGGGGCCGAGGCTCTGGCCGGATGTCTGCCGGTCGCCGGTCTCCAGCGTGACGCGGTCACCGTCCACCGCGAGCTGGGCGGGCTCCTCGCCAGTCAGCAGCGCCCGCATCGCATCGGCGAGTGGAAGGGGCACGACCACCTGCGTACGAGGCCCGCCGTGCCCGGTCGTGCGTGTTCGCGCGACAGCCATCCGGTAGCGATCGGTGGCCACCAGGTGGAGTTCCTCTCCCTCGACGTCGAACAGGATCCCGCCGAGCATCGGCAACTCCGCATCGGTACCGGCCGCGAAACGGACCGCGTCAAGTGCGGCGGCCAGCTCCGGCGCGGGGACGGACAACCGGGCGGTGGCGGTCTGGAGCGAGGTCATGGGGTCTGTCTCCCTGTGGTCGAGTAGAGCTCGGAGCGTGGAGAACTCGCTGCGGGCGTCGGACAGCCCCAGCTCGAGACGGCGCAGGTGCGCCTGAAGGAGACCGCGCACCAGGTCCGTGTCCGCGCCGGCCCAGCCGGCCAGCACGAGCCGGATGTCAGCCAGCGGCATGCCCGCCCGGCGCAGTCGGGCCAGTAACCTGGCCTCTTCCAGCTGCTCGGGCTCGTACCAGCGGTAGCCGCTGACCGGGTCCACCCAGGCGGGGACCAGCACTCCGGCACGGTCGTAGAACCGCAGCGCGCTCACGCTCAGTCCGCCGTCCCGGGCCATTTCCCCGATGCTGCGCATGTCGTTCTCCACACCAGGGACTCTGGGCTCTCGACAAGGTTGAGGGTCAACCCCGACCACGGTGGGATCCGTCCCATGGCCGGTCAGTATCGACCGGCCTGAGAGGACAGTACCGGCACGGTGTTCGAATCCGCGCACATGCATGTCTCGCAGATGGGTCCGTGTCAGCTGGGAAGCCGGTCAGATCCCGGAGAAGTCGGGTGCCCAGGTGAGTCGTAGGCCGACACCGTCGGCCAGCGCGGTCCAACGGACCGCAGACGGGCGTTCCTCCAGCACCAGGACCGGATGTATGACCGTGTTCGGGTGCGCGCTCCGGAGCTGGTGGGCGTAGTCGAGGATCTGCCCGATGCCCAGGCGGATCTGCTGGTCCTCGCGCGCCCCGGTGAGGCTTTTCACCTCGGCGACGAAGATGTCTTCACCGCGTGACCACCCGGCGTCGAATGCCGGAGCGCCGGAGGCGTACGTACATGCCTCGATGCCCTCGTGGGACAGGCGCGCGATGAGCGCTCCGACCGTCGCCTCGTGCACCGCCGTCGCCTCGTCGAGACGGTTGAGGTCAAGTGTGAGATCACAGGAGGCACGCTGGCCGGTCCTCCGTACGAGGAGAGGGCCACCGAGAATCTGTGCCTCGGTTGAAGTGGCCGCGACGGGACGAACGCGTCCCGTGCCTGCTCTTCTCAGCTTCAGGCACGGCGCGGGCCGTCCCTTGAGCAGTTTCGAGAAGCCGTCTCCGTCGACGACGCAGACGTGCCGTCCCCGGTTGCGCTCGGCCTCGGCGTCCACGAGCGTGCTGCTGTAGGTGCGACGGTCGTCGGTCACGACCTTGGTGGCCAGATCGCCATAGACGACAAGGGTGACCTTCTGCGAGAAGTCGGCCTTGGAAATGGCGTCCCGCTGCCTGGCTCTCTCGGCGCAGCGCGACCTGACCGTCCATTCGCCATCGACGAGAACACGACCCGTGAAACAGATCGTCTGGCCATTGAGCCTGTGAACAGTTCCTCGGCACGTTCGCCCCGGCACAGGTGGCCTCCCTCAGTCGTCGGCCGGCGACAGCCAGCCAATGTGCTGCAGAACAGGCACGATCCGGAAGCGGACGAAGGCGACCACCGGTGTCTCGTCATCCGCGGCGGGAAAGAACAAGGCGTGCTGTAGGGGCTTTTCGTCCTGTGGGTCGTCCAGGTCCACGGGAGGCAGATCCGGTCGGTCGAACGCGGACTCCAACCTGACACCCTCCCGAGCGGTCAAGTCTCTGAGATGGCGCAGCCCCATGACGTTGGCGATGTTCACCGTGGAGAGGGACTTCTTGATCCGCGGCCTGCCATGCGTGTCGACGTAGGTGGGGAACACCATGATGCGCAGTTCCCCGTGCCTTTCGGACGCGCATATCCCAGAGCGCAGTCTGTTGTGCAGATTGGAGAGGGCCGCCGGCATCTCGGGGACGACCGTGGGCTTGTGGAGCACCAGGTCACGCTCGCCGTTCACCCAGTGGTTGTCGTGCACCGTCAGCGAGGGCTGTCCGGGGAGGAGCAGCTCCCACTCGACGGCGCGCGCCCTGGACATTTCTCCGGAACATGTCGTTCCGCTCTTCTCGATCCCCCTTCCGCCCTTCCGGGTCAGAGTGAGGTCGTTCAATAACCGCACAAGTAATGCCTCCTTCGCAAATTCCTGCCATGCCTTCAGCCCCGCCGCGCCAGATCCAGCGCCGCCACCCCCACGAACCAGTCCAGCACCTCGCAGATCTCGTCACCGTGCTCCGCGAAGACACTGACCGGGAAGGACGGACGCAGCTCCAGCTTCGCCTCGGGCAGGTCGATGCCGTCGATCTTGTTCAGGCGGTTCAGGAGTTCCCGGCGCTGCTCCGTGTCGTCGAAGGGGCTGCGGCTCTTCAGGTACTGCAAGACCACCTCGACCGTTCCGCTGACGGGGTAGATCCCGACCGGCCACATCAGGTGCGGCCGACGGGTCCCGAGGTCCAGCATGGGGAAGCAGCTCGTTTCCTCGTGCCGGCCGTACGTCACATGGCCGCCCTGGCGGCGCCAGAAGTCGAGGACCGCCACGACTCCGTCGTACGCGGCAGGCCAGTTCTCCCGCAACTGCGCACGGAACCGCTCGGCCGCCGCCGCGTCCTCCCCCTCGGGGAGCGGGTCGTGCGTGGCGGGCTGCGCCACGTCCCTGCCCAGCAGGGTGGCCAGCTCGGCGGCGGACAGGCGCTGAGAAGGATGGGCCCGCCCGAGAGAGTCGAAGCGCACTCCCTCGCTCGCCAGCAGCTCCTGCGGCGGCGGCCGGTCACTGCCGTCCGCCCAGCGGAACTGCGGGGAGACCCTGCCCTCCACGGTGAGCACCCGATAGGCGCCGATCACGCTCGTGTTGGCGCCCAAGTAGGCCCCGACGGGCACCGGGTGGCTGCCGATCAGCTCGGCTACATCGCCGTACGTCGTCCAGGTGCCGCTCGGCATCGCCACCAGAGCGGCCCGCAGCTCGACCCAGCCCGGCGATTCCTCGCCGGTCGGCTTGACCCCGCCGATCGGGCCGGGCCACAGTCCCACGGCGCGGTCGGCCAGACGGTCGGCACGTTCCAGGATCTGCGCCTTGCCCCAGCGCTGTGCCGAGGAGATCTCAAGGTTCATGCGTAGGGCACTGGAGTCGAGGATCTGCTGCTTGCGCTCGAAAGGGTGGTTCGAGAGCTTGGCGTTGTCACCGGTCAGCGTCAGGTTGCCGAGCGTGTGCACCAGCAGGTCGTGCAGCTCCTGCGGAGTCTGGTTCGGCTCCGTCTCCTCGGCGAGCAGGTCGAACCACGCGGAAGCGGGGCGTTGCGGCAGGACGTGCTCCACGCTGAGGGACGCCTTGGCGAAGTCCACGGGCTCGGAGGCGCGGTAGCTCTCCTCCAAGCGGCGCAGGATGTAGCTGCGCTGTGGAGGGCGCCCGGCCCAGTAGAACGGCTTTGTGCGGACCGCCTCGCGCAGTTCCTCGTCGCTCGGCCAGCGCCGCCGTCGGCCGGACAGGAACCGCCTCACCGCCTCGGCGGCCGGCCGGTCGGTCTCGAGCTCCTTCGGCGCTTCCATGAAGATGCGGTTGAGGTTGGTGGTCGGCGTCTGACAGATCAGGCGTCGCACCAGATACGACTCGACGTAGCCCAGCGCCTGGGCGGCGTCGTCCGGAGTCGTCCCCCCGGCGTCGAGAAGGTCCAGCAGGTGCAGCGTGAGCGGGTAGTGGGTCTGGCCACCCCAGGCGGCCAGACGTTCCAGGACCGCCCGAAGGGCGGGAGACTGCTCACGCGCGGGGTCGATGATCCGCATGAATCGCCTGGCCCGCTGGGCGAGTTGCTCGATCTCGCGCTGCAGCGCGTCCTCGTCCCCGGCCAGCGGATGGAGCCGTTTCTGCTGCTCGCGGTAGATCTCACTCTGCTTGGTCTTGTAGTGGCCGCGTACCACCAGGTCGAGCCATACCAGGAGTTCGAGGTTCTTCGGGCCGAGGCTCTGCTGCATGGGCAGCCACAGTTCCTGGTAGATCCGCTCGCCTCGCTTGGGCAGCAGCATGAACACGTAGTTGCGCAACAGGTCGCTCTGACTGAGCCCGACGCCCGTGTTGTTGATCGACTCGAAGATCCGGTACACGTTGTCACCCGGCTCGGCGGTGATCTCCACGATGGAGAGCAGGTCCTTGAGCGCCGTCTCGATCGTGGCGGCCCACCGCGCGTCGCCCGCCTCGTGGCCCTCGGTGAGCGCACCGCGGAAGAACCGGTAGGCCGCCCCGACGTTGTCACCTCCGCCGGCGTCCGCGCGGGACTGGACGCAGGCGGCGTACGCGTCCCGGTCCGCCTGCGTGGGCAGCAACCGGTAGTGGTCCGCGCCCTCGTGGAACTCGTTGACCAGTATCTGGCGGTGCACCCTGTCCACCCCGCGCGCGTCACCCGTCTCCTTGAGGTGGTCGCGCAGCGCGGTGAACGCCAGCATCAGCGTGGTCAACCGTTGTTGCCCGTCCACCACCAGCCACCTCTGCACCCCGCCCGCCTGGATCTGACCGGGTGCGAGCACCACGGAGCCCAGGAAGTGCGGCGCGGTCGGCTCGCCGGCCAGGTGCTGGTCGACGAGTTCCCCGATGTCCTCCCACAGCCGCTGAAGCTGCTCCCTGCCCCAGCTGTACGTGCGCTGATAGAGCGGCACCTGGAACTGCTTGTCACCTTGGACGAGCTTCAGGAAGGTGATTTCCTGGGCGCGCATGCGCCTCCCTTTCCTACGGCACCTTGAGGGGTGTACAGGCCGAGCCCGTTCATGTCCGATGTCTCACGGCCCAGCGGCAGTTGTCCGTTGAATCTATGCTTTGTCAGGTGTCGCTGTCTGCCGATACGAGGGACGAACGGCTGGAGATGCGCGGCATCGTCTCGTTGGGGGAGCGGCGCAGCAGCTTGATGGTGCGGCCCTCGACCCAGGCGTTCCACGCCTTGAGGTAGTAGAGCAGGTGCTCGCGTGAGTCGTCGCGGCGTCGGTGCGCGTTGCCCAGGGCCAGGTTGAGCATGGTGTTGCGCAGCGTCAGACGCGGGTCGCCCGGTCCCAGGTGGGCGCCGGTCACGACTCCTGCCTCCCAGGCGGTCTGGTCGATGTCGGGCCGGGCCTCGCTGGTGACGTACCAGCCGATCGTCGCGGCCGTGACGGTGATACGGCACCCCCGGTTCAGCGCGATGCCGTGGTGCAGGGCGTCGCGGACACCGGGGTGTTCGCCGAGCAGGTTCAGGAGCTGGTCGTTGCTCGTGACCGATGATCCGCCGCTCCAAGCGGAGTTGGGGGCATTGCGGTACAGGTGCAGTCCGCGCAGGGCCGCCGCCAAGTGCGTCGCGTTGGCCTCCCCGGCGAGGGCCAACGCGTCCCGGCCGGTGCGCTTGCGGCCCGTGTCCATCACGGTGAACGCGGTGCGCGGCACGCCGTGCGTGACGGTCAACGGCACGGTGAGGCCCGCCTTGACGATGGCGGCCAGGCGGTGCTGTCCGTCGATGAGAACGTCGTCCTCGTCGAAGGCGATGCCCTGGTGCGTCAGCTGCCATTCCCCGCGCTGGATCTGACCGGCCAACTGCTGCACCGTGCTCTTGCTGAGCGGCCGGTTACTGGTGTTGCGGGTGAGCCACTGCGTCGCCAACTGGGGCGACACGTCTACCACTTGCATATGCATGGCACTTCTGCCTTCCTCTGGGGTGACGCAGACGAAGCCTGTCGCGTTTTGTGAACTAAGTCAACGCCGATAGCGCAAGAGTGTCGGTCTCGAAGGTAAATGCGAGGTCGATCGGTGTCGTCGGTGTGCTCGTCAGGAGCCGATCCGTGCCGGACGGGGGTCGTGGCGGGGTGGATGTCCGGGTTTGCTGATACGCTCGCGATGTGTGCTCAGTTCACACTCGAGTCCGTGTGCCGGGGGGCGCCTTGTGATCGGACTCTTGGTGGTCAGGGCGGGATGACCGGACGGGCCACCGGATGGCCCTCAGGAGCAGTGGTGGGGTGGGCGTGTGAGTCAGGATGAGCGCGGGCTGAGTGGAGGTCTGCGGCCGATCGGTTCCGTCTACCAGTACGACGACGGTTTGTACGTGCGGGTGGACGACGTCCTGCCCTACGCGCTGGCAGATGCCGGGGACGGCCACGGGTACCGGCAGGGTGACGACCTGGTGCGGTGCACCCTGTCTCTGAGCAACGGCACCGGGCAGCCGCTCGACCTCGACGGCGTCACCTTGCTGGTGCGGGGAGGGCCGTACGGCAAGACGGGCCGTCAGGTGCAGGACTACCGCAGTGACGTGCTCGATAGCGCGCTTGAAGGCACCCTTCTCGCGGGGCGCAGGGTCTCCGCCACGTGGGCCTACAGCATTCCGGCAGGGACCGCCGGTGACCTGGACATCGAGGTCCGCTTCCCGGCGCGCGACCGGGGGAGCGTCACGTTCAGCACGACGTCGGGCGCTGCTGCGGGGGCCGGTGCGCGCCCCCTACCGATGGCGTTCGACCAGTCCGTACTGTTCGGTGAGCAACAGCAGTCGTTGTTGGCGGAACAGGACCACGCCCCGGGGCCCCCGACCGGAACCGGACACGCTGTCCCGGCCGCAGAGGGGCGGCGGGCGACCGCATCTCCCGGGCTTGACGCCGTCCCGGCCCAGTCTGCCGGTCTCGGGCGTCAGCCCTCCCGATCGCTGGTCCCGGAGGTCTCCGCCGACGGTCTGGACGCCGCTCGGGTCCGGCAGATCTTCCGGTTCCTCGCCGAGGCCGAGGAGTCGAAGACGCGCCCCGTGCGTACGCTCGACGGGGCTGCCGGCACCGTGTGGTTCGACGAGCTGCCGGACGACGACGGCGTCGAGGTGATGACCGACGGCGCTCTCGTGGGGGACGACCCGGCCTGGCTGACCGTCGCCCGCCCCGAACGCGAGGACGCGCCACACCCCAAGGCGCTGCTCGCGCCATGGGTGGACGAGACCCGAATCCGTGACTTCAAGGAGCTCCGCGCCCCGCACCTGCGCCGCCGTATCGAACCCGAGTTCCCAGACTGGTCCCGGGGCATCCCGCTCGACAAGACCTACCACGAGCTGGACGAACACCCCCGGCGGGAGAAGATTGAGAAGCTGTACGCCGCCTGGGAGCAGGAATGGCTCGCCTGGGCGGAGCGTCGCCGCGCGATCGACCCCGTGGTCAGGCTGTACGACCGGCTGCACAAGATGCACGAGGATGCCGTGGGCCTCGGTGAGGCGTACGAACTAGTGCTCGGGCTGGGCCGGCTCACCTGGCAGACGACCACCGGGCAGCGCGTGGAGCGGCACCTCATCACACACCGTGCCACCCTCCGGCTCGACCCGTCCACCGGCACGCTCACCGCCGCCCCCGACCCAACCGGCTCGGGCCTGGAACTCGAAGAAGGCATGCTCGAAGGGGCCCAGCACGTGCCGGGCGCCGTGCGCGAGACGATCGTCGAGGTGCTGGAAGGCGCCTTGGACGTGACCGACCCCGAACACCTCGACGCCGTACACACCGCTCTGCGCAGTTGGGTCAACGCCGCGCACAGCGCCGGGAGTTACGCGCCGGCCGTCGAGCGTGTCAAGCCCCGCAGTCTCGACGTCCCGCAGGTAGGACTCACCCCCGCGCTCGTCCTGCGTGAGCGCAGCCGCCGCTCCACCATGGACGCTCTCAAGGCCATCGCCCGGCAGATCGACGCGGGCACCCCGCCCACCGCGTTGCTCCGTCACATCGCCGGTCGGGACGGCGCGTTGACGGCGGCGGACCTCGCGGCGGCGGAGGACGACGGAACGACGCAGGACGATGACGAGATGTACTTCGCACTGCCCGCCAACGAGGAACAGCGCACGATCGCCGAACGCCTGCGCGCCAACCGTCTCGTCGTCGTCCAGGGACCACCCGGCACCGGCAAGACGCACACCATCGCCAACCTGGTCACCGACCTGCTCGCCCAGGGCAAGCGCGTCCTCATCACCAGCCACACCCCGCGCGCTTTGCGAGTGCTGCGGGACAAGCTGCCGGAGTCGGTCCGTGACCTGTGCGTGAGCCGCACCGAGGACGGTGCGGCAGCCCAGCGGGAGCTGGAGGCATCCGTGCAGCGGATCCTCGGCGAGTACGCGGGCTACGACGCCAAGGCCTCCCGCAAGGCGATCCGGACCCTCCAAGCGCGCCTCGCCCAGGCCCGTGCCGCTCAGCAGGCCATGCTGCGCGACCTCGCCGTACTGCGCGAACAGGAGACGCACCGCTTCGAGGCGGAGATCGGCGACTACAGCGGCAGCCTGCAGGAGATCGCCGAGCGCCTCACCGCGGAATCGGGACGGTACGACTGGCTGGGCCCGGTCCCGCAGGAACAGCCCGCCCTGAGCACCGCCGAGGTACTGCGCCTGCTGCACACCACCCGCGCGTACACCCCGCACCACCAGGCCCTCGCGGCCGAGGTGCCCGGCCCCTCCGAACTGCCGGGCCCCGGCGACTTCGAGGAGGCCGTACGCATCGTACGGTCGGCCGAGGAAGCACACGCCGCCGCGCGCCAGGACCCGCTGTGCGCGGAGTACGACACGGCCGTGAGGACCCTCGGCGAGGGGGAACAGCAGCGGCTGTCCTCCGCGCTCGATGCCTTCGCCACCACCCGCGCCCGCGCCGCGGCTCTCGCCGCCGCAGCCGGTGATTGGGCCGCAACACTCCTGAGGCAGGTGACCGAGGGACAGGACTGGCAGGCACGCAGCCGGCGGGCCGCCGTCACCGAAGCCTTGGCGGCCGTCGACAGCTCGCTCGCCCTCCTGGGCACGGCCATGGTCAGCGGCCTGGAACAGTACGACCCGGCCACAGCGCTCGCGCAGGTCACCGCCCTGCACGACGGTCTCGCTCAGGGACAGAAGCTGCGCGGCCCCCTCGGTATGCGCTCCAAACTGGCCAAGACGGCCGGCGCGTTCGCGGAGAACGTACGGGTCGACGGCCGAGCGCCGGAGGACGTCCCGACGTCGGCCGTCGTCCTCGCCCGCGTCCAGCTGGAACTGCGCCTGGCCCAGGTGGAGTCCGAGTGGGGCACACCCGTCGCCGCCTGGCAGGGACACGGACCGCGCCTGGCACGGTTGCGACAGGACGCGGACGTGCTGGACGCGCTGCTCGCCGTCGCCGCCGCCCGCACCGACGTCCTGACCGCCGCGGCCACCTCCCCGGCACTCGCGGTCGCCATCTGGCACGACCCGGACGTCGAGAACGCCGTACGCACCCTGCTGCGCGCGTCGACCACCCTGCGCGCGGCCGAACAGTCCCGCAAGGTCATTGTGGACACTGATGAACTGCTGCGCGCCTGGGCCGACCGGCCCGGAGTGTCGCCCGCCGTCGTGCGTGTACTCGACACCGTCCGCGACCGTGATCCTGACGGCTACCGCACCTTCAGCGACGAGATGGCCGAGGTACGCCAGGCCGCCCGGCTGCGAGCCGAGCAGGACGCGGCCCTCGCTCGCGTCCGTGAGGCGTTCCCGGCCCTCGCGGACCGCATCGTCGACACTCACGCGGACAGCGCCTGGGACGTCAGATTGCCCTCGCTCGCCGAAGCCTGGGCCTGGTCCGCGTGGCGCGACCGCATGGAACGGCTGACCGACCCCGAGGCCGAGCGTGCCCTGCGCCGACGGTTGACGGAGGCCGACGACGAGGCCCGCATCATGCTCGCGCGGCTCGCCGCCGCCCGCGCCTGGCACCGCTGCCTCGGCCTTCTCACGGGCGACCAGTCCCGGGCACTCAGCGCCTACCAGCAGGCCGCACGGCGCATCAAGGGCAAGTACCAGCACCGCTACCGACGCGACGCTCAAGCCGCCCTGCGCAAGGCGCAGACGGCGGTGCCGGCCTGGATCATGCCGCTGCACCAGGTCGCCGAGACCGTGCCGATGGACCGGCCGGGACTGTTCGACGTCGTCATCGTCGACGAGGCCAGCCAGTCCGGGCTTGAGGCCATGCTGCTGAGCTGGCTCGCCGACCGCATGGTCGTCGTCGGCGACAGCAAGCAGGTCAGTCCGTCCAACGTGGGCCTCAAGCAGGACGAGTACTTCCACCTCAGGGATCGTCTGCTCACCGCGCTGGAACCGGACGTCCGCAGCCTGTTCGGCCCCGAGTCCAGCTTCTTCGACCTCACGGAAGCGCTCTCGGCCGGCCGAGGCACGCTCATGCTCAAGGAGCACTTCCGGTGCATGCCGGAGATCATCTCCTTCTCCAACGACCTCTGCTACAACCGTGATCTGCTTCCCCTGCGGCAGTACGGCGCCGACCGACTGCCCCCGGTCCGCACGGTGTACGTCGAGAGCAGTGAAGCAGCCGGCGCCAACACCCGGCTGACCAACACCGCCGAGGCCGAGGCCCTCGTCGACACGATCGTGCGCTGCTGCGCCGACCCCGCCTACAACGGCAAGACCATGGGCGTCGTCAGTCTCCGCGCGAGCAAGGGGCACCTGACGGAGCTGGAGAACCTGCTCGCCGAGCGCCTCGACTACGAGCAGCGGGAGGCGCGGCGCATCCGGGTCGGCGACGCCGAGGACTTCCAGGGCGACGAGCGGCACATCATGTTCATCTCGTTCGTCAACTCGGCGACCACGGCCGCCGGAGCGGTCCCGGGCGGCTTCAACGGCAAGACCTACGAGCAGCGCATCAACGTGGCGGCCTCGCGCGCCCAGGACCAGGTGTGGGTGTTCCACAGCGCGCGGGCCGAACAGTTCCACGAGAACGACCTGCGCCGACGGTGGCTCGACCACCTCACCCGTCCCGCGGAGGAGGACGTCGTCGCGGTCGAGGGCGAGGTCCTGCCCGACGTCCGGCACGAGGCGTTCGACAGCCTGTTCCAGCAGAAGGTGTACCTGGAACTGACGGCACGGGGCCACCGGGCCCGCCCGGGATACAAGGTGGGTCGCCACACGATCGACCTGGTGGTGGAGGGCGGAACGCGTCGCCTAGCGGTCGCCTGTGACGGCGACGCCTTCGCTGAGGGGGAGGACGCCTCCACCGCGGCTGCCAGACAGCGCGATCTGGAACGCGTCGACTGGACGTTCGTCCGGATCCGGGGCAGTCGCTTCCACCTGGACCGCGAGCAGGCGCTGGCCCCGCTGTGGGCCGAGCTGGAACGGCTGGGCATCGAACCGGTAGGGCGGGAGGCGGAAGGCCCCGGTGCCGCTGATGACGCGGCGACCGGTGGGGCGGAGCCGATCGGTGAGGCGGGGGCCGGAGGGGAGGCGGCGGCCGACACCGACCTGGTCGTGACGGGGCACGTGGCCGAGACCGGTGAGGTGGCCCGGGCAGGGGTCGCTGATGCTGCCACGACTGGTGATGCTGCCATGGTCGGTGATGGCGTGTCGTCCGAGCCGTGGGACGCGTCCAGCCATGAGGCGGGGAACCGGGACACGGCGCGAGCGCACGTGCCGACCGACACTGCGGCCGCTCTGGGGGCGGTGCCCGCGCCCAGGGCTACGGACCCGCGCGAGTCCCTGAGCGGTCCGGTCCGGCGGGCCACGCCTGCTCCGACGCGCCCGCAGGCCAGGACCGCGGACAGCGGCACCACTCCCACACGGGCGGCCGGCGTGACGGTGCCTGAGGCAGCGATCGCCGCACGGCCGGCGATGCCCAACCCGGCCGCTCCGAGTGCTCTGCCGGTCCGGGAGATCCCCGCCGAAGCCTTCCAGCGGCTGTTCCGTGAGGTGCAGCAGTTGCAGGCGGCGATCGACGCGCCCGCTGAGACCCCCGAAGGCGCGGACGCTGCCCAGCTGGTGTTCCTCAGGAAGACCCAGGCCGAGCAGCGCGACCGGCGCACCCAACGCCTCGCCTTCTTGCGGACCTTCCTCGACTCCGTCGGCGTCGGGCAGGGAGGAACGGTCCCCGACGTCGTGATTCCGGGAGCGCTGCTCCGCCTGGAGTTCGACGGTCAGGTGGACGAGGACACCTTGTACACGATCGCCGAACTTCCCACCGAGGAGGCGGACATCGTCTCTCCGTCCTCTCCTCTCGGCCACGCGCTGACCTGGCAGCCGACGGGACGCGAGATTTCGTACGACGCGTCCCAGGGCACATCGCGCACGGTCGTCGTGCGGGAGATCCGCGTCTGATCGAGACCACGGCACCGTGACCGGACAGGCCCTGCCCCGCGGACCCACCTCTGGCTCCCCGGGGCAGGGTCCGGTGCGGTGCGGCTCAGTCGGTGACCGGGTCCAGCATGCGGCTCCGCTCACCGCTCCAGGAGATCGCCAGCGCGTCGCGCGCCCGCGTACAGGCCACGAAGAGCAAACAGTGCTCGGCCAGAAGATCCGAACGGTGCTGCACGGCGTCCTCGTCGGCCGGCGTCACCTGCGGAGCGAACGGCAGCACGTTGGACGTCACGCCGACGACAGCCACACAGCGGAACTCCAGCCCCTTCATGGCGTGCATCGTCGCCACGCGCACACCCGACACCGTCGGCCCCGGGTCGTCCTTGACCGCGACGGCGGGGATGCCCTCCCGGCGCAGGCGGGCGATGACCGCGTCGACCAGTGTGTTGAACCGGGCGCACACCGCCACTTCAGATGCCTTCACACCGTCCTGGTCGACCCACGTGCGGATCTGTTTCACCAACGCGCGCAGTTCGTCATCCTGGTTGCCATGGCCTCGAGCCACCGGAACGCGGCCGTGCAGCTCGGAACGGTAGCCGCGAAGCGAGTCCCGCCCGCCGTCGTCCTCGTCGTCCTCACCGAGTCGCCCCACCGGCTGACCGTCCAGGAGGGACGCGGACCAGCGCAGAATCTCCTCCGTGCTGCGATAGTTCAGGCGCAGCCGGGACGTGCGTCCACGCACGTTGACGCCCAGGGACCGCAGCGAGACCCGGGAGTCGTAGATGCGCTGATGGGGATCACCGACGAGGAACAGGTCGTCGGCCCGCTCGGCCACGCAGGCACGCAGCACCCGCCACTGGGCCGGGTGCAGGTCCTGTGCCTCGTCCACCACGACGTGACGGTAGCGCGGCCCTTGCTCGGCGAGAATCCGGGCGGCCTGGTCGCACACCATGGTGTACGTCGCGGAGTCGCGCGAGGCCAGATCCTGCGTGAACCGGTCCATGACCCGCCACAACCGGGCCCGTTGCACTCGCCCCACCTGCGTGCCGCGCCCTCTGCGCACACATCTCAGGTACTCCTCGGGCGTGCGTAGCCCCTGAGCCAACACGACGTTGCGGAACTCCTGGGACAGGAAGCGCTCCGACCAGGGCAGGTCCTCGCGCGCGGCGGCACGGGCCCACGCGCTCTTCTCCGCTGCCGCCGACAGCGGTTTCGGCGAACTGCCCCTGGCCTCTCGGATGACCCGGGCGGCCAGCGAGTCCACCGTCGTGACGTCGACACGGGCGAGCAGATGGGCGTCGGCATCGCCGAGCAGGAGAGCCAGGCTGTCCCGCAGGGCGGCCGCCATGGCGTTGGTGAAGGTGGTGAGCAGGACCCGGTCGCCCTCGCGTCCGGTGCGCAGCAGGTGCCGTACCCGGTGCAGGGCGACGACCGTCTTGCCGGTGCCGGGGCCGCCCGTCACCTGAGCCGGTCCGTTGAAGCCCGGATGGTAGGCGTACCGGCGCTGGGCGGGGTGCAGGAAGACACGCCAGCGGGTGAAGTCCTCGGTGAGGATCCGCTCCAGCTCACCGGGGCCGGTGACCTCCACCATGCGGTCGGGCGTGTTGAGGATCGCCTCGCTGAGCGTGACGGCCGGCCGGTCCTGTGCCGTGCGCACCGTCTGCCCGCGCGGGGCGATCAGCTGCTCCCAGACGTCCTGGGGCGAGTAGTCGGCCGCCAGGTACTCCAGTACCTCGTACTGATCTGCGGGCATCATGGGCGGAGCCATGACCGTCAGATCGTCGGCGGTGACGCACACGCGCGCCAGTCGCAAAACCTGCTCGTCGATGCCGAGGTCACGCAGCACGGTGTCGGAGTGGTGCGCGAACAGCCGGGCCGGGGTCTGGACCGCCTTCGTCTCGAAGTAGGTCTCCATCTGCTCGAGTGCTTCGACATTGCGCACCTCCAGACCGCCGGTGGCGCCGTTGACCGAATAGGCGCGCTTGCAGGCCCAGTTGATCGCCTCGTCGTGGGGTGCCACCCTGAGGAGAGTGAACAACTCGCTGCCGTCGTCCGGGGCGAGGAGAACGCCCCGGTAGAACCTGGTGACCCGGATCGTACGGATCCGGGGGTCGCGCGCCCGCTCGAGCTTCTCCAGATGCATTCCCTTGCTCGCGTGGAGCTGAGGCACGGTCAGGCTCTGGAACATCCGGATCGTGTCGTTGACTTCCTTCTGAACAGGCCTCTGCAGGGAGATCAGATCCGCGACGAAGTCGTCGGAGAGGGCGAGACGGGGCATGGGAGTCCTCGGGTCGCGGACGGGTGGTAGGCGCTCGATGGGCGGCACCAGCCTAGAGACTGACGGGACGACGAGCGACGGACCCCCCAGTATTCGTTGTGTGAACTGAGTCAACGGGTCTATATTTCTCGTGCTGCCACACCGGGTGCACATCCGCCCCAACGGCCCTGTCCGAAAGGACCCACCGCATGCCGGCCCAGCCTGCCAAGGCCGCTGTTCCACACCCGCTCGACGAGGTTCCCCAAACGTTCCGTGCCGGGGACTCCTACGCGGTGCGCGACGCACTCGTGCACTACGTCCGTCGGGATCTGTTGGGCCCCTGGGATGGTGAGACAGAAACGCTGCCGAGCGCGTCCTCCGGTCCTCGTGACCGATACCTGGTCGGCATGCTCGGTCCGCGACCCCAGGCCGTCACCGCGGACCGGATCGCCCGTGCCGCCGCCCAGGGCGCGGACGGGGAGTCGGGTGACGAGCAGGAAGGTGACGACAGCGATCTGCAGGACCGGTTGAGCCCCCAAGCGGCCGGGCACATCTGGGCATCCTCCATGGGGCTTTCCTTCACCGCTCCGGCCTCCGTCGGCACACTCAGCGCCACTGTCCGCTGGGGTCGCTACACCCAGTCGGACGAGGCCACGGAGCGGGGGACGACGCGCAGGGTCTGGTCACGTGAGCCCCTCGAGCGCCTGGTGGACATCGACGTGACCGACGGGGCCGACCGCACCGTTCAACTCGACGGCGACACCGTCGTCCTCGACGTACAGGTACGGCGGCACACCGGCCGCACGGGCGCCGAGGACCTGCGCATAGTCGAGCTGGCCCTGATCAACCGGCAGCCGGACAGCGCGGACGCACGTGACGCGCACTGGCTCTTTCAGACCGAGATCGACGTCACAGCCTTCCCCGACGACCAGGCCGCCGTTTTCCTGCCGGTCGACGACCCCCTCGACCCGGCGAGCCATGACCATGCGCCCGAGGATGCCGAGGAGCGCCGACTGCGCCTCCTCTACCGGGACAGCCTCAGCCACGCCAAGGGCCGCAACGTCGCCGTTCACGCGCACGTACGCGAGGGGGAGCGCAACGCGCACCGCCTGACCACCGTCTGGCTTCCCGAGTACGACGTCAGGGCGACCACCGCGCCGGCGCTTGAGGAACAGGACCTCCTCCAGGGGCTTGAGCTAGGCATGGACGAGCTCGCGGCACTCGCCGTGCCCGGCCGCCGGGCCGAACTCAGCACCGTCCTCGCTCCGTTGGCCGACGGATACGGCACATGGCTGGAGCAACAGCGCCGCAGTGCCGCCTTGCTCCCCGCGGACCTACGAGAAGCGGCCGAGACCGCGATCGAGCAGGCACTCGAGGTCTGCGACCGGATCACCCTCGGCATCGACCGGCTCGTGGCCGACGAGACGGCCCTGCTGGCCTTCCGGTTCGCCAACCGCGCCATGGCCCTGCAGCGCCGCAACACGGCCATCGCGGCCGCCCGCGCCGGCCACGAGAACGATCCCCGGTCCTACCAGGAGGCCTACGACGAGATTCACGGAAAGGGCAAGACGGCAGCCATTTGGCGCCCGTTCCAGCTCGCCTTCGTCCTGCTGAACATCGACTCCCTGACCCAGCCCGGACACCCGCACCGTGGCACCGGCCGTGAATCCCTCGTCGATCTGCTGTTCTTCCCGACCGGCGGTGGCAAGACCGAGGCATATCTCGGACTCGCCGCCTACACCTTCGCACTGAGGCGTCTCCAGGGCACCCTGGGCTCGGGTACGGAAGCCCGCAGCGGTGAAGCGGGCGTGGGCGTTCTCATGCGCTACACCCTGCGGCTGCTGACCGCCCAGCAGTTCCAGCGCGCCGCCGCCCTGGTGAGCGCCTGCGAAGTCCTGCGCCGCGAGGAGTTCGCGCGGGACCGGCGCTGGGGACCCACCCCGTTCCGCATCGGGCTCTGGGTGGGCACCTCCGTCTCACCGAACTGGTTCGACGAGGCCAAGGAACAGATCGCCGAAGCCAAGGAGAACGCCAGCGACAAGCACGCCCGGGTCCTGCAGGTCCTCACCTGCCCCTGGTGCGGCAGCGGGCTGACCGCTCGCTCGAACATGGAGTACGACGAAGGCCGCCGCAGAGTCCTGCTGTACTGCCCTCGCGGCGAGGGGGAGGACCGCTGCCCCTTCTCCCGTCGCGAAGCGCTCGGTGAGGGCATCCCCGTGCTCACCGTCGACGAGGAGATCTACCGGCTGGCACCCTCGCTGCTGATCGCCACCGTCGACAAGTTCGCCCAGCTTCCCTGGAACGGCTACTCCGGCCTGCTGTTCGGCAGGGTCACCGAGCTGTGCCCCCGTCACGGCTACCGCCACGACGACCTGGACGCCAAGACCGGCTGCGGCGGCCGCCACAACGCCAGGGGCGACCTGCCCGGCGTCACCGCCCAGCCCGTCACCCGCCTGCGACCCCCGGACCTGATCATCCAGGACGAGCTCCACCTGATCTCCGGAGCCCTCGGCACCACCGTGGGCCTCTTCGAGGCGGCCGTCGACCAGCTGTGCACGTGGAGCTTCACCGACGTGCACGGAGGACGACACGAAGTCGGGCCCAAGATCGTCGCCTCCACCGCGACCACCAAGCGGGCCGCCGACCAGGTGCTCGGTGTCTTCGGCCGCAAGGTCGCCGTCTTCCCTCCCCAGGTGCTGGACGTCGGCGACACCTTCTTCTCCCGGCAGGTGGAACTGAGCCGGGAGAATCCCGGCCGCCGCTACCTCGGCGTCTGCGCGCACGGCACCCGCCTCAAGGCCGCCGAGATCCGCGTCGCGGAGATCCTGCTGCTCGCGGCGCAGCAGCTCTTCGACGACTACGGCAGGCCGGCGGACCCGTACATGACCCTCGTCGGCTATTTCAACGCGACGCGTGAACTCGCCGGCATGCGGCGGTACATGGACGACGACATCACCACCCGGGTGCGATCCAACGGCAGCCGCAAGGGCCAGGACACGCTGTCGGACCGCATCGTCAGCAGAGCCGGGATGCTCAGCATCCAGGAACTGACCTCACGCATCTCCTCCTCGGACATCGGCGCGGCCCTGAAGCGGCTGGAGATCGAGTTCGACCCCGAGCGGGACACCTCGGTGCGCAGGCGGGCCTTCCTGCGCGAGTACGCCGCCGCCGTGAAGGACAAGCGCGAGCCCCGAGCATCCATGACGCCGTTTGTTCGCCAGGCCGTCGATGTCGTCCTCGCGACCTCCATGCTGCAGGTCGGTGTTGACGTTTCCCGCTTCGGCCTGATGCTCGTCGTGGGCCAGCCCAAGAACACCGCCGAGTACATCCAAGCGTCCTCGCGGGTCGGCCGGGACGCCGCCCGTCCGGGCCTGGTGGTGACCCTCTACAACTGGTCGCGCCCCCGAGACCTGGCCCACTACGAGGACTTCGAGCACTACCACGCGACGTTCTACCGACAGGTGGAAGCCCTGTCCGTCACCCCGTACACACGCCGCGCGCTCGACCGAGGTGTCACCGCCACCTACGTCGCCGCCCTGCGCCACGCGGCCTACGAGTCCTCTCGCAACCTCGACGCCCACAACGTCGACCTCGACGGACCGGTCGCCCAGGAAGTCGAACGGCGGCTCCTGGAACGTGCGGAACGGGTGGGAGGCGAACGGCCCCGCCAGTACCTGAGCGAACGTCTGGACCGGCTCAAGGACGAATGGCGCCGCAAACGCGACGAGAGCAGCTCGGCCCTCGCCTACCGCAAGGAGAAGCACAAGACGACCGTCGTGAACGGTCTGCTGCGACGGGCGGACGGGTCCCGGTGGACCGAGCTGACCGTCGGCATGTCGATGCGCGAGACGGAGAACGAGATCAACCTGCTCCTCCCCGGCGGAGGCGCCTTCCTGGAAGAACCCTCGGGCGACGGCCCCGACTGGACGTTCGGCGCCTCGGGGACCGACTCCGGCACCGACCCGGACACGGCGAGCACCGTGGACAGCGACGAGTACGGCCCCGTCACGGCCGACACGGTCAGGAAGGCACAGCGATGAGCAGCCAGGGCAGCAACCGCAGAGTCGGCGCCGTACGGCCCAGCCACCTCATGTTCACCGCCGGAGTCGGCGCCCTCGTGGACCTGCCCAACTTCTCCGTCCTGATCCGAGGAATCGACTCCTGGAGTCACTCCGGCGTCACCGACTACGACATCGACGAACCCCGACTGCGCGCCGCCGTCAACCGGTCGCTCCAGCGCTACGGACGCGGCCAGATCGAGCAGTTGCGTGCCGCTCCCTGGCTGGAGGGCGCCGACACGGACCCGAAGGGCTGGGCGGCACAGGGCGTCGGAGTCCCCGTCACACCGTTCCCGCAGTGGCTGCGGTGTACTGCGTGCAATGTGCTGGCCGCGATCGACTCGGGCGAGTTCGCCTTCGTCAACGCCAACCCACGGACACCGCACGAGGCGAAGTTCGTCCACGACTGCAAGCGAGGCAAGCCGCTGGCCGTGGCGGCCCGCTTCACCCTCGTGTGCACTGCCGGCCACCTCGATGAGTTCCCGTACACCGTGTACGTGCACCGTGGGCAGGCCTGCGGCAAGACGCCGCGCCCGAAGCTGCGCATGAAGGACCACGGCGGCAACCAGGCCGCCAACGTCACCATCGAATGCGTCGCCTGCGGCGTGAAGCGCAACATCCGGGAAGCCATGGGCGAACGAGGCCGGCGCAACCTGCCCCGGTGCCGTGGACGGCATCCGCATCTCGGCACCTACGAGACGAACGGCTGCGACCAGGAGCCGGTCCTCATGGTGGCGGGCGCGTCCAACCAGTGGTTCCCCCTCACCCTCAGCGCCCTGGCACTGCCCAAGGCGCAGGGCGGAGACATCGGTAAGCTCCTGGACGATCACTGGCCCGATCTCGAACTGATCGAGGACCGAGCGCAGTTCGACTTCATGGCGCGCATGCCCAAGTTCACCTTCCTCAAGGAGTTCGACGCCGACACGGTGGTCGCGGCGATCACAGCCCGCAAGCAGGGAACCGCTGGCCCGGCCCCCTCCGCCCCCGACATCCAGGCCGACCTCTTCGGACCTGAATGGGACGCGCTCTCCGGTCCCGTACCCCTCCCCAGCGACGATTTCGCACTCCGGCAGATGCCCGTGCCGGCCCGCCTGAGCGAGTTCTTCGCCGACATCCGGCAGGTCGAGCGGCTGCGCGAGGCACGAGCGTTGATCGGGTTCAGCCGGCTCGACGCGCCCGACCCCGAATCACCGGAGATTGCCACGCGCGTCGAATTGTCCCGTGGGATCCGGAACTGGGTACCGGCCAGTGAGGTGCGCGGCGAGGGCATCTTCCTCCGCGTGCGGGACGGCCTGATGGCCGAGTGGACCGCTCGTATGGAGAAGTCACCGCTGATGGAGGCACACCGACAGGCTTACGCACGGTTCCGCGCCAACCGGAAGTCGGACCGTAAGACCAGCGACTTCGACCCTTACTACGGCTGGCCCGGAGCGCGGTACCTCGCCCTGCACACCCTCTCCCATCTGCTGATCCGCACCATCGCCTTGGAGTGCGGCTACAACTCCGCCTCACTCGCCGAGCGGATCTACGCGGGGGACGAAAAAAATCCGAAGACGGGCATCCTGATCTACACCGCCGTCCCGGACTCCGAGGGGACTCTGGGCGGTCTGGTCTCTCTGGCCGAGGAGCAGGAGTTCGACCGAATCGTGCGCAGGGCACTGATCGACGCCCGCCACTGCTCGGCCGACCCGCTCTGCGCGGAGCGCCTGCCGCAGGACCCGGCCGACTTTCTCCACGGAGCCGCGTGCCATGTCTGCCTGTTCGTGTCGGAGACCACGTGCGAACGCGGCAACCGGTTCCTGGACCGCCGGTTCCTCGTCCCGTTGACCGGGGACCACGATCCGGTGCTGACGCCGGTCGGTCTGCTGCCGTGAGTCGACCCGCGTTCGAGGGCGCTGCCGAGGCCGCCGTCGCGGCCCTCGGCCTCTCTCGCAGCAAGGACCTTGTCGGCTTGCTCGCCCAGGGACGCACCAAGGAACGCGTACTGACCGAACTGGCGACACCGAGAGTCAGCGAGGCTGTCGCGGCGCTCTACGACGCCATGCAGTCGGAGTCGGTGCCTGCGTCCGAGGCGGCTGCCTACGTGCGCGGCTATGTCGCCGCCCGACGGCAGGCCCGGGACACGGTCCGGGTCCGCACCGTGTGGAGCGGTCCCTCAACACCGGGGGTACCGGTGCGCGCCACCGCTCAGGTGCTAGTCGAGGTCATCAACGAGGCACAGCACGAACTGCTGGCAATGACGTACGCCGCTCGTTCGTATCCCGCCCTGACAAGAGCCCTGACAGACGCTGCGGGCAGGGGCGTGCAAACACACGTAGTGGTCGAAACTCTGGCCGGTGCAGGAGGACTGCTCTCGGGGAAGGAACCGGCCGACGCGTTCGCGTCAGTACCCGGACTGCGGCTGTGGGTCTGGGCCCGGGGCCCTGCCGAACGGGGCCGCTCACGTCAGCACGCCAAACTGGCCGTCGCCGACCGCCGCACACTCCTGCTCGGCAGCGCCAATCTCACCGAGTCCGCCGCCAGGCGCAATATCGAAGCAGGCGTGCTGGTGACCGGCGGTGAAGCGCCGCGGCGCACGGCAGAGCACATCGTCGAACTGCAGCGCCTCGGCATACTCAGACCTTTCCCACGACAGGCTCCTGGGTGACCACTGAACCGTTCTCGAGCGCATCAGCGGCGGTTCCGGCACCGGGCGCGAGCACATCCTCGAAGTAGCGCTGGAAGTGTCCTCCGCTCCGGGAGCCTCAATGACATTGCGCAGGCGGACGGGCTGACGCGGGCCGGTCTGCTGAGCACTACCGAACAAGCAAGTGGTCCTGCCGCCACCCATGTAACAGCGGGACACCCCCCCCGTGCCGGGGTGGCTGCCTTTGTTCATCGAGTACCAGGTCGTGCTCCCTGCCCGGTGCCCGCGGGCACCGGGTCCAGGCCTTGGTGGCCCTGTTCGTACTCCGATGCCGCCTCGGTGGCGTCGTCCGTCACCCACAACATGCATTTCCCGCATGCCCTTGTACCGCTGCTCTCTCCCATCTCGGCGACGGGGCAGATCGGAGGCCGTATCAACCTGGTCATTCGTCACGAAAGTCAGTAACGGGTCAGTGTGAGTCCTGGAACACCTGAGGACAGCTGACCGAGCATGCGCAGTGGTTGTACGCTCCGGAGACCGCCCTTGACCTGCACAGCAGGCAGGGAGCAGACAGAACGGGAGCTTTTTCATGTTTCGTACCATGTTCAAGTCCAAGATCCACCGCGCCACCGTCACCCAGGCCGACCTGCACTACGTGGGATCGGTGACCATCGACGCGGACCTCCTCGACGCCGCCGACCTGCTGCCCGGCGAGCTCGTGCACATCGTCGACATCACCAACGGCGCCCGGCTCGAGACGTACGTGATCGAGGGCGAGCGCGGCTCGGGCGTGATCGGCATCAACGGGGCCGCCGCCCATCTCGTCCACCCCGGCGATCTGGTGATCATCATCAGTTACGCTCAGGTGACCGATACCGAGGCGCGGGCGCTCAAGCCGAGGGTCGTGCACGTGGACCACGACAACCGGATCGTGGCCCTGGGCGCCGACCCGTCGGAGCCCGTACCGGGCTCGGACCAGGAGCGCAGCCCGCAGGCGGTACCGGCCTGACCCCGAACCGCCTTCGACCAGGAGCGTGCCCATGAGCGACATCGAGATCCGCGACGACCGGGCGGCCGGCCGCCTGGAGGCACTCGGCGCCGGCGAAGTGGCCGGCCGCATCGAGTACTTCGTCCTGGAGTCGCCCGGGCGCGCCCTGGTCCCCGTTCACACGATCGTGGAACCGGCCCATGAGGGAAAGGGCATCGCGGGCTCCCTGGCTCGCGAGCTCTACGCCCTGGCCGAGCGCGAGGGCATCGTGGTGGCCCCGCTCTGTCCTTACGTCGTCAAGTGGGCCGAACGCCACCCCGAGGAGGCCCCGCCCGCCGACCCCGAGCTGCTGCACGCGGCGAAGGGCTGGCTGAGGGCCCACCCCGAGCGCTTCTGACGTGTCATCCGGGTGACTGGCGCACGGGACGCCGGGTACGCGGGGGAGTAGTCCAGAGCCGACCTCTTCTCTGGCTGGAGGACACGATGACCAACCCGTTCCCGGATCCCGTCCACCCGGGCCCGACCCCTGGGCCCGTCCCGGAGCCCCCGCAGCCCCCGGCACCCACCCCGCCGCCGGGCCCGGGCCCGCAACCGACCCCGGACCCCGTTCCGCCGACCCCGTCCCCCGTTCCGCCGGGCCCGGAGCCCGTACCCAATCCGGAACCGGGCCCTCCGCTGAGTTGAGCGACCGGGTGCGGCTGAACGCCCCGACAGGGGCGCGGGGAACCGTGCGACAGTTCCCCGCTCAGCCGCACCCGTGACTGCGCGAACGTCCCTAGGCGTCGATCTCCGAGCGGTCCCCGCCCCACAGCGTGTGGAACGACCCCTCGCGGTCCACCCGCCGATAGGTGTGCGCCCCGAAGAAGTCCCGCTGACCCTGCGTCAGCGCCGCGGGCAACCGCTCGGACCGCAGCCCGTCGTAGTACGCCAGCGCCGCCGAGAACCCGGGCGTCGGCACCCCCTGCCGGGTCGCCGCGACGATCACCTCACGCCAGTCGTCCTGGGCGTCGGCGATCTCCCGCGCGAACGTCTCGTCGGACAGCAGGCTCGGCAGGTCGGCCCGCGCGTCGTACGCGGCCCGGATCCGGTCCAGGAACGCGGCCCGGATGATGCACCCGCCGCGCCAGATCGCGGACACCGCACCGAGGTCGATGTCCCAGTCGTACTCCTCGCGCGCGGCCGCGATCTCGTGGAAGCCCTGCGTGTACGACACGATCTTCGAGGCGTACAGCGCCTGCTCGACCCGGTCGGCGAACGCCCCGGCCTCCGCCTCGCTCAGCGCCGTCGCCTTCGGTCCGGCGAGCCCCCGGGACGCGGCCCGCAGGTCCGCGTGGCCGGACAGGGACCGGGCGAAGACCGCCTCGGCGATGCCGGACACCGGGACGCCCAGGTCGAGGGCGATCTGCACGGTCCAGCGGCCGGTGCCCTTCTGCTCTGCCTGGTCCACGACCACGTCCACGAAGGGCTCGCCGGTCGCCGCGTCCACGTGGGACAGCACCTCGGCGGTGATCTCGATCAGGTAGGAGTCCAGGCGCCCGGTGTTCCAGGTCCGGAAGATCTCCGCGATCTGCGCGGGCGCGTACCCGGCGACATCGCGGAGCAGTTGGTAGGCCTCGCCGATCAGCTGCATGTCGGCGTACTCGATGCCGTTGTGCACCATCTTCACGAAGTGCCCGGCGCCGTCGGCACCGACGTGCGTCACACACGGCGCCCCGTCCGACGCCTTCGCCGAGATCTTCTCCAGCATCGGGCCGAGCGAGTCGTACGACTCCTTCGAGCCGCCCGGCATGATGCTCGGTCCGTTGAGCGCGCCCTCCTCGCCGCCGGAGATGCCGGTGCCGACGAAGTGGATGCCCTGCTCGCGCAGTTCACGCTCGCGGCGCCGGGTGTCGGCGAAGTGCGCGTTGCCACCGTCGATGATCATGTCGCCGGGCTCCAGGAGCGGGGCGAACTCCTGGATCACCGCGTCCGTCGGGTCGCCGGCCTTCACCATGATCACCAGTCGGCGGGGCCGCTCCAGCGCCGCCACGAACTCCTTGGCGGTCTCGGCCGCGATGAAGTCGCCCTCGCCGCCGAACTCCTCGATGAGGGCGCGGGTACGGGACGCCGTTCGGTTGTGCACCGCGACCGTGTATCCGTTCCGGGCGAAGTTCCGCGCCAGGTTGCTGCCCATGACCGCGAGGCCCGTGACGCCGATCTGCGCTGAAGTGCTCATTCGATGGGCTCCTAGAGGATCCGTTATCGGTGGTGCCGGTCGTGCCAGCCAGTATCACTCCACCGGCCGTCCTGACGTGCCGGTACGCCGGGCGCGTGTCCGGACCGGTGACGTTCCGTGGGCAGATACGCGCGGGGAGGCCCCCTTGCCTCAACCGTGGTGCGGGGGAAGTCGATTCCCGGTCGTTCGGCGGTCAGGGCGGCCGATAGCCGTCTTGTCATGGCCTGTTCGGGGCGCTTACTTTTGGCCCTCCTGACGAATGTCGAGGGGGAGCCCCCATGGCCGTACGCGGCCGGCACCGCCGGTATCAGCCGAACAGGATCAACCGCGCCTCACTCACCGTCACGGCGGGCGGCGCCGGCATGGCGATCCCGCTGATCGGCGCCGGTACGGCCCAGGCGGCCGACGTGGACACCTGGAACAAGGTCGCCGCCTGCGAGTCGACCGACAACTGGAGCATCAACACCGGCAACGGCTACTACGGCGGCCTGCAGTTCACCCAGTCCACCTGGGAGGCGTACGGCGGCACGCGGTACGCGCCGCGGGCCGATCTGGCCACCAAGGACCAGCAGATCGCCGTGGCCGAGAAGGTGCTGGACGGACAGGGTCCGGGCGCCTGGCCGACGTGCTCGGTCAAGGCCGGCCTCACCCGTGGCGGTGGCACCCCGGACATCCACCCCGCGTCCGCCAGGACGTCCGTGGCGGACGTCCAGCCGCAGACCACGCCCCAGTCCCGGGCCGGCAGGGCCGAGATGTACACCGTGGTCCACGGCGACACCCTCTCCGGCATCGCCGACCGGCAGGACGTGAAGGGCGGCTGGCAGCGGCTCTACAGCGCCAACCGCAAGACCATCGGCGCCGATCCCGACCTGATCGTGCCGGGGCAGCGGCTCAGTCTGCGGGGCAAGGCGGTCACGTCGACCACCCAGACCTCGACCGGCTCCAGGTCGTCCGAGGAGAAGAAGACCTCCGGCGACACCGGGCAGAGCACCCGCTCGCTCGTCGCCCCGGTCGACGCGCCCACCGGAACGCCGTACCACAAGGCGGGCTCGCTGTGGTCGAAGGGCTATCACACGGGCGTGGACTTCGCGGTCGCGACCGGCACGACCGTGAAGGCGGTCGCGGCGGGGCAGGTGGTCAGCTCCGGGTGGGCCGGCTCGTTCGGCTACCAGGTGGTGATCCGGCACGCGGACGGCCGGTACTCCCAGTACGCGCACCTGTCGGCGATCTCGGTGAAGAGCGGGCAGGGCGTCGGTGCCGGTCAGCGCATCGGCCGCTCGGGGTCCACGGGCAACAGCACGGGCCCGCATCTGCACTTCGAGGTGCGGACGGGGCCCGGGTTCGGCTCGGACATCGACCCGATCGCGTATCTGCGAGCGGGCGGCGTCCGGCTCTGAGGTCCTGCGCGTGCGGGGAACCTGCGGTCAGGATCTGACACGCATGCGGTGCCGGTCGAGGACCGGGACGGGCACGTACGAGGCGCCGTAGAGCGGGCCGTACAGGTACACCGGGGAGTCGTCCGGGTCCCGGGGCGCGGCGTCCTGGGCCGGCTCCGGTACCGGGACCAGGACCTCCTCGCGGACCGCGGACTGCCCGGGGAGGACGGCGAGCAGTTCCTCGGCCGTGGTGGTCCCGGCCAGACCCGCCAGCAGCGTCTCGGCGGTGACCGCGGCGGGCTCCGGCACGGTCGCCTGAGCCGGCGGCTCGGCCGGCGCCTTGACCGGCTCGGGCAGCGGCTGCGGTTCCGTGCGGGCGAGCCGCTCGGTCGTCAGCAGGATCAGTCCGCCCGTCGCCACCACACCGCAGCCCAGCGCGAGCAGGGTGCCGGTGGTGCCGTAGCGGAAGGTCTCGCCGAACATCGTGATGCCGACCGCAGCCGCGGCGACCGGGTTCACGACCGTCAGGGTGGCCAGCGGGGCCGCGAGACCGGCGCCGCGGTAGGAGGCCTGCGACAGCAGCACACCGGCCGTGGCCAGCACGCCGATCACCGCCAGGGAGGGCAGGTCCGCCGCCGTCACGCCACCGGTCCAGTCGACCGCGACGGTCTTGGTGAACACCGAGGACATGCCGAACGCGATACCGGACGCCGTGGCGAGCAGGATGCTGCGCACCGCCGGGTGCCGGTGGGCCGCCCGGCCCGCGATCATCAACGCCACGACCGCGCCCGCGGTGACCGTCGCGACCGCCATCCGCTGGGTGGTGTCCAGCGACTGCGCGTCGGACGTGCCGACCAGGGAGAGCAGACCCGCCAGACCCACGGTCGCCATGATCGCGCCCCGCCAGGCCGTCGCCCCCGCCTTGCGGCGCACGAACAGCGCCGCCATCGGCAGCGCGAAGACGATCGTCAGGGCGCCCAGCGGCTGGACCAGGCTCAGCGGGCCGTACGCCAGCGCCACCACGTGCAGCAGTCCGCCGAGGCCGTTCAGCGCCACCGCCGCCCACCAGCTCGGCCGCCGCAGGGGCGCGAACTGCTGCTCGGGGGAGGACACCGCGACCTGCTCCTGGACGATCGCCCCACCGGCGTAGGCGACGGCGGAAACGAGCGACAGGAGCACGGACAACGCGAGGGCGCTCATGAGCTGCTCCTCTGCGTGAGGCAGGGGCGAAGGCCCCGGCGCGGCGAACGGTCGGCTTCCATGTGCAACACGATGCCGTGAAAAGCCATTCCCGTCGTCGTCCCTGAGCAGGCAATGGGTCCTACTGCCGATGGAGTACTGCGGGGAGCGGGTCCTCCCCAGGGTGCATGCCACCCTCCACAACCCTCCTGAGGGCATCCCCTAGGGGCCTTGGTACTACTGCTCCTCGTGGACCTCGACGCCGATCTCACCGCGCTCCGCCCGCTCGGCGGCTTCTTCCTCCTACGCATGGGAGCAGCCCAGCGTTCGGCGCTGCCGACGCTCGCACAGGCGTACGCCATGGAACAGGAGGAGGCGTACGAACATGTCGTGACTTTCCGTGTCCACAAGGTCGGCGCCGCCCTGCGCGCCCCCGAGGCCCGCGTGGCCGCCTCCGTCGCCCAGCAGGGGCTCGCGGCCCGGCTCTGGTCGGTCGCGCTCGGCTGTGCGGTCCTGTACGGCCGGATGCCCGACCTGGACGCCCGGCTCCTGCGCTGGGACCCGGACGGCAGCGCCCCCGACGACCTCTGGCTCACCGAGGTCCGCCCGCGCCCCGGGGACGCGGCCCACCTCGCCCAGGCCGTGCTGGAGGG
This sequence comes from Streptomyces sp. NPDC034103, assembly GCF_055575395.1. Lineage (NCBI taxonomy): Bacteria > Bacillati > Actinomycetota > Actinomycetes > Kitasatosporales > Streptomycetaceae > Streptomyces > Streptomyces sp. NPDC034103. The sequence continues at coordinate 72,694 of NZ_JBVISS010000008.1, read as the reverse complement.
CCACCTCGAACCGCTCGCGGCGGCACTGCGCACCCGGTACCGGATCGCGCCGGGCCTGCTGCGCGGCAACGCGGCCTCCGCGCTGACCGGAGCCACCCGGCAGCTGGAGAGCTGGGCGCGGGCCCACGGCCGTGCCGACGCCGTCGCCCGCACCCGCGCCCTGACCGCCGATCTCCTCGCCCACCCCCTGCTCGCCGGCACCGGGACCCTCACCGCAACCGCCTTCCGGCGGCGCAGCTGCTGCCTCTACTACCGGGTGCCCGGCGGGGGCGTGTGCGGCGACTGCTGCTTCACACGGCCCCCGCGGTCTTCCCCGGGCGCCGGATCCAGGTGACCATGAAGGACGACCGACCACTGAGAACAGGGGGGTTCCGGGTGCGAGTGGGCCTGCTGAGCCGGGAGTACCCGCCGGACGTGTACGGCGGCGCGGGTGTCCATGTGGAGTTTCTGGCCCGGGAGTTGAGCTCCCTGATCGACCTCGACGTGCACTGCTGGGGCGAGGCCTCCGTGAAGGAACGCGCCTCGGGCGTGGTCCGCCACCGCCCCTGGCCCGCGCTCGACACCGCCAACGACGCGCTGCGCACCTTCTCCGTGGACCTCGCGATGACCGCCGGCCTGCAGGACCGCGAACTCGTGCACTCCCACACCTGGTACGCCAACCTCGCCGGCCATCTCGGCAAGCTGCTGTACGGCATCCCGCACGTGATGACCGCGCACTCGCTGGAGCCGCTGCGCCCCTGGAAGGCCGAGCAACTCGGCGGCGGGTACGCCCTGTCGAGCTGGGCCGAGCGCACCGCGATCGAGGCCGCCGACGCGGTGATCGCCGTCTCCAGCGCCATGCGCGAGGACATCCTCGGCTGCTATCCCTCCCTCGACCCGGCCCGGGTGCACGTCGTGCACAACGGCATCGACACCGCGCTCTACCGGCCCGACCACGGCACCGACGCCCTCACCCGCATCGGCCTCGACCCGGGCCGCCCCTTCGTGCTCTTCGTCGGCCGCATCACCCGGCAGAAGGGCGTGCCCCATCTGCTGCGCGCGGTACGGGACATCGACCCGGCCGCGCAGGTCGTGCTGTGCGCGGGAGCGCCGGACACCCCGGAGATCGACCGCGAGTTCCGTGAGCTCTTCCAGGAGTTGAGCGGTGTCCGCGAGGGCGTGCACTGGATCCCGCAGATGCTGCCGCGCCCCGACGTCATCCAACTCCTCACCCACGCGGCCGTGTTCGTCTGCCCCTCGGTGTACGAGCCGCTCGGCATCGTCAACCTGGAGGCCATGGCGTGCGGCACCCCCGTCGTCGCCTCCCGGATCGGCGGCATCCCCGAGGTCGTCGAGGACGGTGAGACGGGCCTGCTGGTCCCGGTGGACGACGACTTCGAGCCCGCGCTGGCCCGCGCGCTGGACTCCGTCCTCGGCGATCCGGAGCGCGCGCGGCGGATGGGCGAGGCCGGACGTCAGCGCGCGGTGGGGGAGTTCGGCTGGGACGCGGTGGCACGGCGGACCGTGCGGCTCTACGAGGAGATCCTCAAACAGGCTTGCTGAGAAGATCCGCAAACAGGCGTACCAAGGGCCCGTCCAGGGCAGGCATGGGTCAAACCAGGGTGAGGGGAGCGGCCATGCGGCGTGGCGGACCTTCGGTGCTCGGCATCGTACTGGCGGGCGGGGAGGGCAAACGCCTGATGCCCCTGACCGCGGACCGCGCCAAACCAGCGGTCACCTTCGGAGGAACGTATCGCCTGGTCGACTTCGTGCTGTCCAACCTCGTCAACGCCGACATCCTGCGCATCTGCGTCCTGACGCAGTACAAGTCGCACTCGCTGGACCGGCACATCACCACCACCTGGCGGATGTCGAGCCTGCTCGGCAACTACGTCACGCCCGTCCCCGCCCAGCAGCGGCTCGGCCCGCGCTGGTTCCTCGGCAGCGCGGACGCCATCCTGCAGTCGCTGAACCTCGTGTACGACGAACGGCCCGAGTACGTCGTGGTGTTCGGCGCCGACCACGTCTACCGGATGGACCCGCGGCAGATGCTCGCCCAGCACATCGAGAGCGGCGCGGGGGTGACGGTGGCGGGGATCCGGGTGCCGCGCTCGGAGTCCTCGTCCTTCGGTGTGATCACGCCCGGTTCGGACGGGCTGACGGTGGACCGGTTCCTGGAGAAGCCCGCCGACCCGCCCGGGCTCGCGGACGACCCGGAGTGCGTGTTCGCCTCCATGGGCAACTACATCTTCACCACCAAGGCGCTCATCGAGGCGCTCCAGCGGGACGCCGAGGACCAGAGCTCCGTGCACGACATGGGCGGCTCGATCCTGCCCCAGCTCACCCAGCGCGGCGACGCCCAGCTGTACGACTTCAGCGCCAACCACGTCCCCGGCGAGACCACGGGCGACCGCGGCTACTGGCGGGACGTGGGCACCCTCGACGCGTACTACGACGCCCATATGGACCTCATCGCCGAGCGTCCCGCGTTCAACCTCTACAACCGCCAGTGGCCCATCTACACCCACTCGGGCCAGCTCTCCCCGGCCCGTTTCAACGCGGGCGGCATCGCGAGCGAGTCCATCATCAGCGCGGGCTGCCTCATCCGGGGGCAGGTCACCCGGTCCGTGCTGTCGCCCGGCGTCCGGGTGGACCCGGGGGCGGTGGTGCAGGGCTCGATCCTGCACGACAACGTCCGGATCGGGCGGGGCGCGGTGGTGCGCGGGGCCGTGCTCGACAAGAACGTCGAGGTCCCGCCGGGTGCGACGATCGGGGTGAACCCGGAGCGGGACGCGGAGCTGTACACGGTCTCCAAGGGCGGGGTCATCGCCCTCGGCAAGGGCCAGCAGGTGCCCTGAGCCACGCCGACGGACACCCCGTGACGGGCGGGGTGCCCGGGGTCGGGCTTAATCTGCTGTTAACTGTGCGTAGCTTGATCGTACTTGACCGTAATCACCTGTGGGCGCTTGACTGCTTGCTCACCCGTCGTCGACGCGAGGCAAGCCATTGACTTCCGACCTGCTCGCCCCCCTCGACCTGGCGTTCTGGAACATCGAGTCCCCGCAGCACCCCATGCACCTGGGCGCCCTCGGGGTCTTCTCGGCCCACTCGCCCGCCGCGGGCGCCCACGCGGCCGACCTGCTCGCGGCCCGGGCGGCGGCGGTGCCCGGGCTGCGGATGCGGATCCGGGACGTCTGGCAGCCGCTGGCCTTCGGAGGCGCGACCCGCGAGCCCGCCCCCGACTTCGACCCCCTGGACCACGTCCGGCTGCACCCGGCCACCGCCGACTTCCAGGCCGTCGCCGGACGCCTCATGGAACGGCCGCTGGAGCGCGGCCGGCCGCCCTGGGAGGCCCATGTGCTGCCGGGGGAGGACGGCGGCTCCTTCGCCGTGCTCTTCAAGTTCCACCACGCCCTGGCCGACGGCCTGCGGGCGCTGACCCTCGCGGCCGCGATCCTCGACCCGATCGACCTGCCCGCCCGCACGCCACGCCCCGAGGCACCCGCGAAGGGCTTCCTCCCGGACGTGCGCAAGCTGCCGGACCTCGTCCGGGGTGCGGTATCCGACGTCGGCCGCGCCCTCGACATCGGCGCCTCCGTCGCCCTGTCCACCCTCGCGGCCCGCTCCTCGTCCGCGCTGACCTGCGAGGCGAGCGGCACCCGCCGTACCGCGGGGGTCGTCGTCGACCTCGACGACGTGCACCGGGTGCGCAAGGCCCAGGGCGGCACCGTCAACGACGTCCTGATCGCGGTCGTCGCCGGCGCCCTGCGCAGCTGGCTGGACCAGCGCGGCGACGGCAGTGAGGGCGTCGCGCCCCGCGCCCTGATCCCGGTCTCCCGACGCCGCCCGCGCACCGCGCACCCGCAGGGCAACCGCCTCTCCGGCTACCTGATGCCGCTCCCGGTCGACGACCCCGACCCGCTCGCCCGCCTCGGCACGGTCCGCACCGCCATGGACCGCAACAAGGACGCGGGTCCCTACCGGGGCGCCGGTGCCGTGGCCCTGCTCGCCGACCACGTCCCCGCCCTGGGCCACCGGCTCGGCGGACCGCTGGTCAGCCAGGCCGCCCGGCTCTGGTTCGACATCCTCGTCACCAGCGTGCCGCTGCCCAGCCTCGGCCTGAAGCTCGGCGGCAACCCGGTCATGGAGGTCTTCCCCTTCGCTCCGCTGGCCCACGGTCAGGCCCTCGCGGTCGCGATCTCGACCTACCGCGGGCAGGTCCACTACGGCCTCGTCGCGGACGCCGAGGCGGTACCGGACCTGGACGTCCTGGCCCGGGCCGTCACCGCGGAGGTCGAGACGCTCATCACTGCCTGCGAGGCTTGACCCTCCCGGTTTTTGGAGGACGGGCCCGGCGCTCCGTAGAATTCCCGGTTCGAAAGCGGACGCGGTCGGCGCGCCGCACGGGGCAGCAGGGAACGGCAGCGCGATGACGGTGACAGAGGACGGCTCGGCGATCACGGACGAAGCCGTGGACGGGATCGAGTACGGGCCCGGCATCGACCCGGAGCGGCTGGCCGTCTGCCTCAGCGTGCTCGACGAGCTCGAAGAGCTGGAGGTGGACCACCCCGACGCGATCGCCGTGCGCCGGGCCACCGCCGGCGTCTACCGCACCGTCAAGCAGCGCCGCCGCCAGGAGCGCCGGGCCGCCAAGACCGCCCACGACAGGGCGGTCACCGAGGCCACGGCGACCGGCTCCGCCCAGCGCATCGACGACGAGACCGAGGGCATCCTGCCCTCCTCGGTCACCGAGGAGGGGAAGATCGCGGGGATACTCCAGCGCCCCCGCTCCTGCTACACCTGCAAGACCCGGTACGTGGAGGTCGACTACTTCTACCACCAGCTCTGTCCGGACTGCGCCACCCTGAACCGGGACAAGCGCGACGTCCGCGCCGACCTCTCCGGCAAGCGCGCCCTGCTCACCGGCGGCCGCGCCAAGATCGGCATGTACATCGCGCTCCGGCTGCTGCGCGACGGCGCGCACACCACGATCACCACGCGCTTCCCCAAGGACGCCATCCGCCGCTTCAAGGCCATGGACGACTCCGCCAACTGGCTGCACCGCCTGGAGGTCGTCGGCATCGACCTGCGCGACCCGGCCCAGGCCGTGGCCCTCGCCGACCAGGTCGCCGAGGCGGGCCCGCTGGACATCCTGATCAACAACGCCACGCAGACCGTACGCCGCCTGCCGTCCGCCTACGCCGCGCTGGTCGAGGGCGAGAGCGCCCCGCTGCCCGCCGGTGAGCTGCCCGCCCACCAGGTGATCGGCGCCTTCGGCTCCGGCGCCGTGGACGGCCTGGCCGCGCTGCCCGTCGGGATCTCCGGCCTCGACGCCCAGCAGGTCGCCGACCTCGCCCTGGTCGCGGGCAACGCCAGCGTCGCCCGGCACCTCGACGGCACCGCCATCGACGCGGGCGGCCTGGTCCCCGACGTCGTCGACACCAACACCTGGGTGCAGACCATCGAGCAGATCTCCCCGGTGGAGCTCCTCGAGACCCAGCTGTGCAACTACACGGCGCCGTTCATCCTCATCAGCAAGCTCCGCCCGGCGATGGCCGACGCGGCGAGGAAGGCGGCGAGCGGTCGCGCCTACGTGGTCAACGTCTCCGCCATGGAAGGCGTCTTCGGCCGTGGCTACAAGGGCGCGGGCCACCCCAACACCAACGCCGCCAAGGCCGCGATGAACATGGTCACGCGCACCAGCGCCCAGGAGATGTTCCAGGCCGACGGCATCCTGATGACCTCGGTCGACACCGGCTGGATCACCGACGAGCGCCCCCACTACGACAAGCTGCGCCTGGCCGAGGAGGGCTTCCACGCCCCGCTCGACCTGGTCGACGGCGCGGCCCGCGTCTACGACCCCGTCGTGCGCGGCGAGGCGGGTGAGGACGTGTACGGCGTCTTTCTGAAGGACTACGCGCCGGGCAAGTGGTAGGCCCTTATTCGCTCGCGGACGGGAGTGCCGGCGTTCTACCGTGACGGTGGAGCGCCGGTGTGCCCGGTGCGATGGTCACGCGTTCTTCGTGGTTCGATCCCATACAGGCCCACCCACGGGCCTGCCGCCCTGTCGGAGGGCACCGCGCGACCGCTTTGATCTCGGGCACACGCACTCAGCCGGTTCCCGGCGCCCGTGACCGCAGCCGCTCGTGCAGCGCGTACGTCCCGGAGGAGTACGCGGCCCGCACTCTGGTCCCCCCGTCCACGAGCAGGTCCGCCCCGGTCACCCACTCGGCCGCGTCCGAGGCCAGCCATACGACGGCCCGCGCCACGTCCGCCGGCTCCCCGATCCGCCCGAGCGGCAGCCCCGCCGCGAGGTCCTCCTCGCCCGGCTCCCACACGAAACGGGCCATGTCCGTGCGGACGAGGCCGGGGGAGACGGAGTTGACCCGGACCCGCGGGGCCAGTTCGCCCGCGAGCTGCCGGGTGAGGTGCAGGAGCGCCGCCTTGCTGGTGCCGTACGCGCCCACGTGGGGCCCGACATGGGTCGCGCCCTCCGTGCAGACGTTGACGACCGAGCCGCCGTGCTCGCGCATCCACCCCCGCCACGCGCACCGCACCAGCCGCAGTGGCGCCTCGACGTTGACGGCGAACGCGGTGCGCCAGGCGTCGGGATCGGCGTCCATCAGCGGACCATAGGGCTGGTTGGTCGCCGCGTTGTTGACGAGGACGTCGAGCCGGCCGAAGGCGCGCAGGGCGAGCCGGACCACGTCGTCCGGGTGCGCGGGATCCGCCATGTCCCCCGCCACACCGAGCCCGCCGAGCGCCTCGGCGACCCGCCCCACCTCCGCGCTGTCCCGCGCGGTCACGCAGACCAGCGCGCCCTCGGACGCCAACTGCTCGGCCACCGCCCGCCCGATGCCGCGCGTACCGCCGGTGACGATCGCGGCCCTGCCCTGAAGTCCGTACGGCGCCGTCATCGGCGTACCGTCTCATGACGAACCGTCAGTCGACAGCCCCAGGACGGGAGTTGCGTGCCGGTGCCTACAGGAGGGCGGCAGATCCAACAGGCGCCGGGAGGCATCGGTCCTGTCCTCCCGCCGGGCGAGCCGTCGCCGTTCGTCGGCAGAGCGCGGCCGCCCTGCGATTCGGCCAACGGGACTTGAACCGCGCGCTCGGGGGCCTTCGAAGGGGCGGTCGCCTCTGTAGGCCGATCGGGTGACTTTTTCATGGGGCATCAGGTGGCAAAGGAGGGCATATCAGGAGACCGTCAACACGGGCGACTTGGGAAAGTAACCCCTTCTTTGCAGCCCCATCGAGCAGGCCTCCGCTCATTTGGTTAATCTGTAGCGGACGGACAGCAGTACGGGCTCCCACCCACACCCACGGTCCGTCCCGGGGCAAGCCGGTCATCACGGTTTGTCTCAGCCCCACCACCGGCGCCACCGCGTCCGAGCTGTTCTCGACTCAGACCCGAGCGGGCGTCCGGCGACCGATCGCACACTGACCGGTATGCCCCGAGGGTGACCCGACACATAAGGAGTGCGCGGTGACACCGGAGAAGACGAATCGCGATCAACGGCCCAAGGAACGCCCCGAACGCGCGGGCCGCCGGCCAGGACAGCTCGGCAGCCTCGACGTCTGGGCGCGCTCCGCCCCGATCCGTCTCGCGGGCTACGAGGACGACCTGGCCGAGCCGCACATCCTGCCCAGCGTGGACTGAAGCCCTTACTGATCGCCGTCGGCATGGGCGTGCCAGACTCACGCCCATGCTGATCAGAGAAGCCGCCGCCGGGGACTGGCCGCGGATCTGGCCTTTCTGGCACCGGATCGTCGCCGCGGGCGAGACGTACGCCTGGGACCCGGACACCTCCGAGGAGGCGGCCCGGGAGCTGTGGATGAGCCCGGCCAAGCGGGTGTACGTCGTCGAGGACGACAGTGGAGCCCTCGTCGCCTCCGCCTACACCACCCCCAACTACGGCGGCCCCGCCGCCCGCATCGCCAACGCGGGCTTCATGGTCGACCCCGACCACGCGGGCCGCGGCATCGGCCGCGCCCTCGCCGAGCACACCCTGGCCGCCGCGACGGCGGACGGATACCGCGGCATGGTCTTCAACGCCGTCGTGGAGACCAACCCCGCCGTCACACTGTGGACGTCCCTCGGCTTCACGATCCTCGGGACGGTACCGGCCGCGTTCGAGCATCCGCGGGCCGGCCTGGTCGGGCTGCACATCATGTACAAGGCGCTCTAGATGCCGATACCGCCACCCCTGACCGAGGCCGAGGTCACCGAGGCCGAGCGGGAGTTGGGGATCTCCCTCCCGCCGCGTACCGCGCGTACCTGCTGGAAGTGAGCGCGGGCGGGGCGGCCGTGGACGGCCGGGCCACCAGCGATCTGATCGTGCCGTTCTCCCCGGACCACCTCCACGGCGCGCCCCCGGTCACCTTCGGCCGATGGGTCGGCCGCAGCTCCTGGGATCTCCTGCCGCCGGGCTGGGGCTGAGCGGCCCTCAGTCCAGCGGAGCCGTCCGCTGCCAGGGACGCAGCCTCTCCAGTTGCCCGGCGAGTTCCAGCAGGGCCGCTTCCGAGCCCGGGCGTCCCACGAGCTGCACGGCCGCGGGGGCGCCGGAGGGCAGGGAGCCGAAGGGGACGGACATGGCGGGCCAGCCGGTGAGGTTCCAGGGCGGGGTCAGGGGCGAGTAGTTGGTGTTGGCCAGGACGTTGCGGAGCCAGCCGCGCTCGTGCCACGGCTGCGACCGGGGGGAGCGGCGGGCCAGGGCCGGGGTGAGCAGGATGTCGTACTCCTCGAAGAACGGCTCCAGACGGCGGCGCAGTTCCTCGCGGCTCCTGCCGGTGCTCACGCTCTTCACGAACCGGCGGCCCACCGCCGCGTGCACGCGCGTGCGGCGCGCCAGCCGACGGGTGTCCAGGCCCCGCGCGTCCTGGGAGGTGCCCGCCGTCCAGTGGGCGAGAGAGGTGAGGCTCAGCGACACCGGGTAGGGCGGGTCGGCGCGGCGGACCTGGTGGCCCGACTTCATCAGGACCTCTGCCGCCTGACGGGCGGCGGTCGTGTACGGCCCGGTGACGACGATCCCGGCGATCGGGCTGCGCAGCGAGAGCGCGACCTTGCGCATGCCCGCCTGCGCCGGACCGGTGAACTCCGCGTCCGCGAGGACGCCGAGCATCAGCCGGGCGTCCTCGACCGTCGTCGCGAGCGGGCCGTTCTCGGACATGCCGAACCAGTCGCCGTCGCTGACACCGGCCGGGACCACGCCGTGGCCCGGCTTGATGGTGACGAGGCCGCAGTTGGCCGCCGGGATGCGCAGCGAGCCCATGCCGTCGTTGCCGAGGGCGATCGGCACCAGCCCGGCGGCGACCGCGGCCGCGCTGCCTCCCGAGGAGCCGCCCGCCGTGCGGGTGGTGTCCCAGGGGTTGCGGGCCGTGCCGTGGACGCCCTCGGTCGTACCGAAGACACACAGCTCGGGCACGTTCGTCAGGCCCACCACCACCGCTCCCGCCGCCCGCAGCCGGGCCACGGTGACATGGTCCTCGGCGGCGGGCGTGTCCGGGGTGGCCGCGGAGCCGACGCGCTTGGACTCGCCGCGCACGGCGAGGTTGTCCTTGACGGCGATCGGCACTCCCGCGAGCGGCAGCCCGGCCAGATCGCCGCGCGCGCCCACCTCGTCCGCCTCGGCGAGCGCCGCCCGCGTCCGTACCGTCCGGAAGGCCCCGACGCGGCCGTCGAGCCGCTCGATCCGGGCGAGATGCTCGGCCACCACGTCGCGGGGCGTGGCCCGCCTCTCTCGCACGGCGGCGGCGATCTCGGCGGCGGTCCGGCCGATCCAGCTGGTCACGAGCGCTCCTCGGGGTGTACTGGCGAGTACGTAGGGAGAACTGTGCCTGCGCTCCGGCGCCACGTCGAGAGGGGGGAGGGGGAACCCGGCCGGTGGCGGAGGGGTGCTGTCGGTCCAGCCGGCCGGTTGGTCGCTGCTTCACCATCGGGCGGGGCAACGAGGTCCAGGTGGCCGCCATCCACGCACTCAGGCACCACGTGCTCGGACGGTCCGTCGACGAGGTGTGCGCCGACCCGGCCATGTTCGGCTCGGACTGGCCCGTGTGCCTCGCGACGGCCACGTACGCCGAAGTGCTGGACGTCGCCCATCGGTTGGTGGGCGAGGACCCCCGGATCTTCGAGACCACCGCCGCCCGCGTCTACGACCTGTGAGCCACCCCGGCCAGCCTGGTCGGCGGCAGGTACTCCCGTACGTAGGTCCGCTTCCAGCACGCGCCCGTCTCCCGCAGCTCGCGCCAGGTCGTGTACTGGTAACGGAAGAGGCGGGCGCGGACGTACCGGGGCGGAGCGTCGGGTGGGAAGGGTGAGCGGCGCAGCAGCCTCAGCGTGGCGCGGTCGCCCTCCAGCAGCCGCTCCACGAAGGTGCCGAACCACGAACCGGCGTAGGACGGCGACAGCGCGGCGAACCACATCAGCCAGTCCAGGCGCAGGTGGTACGGGGCGAACTGGCGCGGCCAGCGCCGGGGATCACCCGGCTTGCCCCGGAACTCGTACTCCCGCCAGTCGGAGTCCTCGCGCGGCACCTCCTCGGCCGTGCCCTCGACGACCACCTCGTAGCGGAACCGGCTGACGCTGCCGAACGCCCCGTAGGTGTTGACCAGATGGAGCGGGTCGAAGGAGCGGTTCATGACCTGGCGGCGGGAGACCATGTTCGCGACCGGGTGGTAGCTGAGGTACCCGATCAGAGCGCAGACGGCCAGGACCACGACCTCGTACCAGAGGGGGGTCTCGGGCACCCGGCGCGGCGGGTCACCCGGGAGCTCCAGCGCCGAGACGGCGAGCACGATCGTGATCCAGTTCAGCCAGGAGAAGTTGCCCGACAGGACCAGCCACAGCTGGGTGACGATCATCAGCGACGCGGCGGCCGTGGCGATCGGCTGCGGGGTGAACAGCAGCACGGGGACGACGAGTTGGGTGACGTGGTTCGCGCCCGCCTCGACCCGGTGCAGCGGCCGCGGGAGACGGTGGAAGAACCAGCTCAGCGGGCCCGGCATCGGTTGTGTCTCGTGGTGGTAGTCCAGGCAGGTCAGCTTCCGCCAGCACGCGTCGCCGCGCATCTTGATCAGCCCCGCGCCGAACTCCACCCGGAACAGGATCCAGCGCAGCAGGAACAGCACCAGGACCGGCGGCGCCACCTCGTCGTTGCCGAGGAACACCGCGAGGAAGCCGACCTCCAGCAGCAGGGACTCCCAGCCGAAGCCGTACCAGGTCTGGCCCACGTTGACGATCGACAGGTACAGCGCCCACGGCACCAGCCACAGCAGCATGCCGCCCCACAGCGGCAGCCGTGCGTCCAGGCCCGCGAGCAGCGCCGCCGACACCGCGCAGCCCGTCCAGGCACACCCCGCGAAGAAGCGGTCCGAGTAGTGCAGGTGGAACAGGCTCGGCGCCGCCCTGAAGGGAACCCGCTCGACGTACCGGGGGACGGGCAGCAGGCCCCTCGTGCCGAGCAGCGCGCGGAACTGGAGGGCCGCCGTCAGGAACGCGACCAGGTACACACCGGCCAGCGCCCGCTGGAGGACCAGCCGGCTCAGCCAGTAGTCGGGTGCGGTGAACCAGTCCACGGTCAGGTGCTCCTCCCTGCCATTGTCACGCCGAAGCCCGCGTCACGCTCCGTGTACCGGGCCTCCGGTTGCGTGACCCAAGTGAGTGAAGCAGACCATGGTGACGAACTGCTCGGCACGAGGCGGGAGAACACGGTGCGGGAGAACACGGTGCGTACGTTCACCGGGACCTTCGTCACGGCCTGCGCGCTCTCGGCGGCACTGATCGTCGCCGGCTGCGCCGGCCCCGACGGCAAGGGCACGGCATCCGGCGGGGAAGTCCTCCTGGAGCCCGTCGCCGCCCAGGGGCCCGACCCCTTCACCGACTCCACGGCGACCTCGACGGCCACCGCCGCGCCCGTCACCCGAACGCAGCAACCGGCGCGCTCGGAGGTGCGGTCGATCTCCGGCGGCACACCCGGCCTGTACGGCGGCACGGTCCGCTCCGGCAGCTGCGACGTGGACCGGCAGATCGGCGAGCTGTCCGCGGACCGGGCCAAGGGCCGGTCCTTCGCGCGGGCGGCGGGGATCTCGCCGGGGTCGATCCCGACGTACCTGCGCTCGCTGACCTCGGTCGTGCTGCGCGCCGACACCCGGGTCACCAACCACGGCTACCGGGACGGGCACGTCACCGGCTACCAGTCCGTCCTCCAGGCCGGCACCGCCGTCCTCGTCGACAACCGGGGCGTGCCCCGGGTCCGCTGCGCCTGCGGCAACCCGCTGGCGCCCGCGCGGGCGACGCACGCCGCGGTCACGAGCGGGCGGCCCTGGTCCGGCTACCGGGACGGGCAGGTCGTCGTGGTCGCTCCGGCGCCCACGGTGATCACCCACCTCACGATCATCGACGTCGTCGACCACACCTGGATCGAGCGGCGCTGCGGGCACGACACGCGGCACGACCACGTCGTACCGCCGCCGGCCCCGCTGCCGTCGACACCGCCCCCGACGCCGGACACGCCGGCACCGTCAACTCCCTCGGCGACCGACGTGAGCGCCTCCGGCATCAGCCCGGAAGGCACCGACAGCCCCTTCGCGACCGGCGAGAGCCCCACGCCGGACCCCGTCACGCCCGACTGCGCGCCCCCGACCGTCACGGCCACCCCCGGTGTCCCCACTCCCGGCGTCCCCGTGCGCGAGGACCCCGTCTGCCCCGCCGTCACAGTCACGGCGACGCCCTCCGACAGACCGACGGTCCAGGCCCCCTCGGACACCGCGGAGACCGGTCCCGACACCGGTCCCGACACCGTCCCGGACACCCCCGACGTGCCCGACGGCGGCGGTCTGATCCCGGACGCCCCCGACGAGGCGAGGACCACCGGCAGCATCTTCGACAGCCCCACCGCCGTACTCGAGAGCTGAACCCCCTCCGTCGGCACCCAGCAGTCGAAGAATCCGACAAATCCTGGCAAGGTGGCCCCATGGTTGATCGGGGAGCGAGCGCCCTGTCACTCCCGGACGACTGGCCCGCCCACCCGGACCCGATCCTGGCGCTCAACCGCATGGGCAGCTTCGACTGGGACCTGGACACCGGTCTGTTCCACATGGACGCCCAGGCCCACGAGGTGTTCGACCTGCGCCCCGACGAATACGACGGCCACCCCGAGACCCTCGCCGTCCGGGTCCCGGCCCCCGAGGCCTACCGCCTGGACGGCCTGGTCTCCCAGGCCATGAAGGACGGCAGTGAGAACTACGGCACCTACTTCCGCATCCGCTGCCGCGACGGCTCGCCGCGCTGGACCCACACCCAGGGCTACATCCGGCGCGACGAGACCGGCCGCCCGCGCCGGATCGTCGGCATCGTCCGGGACGCCACCCAGGAACTCGACGACCTCAGGACCCGCCATGAACAGGCCGGCCAGGACGCCGCCCGCCAGGAGCAGACCAACGTCGTCCAGCTCACCACGGCCGCCCTCGCCCACGCCCGGACCGTCGACGACGTCATCGACGTCCTCAAGGACACCCACGGCCTGACCCACCTCGGCGCCACCAGCCTCGTCATGGGCCTGGTCGAGGCGGGCCGGATCAGGCTGATCGCGGAGGGCCCCGCGGGCAGCTTCGTCCCCGGCACCGACGTCACCCGCATCGACGAGCCGTACCCCATGAGCGAGGTCGTGCGCACCCTGACCCCGCGGTTCATCGAGTCACCGGAGGAGTTCGCCGAGAGCTACCCGCTGCTGTGGCCGCACATCACCGGCCTCGACATCACCTCGGCGGCCTACCTCCCGCTGATCGCCCAGGCCCGGCCCATCGGCGCCATGGGCCTGCTCTACAGCAACCGGCGCGGCTTCTCGCCCGAGGACCGCAACGTCCTGGTCGCCCTCGGCTCCAGCATCGCCCAGAGCCTTCAGCGGGCCATGCTCTACGAGCAGGAGAAGGACCTCGCCACCGGCCTCCAGCAGGCCATGCTGCCGCGCACCATCCCCAGCGTGCGCGGCGCCGACGTCGCCGTCCGCTACCGCTCGGCGTCCCTGGGCCGGGACATCGGCGGCGACTGGTACGACCTCATCCCGCTGCCCGGCGGCCGGGTCGGCGCGGTCATCGGCGACGTCCAGGGCCACGACACGCACGCCGCCGCCGTCATGGGCCAACTGCGGATCGTGCTGCGCGCCTACGCCGCCGAGGGCCACACCCCCGCCACCGTCATGGCACGCGCCTCCGTCTTCCTGCACGAACTGGACACCGACCGCTTCGCGACCTGCCTGTACGCCGAGGCCGACCTCGCCACCGGGGTCGTCCAGGTGGTCCGGGCCGGCCACATCGACCCGCTGGTGCGCCGGCCCGACGGGAGCTGCCGCCGGGTCACGGTCGAGGGCGGGCTGCCGCTCGGGCTGTCGGCGGAGTTCGGGCGCCTGGAGTACCCCGTCGGCACGATCGAGCTCGACCCCGGCAACACCCTGCTGCTGTGCACCGACGGCCTGGTCGAGCAGCCCGGCGCAGACCTCGACGACGGCATGCGGACCCTCACCGCGCTCATCGCCTCCGGCCCCGCCGACGTCCGCGACCTCGCCGACCGCCTCATCGACGTGGCCGAGGAACGCGGCGGCGACGACGACGTGGCCCTGCTCCTGCTGCGCCGCCGGGGCCTGGACACCCCGCGGTCCGGCGGCCGGCTCCAGCAGCACGTGGCCTCGGGCGACCCGCAGGCGCTGACGGAGGCCCGGCACATGATCCGCGCCGCGGTGCGGGCCTGGGGCGCCGAGGACCGGGCCGACGAGATCGAGCTGGTCGCCGACGAACTGATCACCAACGCCCTCATGCACACCGAGGGCGCCGCCATCGTCACCCTGCGGGTCCTGGCCGGCACCGACCGCCGGCTCCGCGTCGAGGTCGAGGACTCCTCCAGCGCGCTGCCCCGCCGCCGCGAGGCCGGGGAATCCGGGGTCTCCGGGCGCGGCCTGCTCCTGGTCGACCTGCTCACCGACGTGTGGGGCGTGGAGGCGCGGGGCGGCGGCAAGTGCCTGTGGTGCGAGTTCAAGGTGCCCCAGCGGAGCTGAGCACAGCCGTCACCGGTGGCACTCTGGACGTATGCCGGAACTCCCCGAGGTCGAAGCGCTCAAGGACTTCCTCACCGACCACCTGGTCGGCCACGAGATCGTCCGGGTGCTGCCCGTGGCGATCAGCGTCCTGAAGACCTACGACCCGCCCGCGAGCGCCCTGGAGGGCCGCGAGGTCACCGCCGTGCACCGGCACGGCAAGTTCCTCGACCTCGTCACCGACGGCGGCCCGCACCTGGTGACCCACCTGGCCCGGGCCGGCTGGCTGCACTGGAAGGACCGGCTCCCGGACGGCCCACCGCGCCCCGGCAAGGGCCCCCTCGCCCTGCGGGTGGCCCTGGAGACGGGCGCCGGCTTCGACCTGACCGAGGCGGGCACGCAGAAGCGCCTCGCGGTGTACGTCGTGGCGGACCCGCGGCAGGTCCCCGGCGTGGCCCGGCTCGGCCCCGACCCGCTCGCGGACGACTTCGACGAGGCCCGCCTCGCGGAGCTGCTGGCCAGGGAGCGCCGGCAGCTCAAGGGGGCCCTGCGCGACCAGTCCCTGATCGCCGGGGTGGGCAACGCCTACAGCGACGAGATCCTGCATGTGGCGCGGATGTCCCCCTTCAAACTGGCCGCGTCGCTCACCCCGCAGGAGACGGCACGGCTGTACGAGGCGCTGCGCACCACCCTGAGCGAGGCGGTCGAGCGCTCCCGCGGACTGGCGGCCGGCCGGCTGAAGGCCGAGAAGAAGAGCGGCCTGCGGGTCCACGGCCGCACCGGTGAACCCTGCCCGGTGTGCGGCGACACGGTCCGCGAGGTCTCCTTCAGCGACTCCTCGCTCCAGTACTGCCCGACCTGCCAGACGGGCGGCAGACCGCTGGCGGACCGCAGGATGTCCAGGCTGCTCAAGTAGCGCGGCGTGGCGAGGGCAGCGGCGCGCCCGTGAATGCGTCCAGCGGCACCCGGTCGCCGAGCGCGCGCTTCAGCTTCACCGTCACCTTCTCCATGAGCAGCTCGCTGGTGCAGGGGCCGTCGTCCGTCCCGGTGACCGACGCGGAGAGCACCACGCTGCCCGCGGTCTCCAGGACCCGCACCACGGGCCCGTCGTCGCAGGCGCCGTGCCCGGCGAGGACGGTGACGGACCGGCCGTCCGCGTCGGTTCCGACGAGCTGTTCGAGCGGCATCAGCCAGTCCGTGGGGCTCTCCCTCGCGGGTCCGATCGGCGGCTCGGGAAGCGCGGAGGGTTCCAGGGCGACCCGCTTGAGCGGGGTGTCGTAGCCCTTCAGTGTGAACAGCCAGGCGGGGACGGTGGCCGGTCCCCGGCTCGTGACCAGGGTGGCCCTGCCCAGCTCGGCCTTGGTCACGGTCAGACGCGGCCCGTCGTGGCCGCCGCCGAGGGCGACGCTGTCGTAGGCCTTCCTCGCGTCCATGAGCGGCAGGGTGAGGGAACCGCCGCCGCGCCACTGCACCGTGCCCTTCCCGGGGGCGTCGGTGGGCAGTTCGGCGTCGAGGACGATGTTCCGGGTGAGATACGCCTGCTTGTCGGCGTCGTTGCGGAAGGCGTTGTCGGGCAGCTGGACGACGTCGGCCATCGGGTAGTACCCGGCGCGCCACACCTCGGCCGCCCGGGAGCCGTCCCAGGCCTCGGCGACCTTCCGGGCGCGGGACTCGGAGCCGCGCGTCTGCGCGCGTGAGCCGTGTTCGTCGCCGCAGCCCGCGAGCAGCAGGGCGAGTGGGACCAGCAGGCCGATGGTGCGGGCGGCGCGTGTACGCATGTGTTCCCCCAGGACCGAACGGATGTCGTTCCTGAGACGTGGGAACCGTCTCGCGCGTTCGGGCTCAGGCGGACTTCAGGGTCACCAGTCGCTCGCCGTCCATGGTGCGGACCTCGTACCGGGCGATCTGGTCGGAGCGGTAGGACGAGGCGCCGTTCATGACGAGCTCACGGGCGTCGTGGCGCGGGACGCCCCAGGTGGTGACGGTCTCCTCGGAGCCGTCGTGACCGACGACCACCAGCCGACAGGTGCGGGGGCCCGCCCCGTCCTTCACCTTCAGCTCCACCTGGGTGCCCGAGGTCTCGTCCGCCGCGGTGACCTGGGCCCATACGCCGGAGCGCGCGTCGGTCGCCTCCATCCGCGAGGCGCCGTCACCGCCCCGGCCGGCGGCGACCACGACGCCGGGCCCCGCCACCGCGAAGGCCACGGTCGCCGCCACGGCGCACAGGAACCGCCTGCGGCCGGTCCGGTGGCGCGTCCCGACCTCGGAGAGCAGCCGGTCCAGCATCCGGGGGCCGGGCTGGGCCAGCGGGCTGACGAACTGCGGGGTGGAGCGCCGGTACAGCATCAACTGCCGGGTGATGGGGCCGAATTCGGTGACGGAAGCCGCGCACCGAGGGCACTCCATGAGGTGATCCTCGAAGCGGAAGGCATCCGCCTCGTCCAGCACGCCGAGCGCGTACGCGGCGACGTCGCGATGCCTCTCCTGGGACCTCATGCGGAATCCTCGTGCCGTTGGGTGGGGGTGGGGTCACTCCTTGCTCCCACCCGTACGCACCGGACCGCCGAATCACTCAAGCACCGCACAGAATCGCAACCAAGGGATTCGGAGCGGGCCGGAGCGAGGATTGGTCCCGTCCGAAAAAAGTCCGGGACCGTGCGTTCGTGGCTAGAACAGGTGAATCGCGAGGTGCCCCAGCGGCAGTCCGAGCTGCCAGGCCTTCGTCCACACCTGGGGGCCCTCGTCCTCTCCGACGCCCGGTCCGCCGCCCGGTACCGCGTTGAGGTCGGGGGCCAGCAGCTCGGTCTCCTCCAGCCACTGCCAGGCCAGCTCGGCGAGGTCCAGGTCGGGGGAGGGGGACTCGGAATCCATCACCTCGGCCGCGAGCACCGCCATGCGTTCGCGCACCCAGTCCTGCCAGGGCTGGTCGTACGCGGTCAGGGACAGCCAGGTCTCCAGCTGGGTGACGACCCGGATGCCGGAGAGCTCGCCGTCGGTGTCGGCCAGGAAGATGGTCAGCGCCAGCGCGTCGCGCCCGGCACGGAACTCGAAGGACGTCGGCGGCATCAGATCGCCGGTCCGCAGCAGCTCGTCGGCGATGTACTCGGCGTACAACCAGGCCATGGGAACGGTGAGTTCGCCGCCGCCGTCCGTGCTCTCTTGACCTCTGTGCAGCATCCCTTCCTGCCTTCCTCCGGTGCGTGCGCGTCGCCCGTTACCGGGCCTCGGGGGCCTGGCGCGGGATTCCCACCTGCCGCGTCGGACCCCGTCCGGGAACACGGATGAAGACAGCCGATTACTCAACCATGGTCGTCAGCAAGGCACTTTACGGAGCCTTTGCCGCACCATGAGTTTCACCGCAGGTCGGCCGCGTATCCCGGGAGGACCCGGCGCAGGGCGCGCAGCGCGTAGTACGCGCGGGACTTCACGGTACCGGGCGGAATCCCGAGGGCTTCCGCGGCCTCCGCCACACTCGCCCCCTGGAAGTACACGAGCACCAGGACGTCACGGTGCTCCCGAGTGAGTGTCTTCACAGCCTCGCGTACGTCGATGCCCGCCGCCGCCCGCTCGGCGTGGTCCGCGCACACCCGCGCGTTCTCCAGGACCGCGTCCCCGACCTCGGGCGGACGCGCCTGCCGGGCCCGCCGCGCGTCGATCGCGAGCCGCCGTCCCACGGTCAGCAGCCACGGCCGGACGGACTCGAAGTCGTCGGCGCGCAGCGCCTCGGGGTGCTGCCAGGCCCGTACGAGGGTCTCCTGCACCAGGTCCTCGGCGCGCTGCCGGTCCCCGTCGCACAGCCGGAGGAGCAGGGCGAAGAGGGGCCGGCCGTGCTCCCGCTGCAGTGCGGCGAGCTCGTGCTCGGCGGTCGTCGCGTTCGTGAGTGTGATTCCGGCCGTCATGGCCGTATGGCATCGCAGCGTGACCGTGAGGGACAGGCCATCTACCCGGATCTGCGGCGGACGGTCGATCGCGTCGACGAACGGTACGACGAACGGTTCCCTCCGCCTCGCCCATCGGGCGAATGAACAGGCCCGGGCAGTTTGCGGCTGTGCTCATCTTCGTACCTATTTGTAAGGAAATATGATTACAGAGGGGTGAGCCGATGATTGCACGCAGACGACAGGTGGCCCTGGCCCTCACGGCCCTCCTGGCCGCGGGCGCCGCCTGCCAGGCCCGGCACCAGGACCCACCCGAACACCCCGGCCGCCCGGCCCCGTCCGCCGATGGGCCGCGCGGCTTCACCCTCGTCGCCTCCGGCGACGTCCTCCCGCACAGCTCCATCATCGACCGCGCCCGCTTCGACGCGGGCGGTACCGGCTACGACTTCCGCCCGATGCTCGCCGGCGTCGAACCGGTCGTCTCCCGCGCCGATCTGGCGCTGTGTCACATGGAGACCGTCTACGGCGCCGACGGCGACTACACCGGATACCCCGCGTTCAAGTCCCCGCCCGAGGTCGCCAAGGGCCTCGCCGCGACCGGCTACGACGGCTGCTCCACCGCCTCCAACCACAGCCTCGACGACGGCGCCGACGGCATCCGCCGCACCCTCGACGCACTCGACCGCGAAGGGGTCAGACACGCCGGTTCCGCGCGCACCGAGGCCGAGGCGGGCACGGTCACCATCCTGCGCGCGGGCACCGCGAACGTCGCCCACCTCGCGTACACCTACGACACCAACGGCTACCCGCTGCCGCCGGGGCAGCCCTGGGCCGTCGGTCTCGTCGAGGAGAACAAGATCCTCGCCGACGCCCGTGCCGCCCGGCGGGCCGGTGCCGACGTGGTCGTCGTCTCCGTGCACTGGGGCACGGAATGGCAGGACGCCCCCGACGACCGGCAGCTGACCCTGGCCCGCTCGCTCACCGCGTCCCGCACCGCCGGGCGCCCCGACATCGACCTGATCCTCGGCACCCACGCCCACGTCCCGCAGGCGTACGAGAAGGTCAACGGGACCTGGGTGATCTACGGCATGGGCGACCAGATCGCGGGCGAGATGTTCAACCACGAGGGCGCCCAGGACCCACGCGGCAACCAGTCCACGATCGGCCGCTTCACCTTCGCCGCGCCGGTGAAGCCGGGCGGCCGCTGGGAGGTGAGGAAGGCCGAGTTCGTCCCGCAACTGTTCGACGTCGACGCCGGCCGGGCGCTGAACCTCAACGAGGCGATCGCGGCGGGTGCCGAGCTGACCGGCGTGCGCGACCGCATCCGGGAGGTCGTGCTCAGCAGGGGCGCGGCGAAGGACGGGCTGACGATGGGGCGCTAGTCTTCTCTCTCACAACAGGCCCTGGGTCACTCCGCGTCGGCGTGGTCGAAGGTGCGCAGCATCTCCTTCAGCACCCGGGTGCACGCCCGCAGTTCGGCCTCGGTCAGCTCGCCGCCGACCTGCCGGTTCAGGGCGTGCTCGCGGTCGAGGACCGCGGTGACGACGGCCTCGCCGTCCCCGGTGAGCCGGATCAGCGAGGACCGCTGGTGCGCGGGGTTGGGCGCGGTCTCGGCCCAGCCCCGGGCCAGCGCGTCGTTGGTCATGCGCTGCACGAACTGCCGGGTCAGCGTCATGAGCCGGGCCATCTGGGGAACCGTCATGGGCCCGTACCGGTGCAGCAGGACCAGCACGGAGCGCACGCCGACGGAGACCCCCTCGATCTCCTCGCCCTGCTCCAGCTTGCGCAGGCCGCGCCGGTAGAGCGCGCCGATCAGGTCGAACACCTCGCTGACCCGATGGCCGAGTTCGTCGGGGGGCAGGGGCGCGTCGATGTCGTTCACCAGGACATCATGCACCGGCCCATCATGACAACCAGGTTGTCAAAGTATCCAGAAGATGACACCTTGGTTGTCATGACAGCTGCTTCGGAACTGAGTTATTTCACGTCCAGCGACGGCGACCTCGCCTACCGCGACATCGGTACGGGCGACCTCGTGGTCCTGCTCCACTCCGGTTACACCGACCACCGCCTCTTCGAGGCACAGATACCGGCCGTCGCCGCGGCCGGGTACCGGGTGGTCGCGGCCGACATCCGCGGCCACGGCTGGTCCGCCAACGCGAGCGAGCCCTTCCGCTGGGCCGACGACCTCGCGGGCCTGCTGCGACACCTCGACGCCGGCCCCGCGGTGCTGGTCGGTGTGTCGATGGGCGCGGCCGTCGCGAGCGACACGGTGATCGAGTACCCGGAGCTCGTCCGAGGGGTCGTCCTCGGCGGTGCCACGGTCAGCGAGTTCCAGTACTCGGATCCGCGCACCCTTCAGTTCGTGGCCGAGTCCGCCCGCACCCTGAACGCCGGTGACATCGAGGGCTGGCTGAAGGTGTTCCTGGAGGCGGTGGCCGGCGTCAACCGCACGGTCGACGACGTCGACCCCACCATCCTGGAACGGGTCCAGGAGATGGCCCTGCACACCATCGCCAAACACACCCCGGGCGAGCACAACTGGCACGTCCCCCTGACCGACACCTGGCCCCGGGTACCGAAGATCGACGTCCCGGTGCTCATGGTCAACGGTGCTCTCGACTCACCCGACCTGCTGGCCGACGCGGAGAGGTTCGCCCGTACCGTCCCCGACGGGCGCTCGGTACTCATCGAGGACACCTCGCACTACCCGAACATGGAGAAGCCCGAGCAGTTCAACGAGATCCTGCTCGACTTCCTCCGCACCCTCTGAACGGTCCTACGGGACCACGGTCACCGGCCACCGTCCGGCCTTCACCAGTCGCACCGCGACCGAGCCGACGATCCGATGCCCGGCCTGCTCGGAGGCGCCCACCACCACGGCGTCCGCCGTGAGTTCGTCCGCGGCCTTCACCAGACCGCTGTACGGGTCACCACGGAACGTGTGGAACTCCCAGCGCACGTCGAATATCCCCTTCGTGCGCTCGGTCGCCTCCCGGATCTGCGCGACCAGGTCCTCGGCGATCTCGTCGGTCGTCTCCGCGACCGGCGCCCCGAGGGCCGCTCCCGCCGCCATCACCGGCTGCACGTACACGACCGCGAGCAGCGCGTGCTGGCGGCGGGCCAGGCCACCGGCGTACGCCGCCGCTCGGAGGGAGGAGTCGGAGCCGTCCACCCCGACCACGATGACCTTCGGCCCGTCCGTGCCCCGCTCGAACCGGTGCGAGTGCTGTTCCGTCACGGCAGGGAGGCTATCGGAAACCCCAGGTCCCACCCGTGGCCGGGCCCTCCCGACGGGCGGCGCGGCCCGGCTGTTCCTACAGTCGGAACATGAGTGCCACCGTCGAGGCCGGACCGGCCAAGGACACCGAGGGCCGACACAAGCGGCCCGGCAGCGGCCTCCTCGGCAGGGTGCCGGAAGGCTTCGCGGCCTTCTTCGGGGCCCTCGGACTGCTGTGCCTGCTGCTCGCGCTGATCCCCCCGCTGCGCCGGCTGCTCCGGCCCGTCGTCCGCCTCCTCGACCTGCTCATCGTCCCGGTCAGCGCCAACCTCGCCTACGCCGTCTTCCTCTTCCTCCTCGCCGGCGCCACCGCCGCCCGCAAGAAGGTCGCCTGGTGGCTGGTCGTGGTCTACCTGGGCCTGCTCGTCCTCGTCGACGCCCTGGGCGTGGCGGTCGGCCTCTACGCCGACTCCCTCCCCTCCCTCGTGGTGTGCGCTCTCGCGCTGGCCCTGCTCGTCGTCGCCCGCCGCGAGTTCTACGGCGCCTCCCGCCGCGCCGCCGTCCGCCGGGCCGTCCTCGTCCTGCTGGCCGGGCTCGCCCTCGGCATCCTCGTCGGCTGGGGCCTGCTGGAGCTCTTTCCCGGCACCCTGCCACGCGGTCAGCGGCTGCTGTGGGCCGCCAACCGGGTCTGCGGCGGCCTGGTCCCCGCCCGCTCCTTCGACGGCGAACCACCGCACCCCCTGTTCTTCCTCCTCGGCCTGTTCGGCGCGCTCGCCCTCCTCAACGCCGCCGCCACCCTCTTCCGCTCCCAGCGCATGGAAGCCGCCCTGCACGGCGACGAGGAGGCCCGGATCAGGGCCCTGCTGAAGGCCTACGGCGAGCACGACTCCCTCGGCTACTTCGCCACCCGGCGCGACAAAGCCGTCGTCTTCTCGCCCAGCGGCAAGGCCGCCGTCACCTACCGCGTCGAGGCCGGCGTCTGCCTCGCCAGCGGCGACCCCGTCGGCGACCGCGAGGCCTGGCCGCACGCCATCGACGCCTGGCTCGACGCGGCCCGCCGGCACGCCTGGGCCCCTGCCGCGATGGGCGCCTCCGAGGACGGCGCCACGGCCTACGCCCGCGCCGGACTCGGCGCCCTCCAACTCGGCGACGAGGCGATCCTGCACGTCACCGACTTCGACCTCGGCGGACGCGACATGCGCGTCACCCGCCAGGCCGTGAACCGGGTCCGCCGCACCGGCGCCCACTGCCGCGTCCGCCGCCACAGCGCCCTCACCGACGCGGAGATGGAAGCCATCGTCGACAAGGCCGACGCCTGGCGGGACACCGAGACCGAACGCGGCTTCTCCATGGCCCTGGACCGCCTCGGCGACCCGGCCGACGGCGACTGCCTCCTGGTGGAGGCCCTCGACGAGGACGGCAGCCTCCTCGCCCTGCTGTCCTTCGTGCCCTGGGGCACCGACGGCGTCTCCCTGGACCTGATGCGCCGTGACCGCGGCGCACCCAACGGCGTCATGGAGTTCATGGTCGCCGAACTGTGCGCGGTGGCCCCCAAACTGGGCGTACGCCGGATCTCCCTCAACTTCGCCGTCTTCCGCTCGGTCTTCGAGGAGGGCGCCCGCATCGGCGCCGGACCCGTGCTGCGCCTCTGGCGCCGCCTGCTGCTGTTCTTCTCCAGATGGTGGCAACTGGAGGCCCTGTACCGCTCCAACGCCAAGTACCGCCCCGCGTGGTACCCACGCTTCATCTGCTACGGCGAGACCGGCGCCCTCGCCCGCATCGGCCTCGCCTCCGGGATCGCCGAGGGCTTCGTCTCCGTACCCTCCCTGCGCAAACTCTGGGGAAAAGGGCACCCGAAAGCGGGACCGCGGCCGGCCACCACCGAAGGCCTGCCGCCGCTGTCGGCGCTCGGCCTCGCCGGAGGGGACGAGGCCGGGTCCGCCGGCCCGGATGCGGGCCTGCCCGAGCAGGCCCGCATCCGGCACCGGACGCTGGACCGACTGCGCGCCGAGGGCATCGACCCCTACCCGGTCGGCATCCCGCGGCGCACCCACGCCCTCGCGGACGTCCGCGACGGCGACGAGGTCACCGTCGCCGGCCGGGTCATGCGCGTGCGGGACTTCGGCGGCATCGTCTTCGTCACCCTGCGTGACTGGTCCGGCGACCACCAGCTCGCCCTCACCCGCGCTCTGTCGGGCACGGAACTGCCCCGCTTCACCGCCGACAGCGACATCGGCGACCACATCACCGCGACGGGCACGGCGGGCACCAGCGACAAGGGCGAACCCACCGTCTTCGTCACCACCTGGCAGCTCACCGGCAAGTGCCTGCGCCCGCTCCCCGACAAACGCCGCGGCCTGAGCGACCCCGAGGCCAAGGTCCGCATGCGCTACCTCGACCTGGTCGCGAGCCCCGAGGCCCGCGACGTGGTCCGCGCCCGCTCCACCGCCGTACAGGCCCTGCGCCAGGGCCTGCTGGAGCGCGGCTACCTCGAGGTCGAGACCCCGATGCTCCAGCAGATCCACGGCGGCGCCAACGCCCGCCCCTTCACCACCCACATCAACGCCTACGACCTCGACCTGTACCTGCGCATCGCCCCCGAGCTGTACCTGAAACGGCTGTGCGTCGGCGGCCTGGAGAAGGTCTTCGAGATGGGCCGCACCTTCCGCAACGAGGGCGTCTCCTACAAGCACAACCCCGAGTTCACGATGCTGGAGGCCTACCAGGCCTTCGCCGACTACGACGTGATGCTCGACCTGACCCGCGAACTGATCCAGGGCGCCGCCACCGCCGCCTTCGGCACGCCGGTCGCCCGCAAGGACGGCACCGAGTACGACATCTCCGGCCAGTGGCCCGTCAAGACGGTCCACGCCGCGATCTCCGAGGCCCTGGGCGAGGAGATCGACGCCGACACGGAACTGCTGCGGCTGCACCGGCACTGCGACCGCGCGGGCGTGCCGTACACCGCCGACGACACCCGCGGCGACGTCGTCCTGGAGATGTACGAGCGGCTGGTCGAGGAGCGGACCCAGCTGCCCACCTTCTACAAGGACTTCCCCACCGACGTCTCCCCGCTCACCCGGCAGCACCGCACCGACCCGCGGCTCGCCGAGCGCTGGGACCTCGTCGCCTTCGGCACCGAACTCGGCACGGCCTACTCCGAGCTGACCGACCCCGTCGAGCAACGCCGTCGCCTCACCGCCCAGTCGCTGCTCGCCGCCGGGGGAGACCCCGAGGCGATGGAGCTCGACGAGGACTTCCTCGACGCCCTGGAGTACGCGATGCCGCCCACCGGAGGCCTCGGCATCGGCGTCGACCGGCTCGTCATGTTCCTCACCGGACGCACCATCAGAGAGACGCTGCCGTTCCCCCTGGTGCGCCGCCGCTGACGGCGAGCCCTGGGCCGGGCGGGTGTTTTCCTGCCGCCGCACCGGTCATGTCCTGGTGCGTCGGCCATGGTTCGGGCGACTGATGAGTCATGACGAAGGATCAGTTGCTCACCCGGCTGCTCTCGCGACGCCGGGCCCTGCTCGCCGGCGCCGCCGCTGTCGGGGCGGCCGGCACGGCCGCACTGTTCGCCGCGGGCACCGGCGACACCCCGGCGCGGCCCGCGCTCCCCGCCCCCGGCCCCCAGGCGCGCCGCCCGCTCCAGCCCTCCGCGTACCGGCTCCAGCCCCTGACCGGCTACGGACCGCCGCGCACCGCCCCCCGCCGCACCCTGGTACGCCGCGAGCCGCTGCTGAAGGTCTCCGGACGCGGCCGCACCATGGTGCTGACCTTCGACGACGGACCCGACCCCCGCTACACCCCGCACATCCTGGACATCCTGGCGCACTACGACGTCCGCGCGATGTTCTTCGTGTGCGGGGAGATGGCGGTCGACAACAAGGAGCTGCTGGAACGCATGGCCGACGAGGGCCACGTCGTCGGCAACCACACCTGGTCCCACCCCCTGCTCACCCGCCTGACCCGCGGCCGGATCCGCTCCGAGATGGAACGCACCTGCGACGTCATCGAGGAGGCGTACGGCGAACGCCCGCAGTGGTTCCGCGCGCCCTACGGGGCCTGGAACCGCGCCGCCTTCCAGCTCGGCGCCGAACTCGGCATGGAGCCCCTCGCCTGGACCGTCGACACCCTCGACTGGACCGCCCCCGCCGCCCGCACCATCGTCGGCCGGGTCGAGAACGGCGCCGCCCCCGGCGTCGTGGTGCTCTCGCACGACGCCGGGGGCGACCGCTCCCAGAGTGTCCGGGCGCTGCGCGACTATCTCCCGCAGCTGCTGGACTCCGGCTACCACATCACCGTCCCTCGACGGCGCTACGTGTAGACAGGGCCCACCCGCCCGGTCGGGGAACGCTCAGCGGACCTCGACCAGGCGGGCGAAGGCGACCACGTTCCCCGCGTAACCGCTCTGCTTGGAGAAACCGCCGCCACAGGTGATGACCCGCAGTTCGGCGGTGCCCTTGGAACCGTAGACGCGGTCGCCGGGGAAGTTGTCCTTCTCGAAGACCTCGATGCCGTAGATCTCGAAAACGGCCGTCTTCCCGTCCCCGCGCCGCACCTCGACGCGATTGCCCTTCTTCAGGGCCCCGAGTCCGTAGAACACGGCCGGACCCATCTTGTTGTCGACATGGCCCACCACGACGGCCGTGCCCTTCTCGCCGGGAGAGACGGCGCCGGTGAACCAACCGGCCAGGTTCGCGTCCTCCGGCGGCGGCGCGGCCACCCAGCCGTCGGCGTCCAGGCCGACGGGCATGACCGGTGCGTCCACCTGGATCGCGGGGATCCGCACCCGGTCCGGCAGGGAGTACGGCAGCGGCGCCACCGATCCGGCGAAGGTGCCGGGAACACGGCTGTCCGCCGCAGCGGCGGTCGCCGGCTGCGGCGGACCCACGTCGAACTCTCCCGAACCATTTCGAATGAGAGCGAGGCCGGTCAGCAGAACAAGCGCTATCACGCCCCAAGGAGCACGCTTTTTCCGCCGCTCCTCCTCCTCGGCCAGCTCGGCCAGCTCGGACGCAGACATTCGACTTCCCCTCTCGACGCGGCCGTCGCCCCGTCACTCGCGCATACGAGAACGCTAAGGACCGCGGACGGAACCGGCGACGCGACAAAGGCGAACGGGTGGTGCCCCCGTCCGGGGGTGCGCCATCCGAGTTGCCCTTGAAAGGAAATTTCTGACGGTCCGTGACCTGCGGCAATATCCGATTGTGTGCTTTTCGCTCGGCGTGTCCTCTCACCAGGACGGACCATTGTCGAAATGCGCCCGCGCGCAGGGCATCTGAGGGTCTTTCTGGGAGGCGTTTTCTCGCCGATCGACCGGGGACCGTTCCCGGGGCGCCTTCCGCGGAGGATCACATGCGTACTACCCGTGCCCTGGCGGCCTCTGCCGCCGCGGTCGCCGCCCTCGGACTCGCCGCCCCCGCCGCCGTAGCGCGCGACGGGATGCCGGGCGGTCCGGGCGGCTCCGTCAGCCCGAGCAACATCGTCGCCCTGCCCAGCGTCATCGCCCGCGGTGGTCAGCTGACCATCACCGTCGACAACTGCTCCGGCGGCGGCACCGCCACCTCGCCGGCGTTCACCGGTTCGGTGATCCTGACCCCTGGCAACCCGGCCAGGGGCACGGCCACCGTCAGCTCGACCGCCCGCCCGGGCCTGTACTCCATCACGGTCAACTGCACCGGTGGCCGCAACCCGCTCACCAGGAACGACGCCTTCACTGTCATCGGCGGTGTCCGCGGCGGTCTCGGCGGCAGCAGCTCCTCCGGTGCCACCCCGACCGACATGGCCATCGGCGGCGGGCTGGTCGCCGCGGCCGTCATCGGCGGCGGGCTGTTCTGGATGCGCCGCCGTTCCGAGAAGCAGTTCTGACCTCGCCCCTTCGAAGAGACACCCCCTTCGGAAAGACACCCCCTCGAAAGACACGCACAGGCCTTCGCCCCGGACCCTGGGAAGGGTTCCGGGGCGAAGGCCTGTGCGGGAGCGGTCAGCCGCCGTCCTCACCGGTGCGGCGGCGCGAGAAGTGGTACGCCGCGCCGACCGAGCCCACGATGAGCGCGGCCCCGAGCCCGATCTCCTTGAGGTCGAACCCGGCGACGGTACCGCCCTCACCGGCGTGCACACCCCGGTTGTACGGGTACGGCTGGGGCGTGGGGTGGGTGCGGCCGGAAGCGATGGTCAGGTTGGTCGAACCGCTCACCCCGTCACAGGAGAACGTCACCTTGTAGGCCGCGCCCGGTTTCGCGTCCCAGTCGACGACGGCGGTCGCCGAGGACCGGTTGCCCGGGATGCTGATCGTGTCGAACACCCCCGAGCTGACCGTCGCGGACCCGGTACAGCCGCCGTTGTCCCGGTCCAGTTGCAGGGTGACCTGGCCGCCCGCCGCGATGGTCGAGGGCAGGACGCTGAAACCGAACGGCGTGATGTTGTGGTCGCCCTTGGCGACCGCTGCCGGCGCGGCGAGGGCGAGGGCGCTGACGCCCAGCAGTGCGGCCGAGGCTACGCGTATCGCGCGCATGGTGAATCCTCCGGGTCCCCGAGGAGCGGCCGCGGACCTTTTCCGCCGGCGCCAGAAATGCACCTCGATGATCAAAACGCTAGGAAGGTGCGCACATGCGCGCGAACGCTGTGGGGCGAATGGGGCATGGATGTGGGCCGGTCGGGGGACGCCGACGGCGTGGCGGCGTCCCCCGACCGGCCCGTGGGGTGCGGGCGGGTCAGGGCCTGGCGTCGGGGAAGAGGTTCACGAACGGCTCCGCCGACGCGGTGATGCCCCGGCTGTAGGGCGCGTCGAAGTCCCAGATCAGGAAGAGCAGGAAGGCGATCAGCGCGGAGAAGATCCCGGCGAGGATCAGCTCACGCGGCGTCCGCCGGATCTGGAGGGCCAGCACCATGCCGATCGTGACGACGGCCCCGCCGATCAGCCCGAACCAGACCACGCCCGGCATGGTCGCCCCCATCGAGTTGATACGGGCGATGCGGGCCTGGTCGGCCGCGGCGACCTGGTCGACCAGGGGCTGGTAGGCCTGCGCCTGGAAGTCGGTCGCCGGTTCGTAGTCGGTGACGTCCTGGCGGATCCGGTCGAGCAGGTCGGTGCCCCGCTGGGTGGCCCGGCCGTCGTCGGCCATGCTCTTCCACTCGGTGTTCACCACGTGTCCGACATAGGCGTTGACATCGCCCCGAATACGGTCACGGACGTCGGCCGGGTAGACCCGGACCCGCTCCGAGATCTCGTGCAGGGCCACCGCCTCCGTCTGGACGTGCTCCTGGGCGGCGCTGCGGCCCTCCCAGACGCCCGCGATGGCGAGGCCCAGGACGATGGCGTACACCACGCCGATCCACATCGTCATGTACTCGATGACGTCCGGGGTCTCGCTGGGGTCCTCGTCATCGTCCGCCGCCTTGTGACGGAAGACCGAGATGGCGACCACCACGGCACAGGCGGCCAGCATCGCGAGGGTGAGAACAAGCCATTCAGGCAAGAGGTGCCTCCAGTGATCAGCGCGGACGCAGCGCGGCGACGGCCACCACTGCGGGCACCGTGATGAGCAGGACGAAGGTGAGCGGCGAGGTACTGCCGCGGCTCGGACGCCGGGGCGCCGGTGCCTCGTACGCCGGGTAGTGCACGGGAGCCGCGGTGGGGGCCGGGGCCGGCTCGGCCGGGGGCGTGGGGCTGGGGGTGGGCGTGGGGGTCGGTGTCGGCGTCGGGACGGGCGTGGGCCTGGGCGCGGGGGCCGGTGGGGGCTCGGGCATCGCCGGTCGTGGCGCGGGGCGTGGCGGTGTCGGGGTGGGTGTGGGTGTGGGGGTGGGGGTGGGCGTCGGGGGTGGGGTCGGGGTCGGGGTGGGCTTCGGCTTCGGCGGCGGAGGGGGCTTCGGTGACGGTTCCGGCTCGCAGGTCGGTGTCGGGGTGGGGGTGGGTTTTGGGCTCGGTGTGGGTTTCGGGCAGGTCGGGGGCGTCGGCCAGGTGAGGCTTCCGGCCACCGCCACCGCCGTGATGCCGTCCGGCCCGGTGGAGGCGGAGGCGCAGGCGTCGGCCGAGGCCGTGTCCGCCGGTCCGCCGACGGCCAGCCACGTCAGGGTCAGAAGCAACAACACCCGTATGGCCGGTGCATATTGAGTCGGTTCGGGTCGCTGCACGACGCAGATCATGAACCCAGAACGCGTTCTCACGTGTCGGGGTACCGGGGGAATACCCCGAACGAGTGATCGGCCCGCTACACAGGTTCTGAAAAGAAAAATGTGCCCGCGTTGAACACAACAGCCACTTCCGTCCGTACCCATGGACGTGCGGCGACGCAGTAGGGCGTCGCAACACCCGTACGATATTGGGGAGTTGACGATGAAGACCTCCTGGCGGAGCGCCTCACTCGTGGCAAGCGCTGCGGCGGTCCTGGCGCTGACGACGGGGTGCGGCCAGGAAGCGGCCCCGTCCGCGAGCAGCCAGAACGTGGGTGCGACGGCCGCGGCCGGCGACTACGGAAGCGCGGGCGCCGGCATCGGCTCCGGCCTCGGCAACGCCACCGCGAGCCCCTCGGCCTCCGCGGGCGGCGGCCAGGTCGCCGGCGCGGGCAAGCTGGCCGTCGTCACCAATCCCGAGCTCGGCAAGGTACTGACGGACGCCGGCGGGCTGACCCTGTACCGCTTCGACACGGACACCGCCGAGCCGCCGAAGTCCAACTGCGACGGCGACTGCGCGACCACCTGGCCGCCGGTGCCCGCCGACGACGCCTCGGCCGGTGAGGGCATCGACAAGTCCCTGCTCGGCGAGGTGACCCGCCCCGACGGCAGCAAGCAGCTGACGATCGCGGGCTGGCCGGCGTACCGCTACGCCAAGGACGTCAACGCCGGGGACGTCAACGGCCAGGGTGTGGGCGGCAAGTGGTACGCGCTCGCCCCGACCGGCAAGAAGGCCTCGCTGAGCGAGCTGCCGGGGCTGTCCACCCGCCAGGACCCCAACCTGGGCGAGATCGTCGTCGACAAGAACGGCATGACGGTCTACCGCTTCATCAAGGACATCGCCTGGCCGGACCCGATCTCGAAGTGCACCGGAGCCTGCCTCGAGAAGTGGCCCGCGGTCGCGCCCGTGGAGGCGAACGACACCAAGGGCGTCGAGAAGAAGGGCCTGATGAGCTTCACCCGGCCCGACGGGGTCAAGCAGCAGACCATCGACTGCTGGCCCATCTACACCTTCGCCCAGGACAAGGAGCCGGGTGACACCAACGGTCAGGGCGTCGGCGGCACCTGGTACGCCGTCTCGCCCGACGGGAAGCCGGTCGGCGCGAAGAAGTAGAGGTCAACTCCCCAGGGCCTGACCGCCCCACCCGTCCAGGCGAACCGGACGGCACGCACCGCGCACGACCACCGGCCCGCCCCCCTGTGACCGCACACAGGGGGGCGGGCCGGTTTGCCTTGTTTCAGCGGGAGTTGGGCAAGGTCGACCCGGCACGTGCCGCAGGCAGTGACCGGGAACGGACGGTCAATTTCCGGTTCCGCTCGCTCCTTTGGCAGGCGATCAGTAGCCTCAGCTCGAACACCGGATCGCCTACGCCTTGGAGAGATAGATGGAGCGTCCCGCCTGGGCCCCACGAAGCATCGACATCTCGGTGCCTAGCGTTTCGCGGATCTACGACTTCTACCTGGGCGGTTCGCACAACTTCGAGGTCGACCGGGAGGCGGCCCGCAAGGCGATGGAGTTCATGCCGGGGCTCCCCAAGATCATGCAGGCGAACCGGGCGTTCATGCGCCGAGCGGTGCGCTTCGCGGCGGATCAGGGCATCACCCAGTTCCTGGACGTCGGCTCCGGCATCCCGACCTTCGGCAACGTCCACGAGGTGGCCCAGTCCGCCAGTCCCGGTGCCCGGGTCGTCTACGTGGACCACGACCCGGTGGCCGTCGCGCACAGCGAGGCCGTCCTCGCGGACAATCCGGACGCGGGTGTCGTCGCGGCGGACCTCCGCAAGCCCCAGGAGATCCTCGCGAGCGCCGAAGTTCAGCAACTGATCGACCTGAACCGGCCGGTGGCCCTGCTTCTCGTTGCCATACTGCACTTCGTGGAAGACGAGGACGACCCCTACGATGCGGTGGCCGAGCTGCGTGACGCGCTCGCGCCCGGCAGTCTGCTGGTGCTCACGCACGCCTCGTACGAGGGAGTCCCGCTGCCGGCGGAGCGGGCCGGAGGCGCGGTGGACGTGTACAAGGACATCCGCAACCCGCTGATCATGCGCTCGCGCGACGAGATCGCGCGGTTCTTCGAGGGGTACGACATGGTGGAACCGGGACTGGTGCCGATGCCGCGCTGGCGGCCGGAGACGGAGACCGGGGACCCCGACGACGAGGATCCCTGGGCCTTCTCCGGGTTCGCCGGCGTGGGGCGTACCGCGTGAGCGCCGAGCCGGACGGACCGGAGGACAGACTGCGCCGGTTCGCGACGATCTGGAGCCGGGCGGTGTTCCCGGTGACCACGACGTCTTCGACCCGCCCCGAGTTCGAAAAGCAACTCCTGCCGCTGGCCCGCCGGTTGAGCGAGGCGCTGCGGGCGAGGACCTTCGACGCGGACGTCGGCAGGTCGGTCGGCGCCGCGCTGGTCACGGTGCACTGCACCGACCCGGAGGCGCTCAGCCGGAGCCTGGACTGCGTCGACGCCTACCTGGTGCTGTACTGCGGCGGCGACGGCGACCAGCAGGACCTGCGGGTGCGTGCCTCGCGGCTCCAGCACGCCATGGCCGCCGGTTTCGCCGCGGCGCTGCGCGAGCGGACGCTGACCGAGCAGGAGGCGATCTCCGCCGCCGCGCTCAAGGCGCAAGGGGTGGTGGCGCAGGCGCTGCACGCGAGCGAGGCCCGCTTCCGCGCGGTCTTCGAGGGCGCCGCCATAGGGATCGGCATGGCCGACCTCGACGGCAACATCCTCCAGGTCAACGAGGCGCTGCTGCGCATGTTCGGCCTCTCCGAGCCGGTGCTGCGGGGCCGCAACGTCCGGGAGTGGACGCACCCCGAGGACGCGCCCCAGACGTGGACCCTGTACGACGAACTCGTCCGCGGCGAGCGTGAGCACTACCACCTGGAGAAGGCGTTCTCCCGCCCTGACGGAACGGTCCTGTGGACCAACCTGACGGTCTCCCTGCTGCGGGACGCGGACGGCAACCCGCAGTACCAGCTGGCGTTGATGGAGGACACCACCGAGCGCCGGCTGCTCAACCTCCGGTTGCGCTACGAGGCCACGCACGACGCGCTCACGGGCCTGCCCAACCGCACCTTCTTCTTCGAGCGCCTGGAGAAGGCCCTCGGCGCGGGGGCGGGCCAGCGCTTCGGGCTGTGCTACCTCGACCTGGACGGTTTCAAGACCATCAACGACAGCCTCGGTCACGCGGCCGGCGACCGGCTGCTCGTCGAGGTCGCCGACCGGCTCCAGTCGTGTGCGACGGCGCCCGGTGAGATGGTCGCCCGTCTGGGTGGCGACGAGTTCGTGGCGCTGACCACCGGGACCGACACCGAGCGCGAGGTCGACGAGCTGGCCTCACGGATCATGAACGCGCTGATCAACCCGATCAGTGTGGACGGCCGTGAGCTGACCGTGCGCGGCAGCATCGGCATCGTCGAGGGTCCGGCGGGGGAGCGCAGCGCGGCCGAGGTGCTGCGCAGCGCCGACATCACGATGTACCGGGCCAAGTCGGCCGGCGGCAACCGCTTCGAACTGGCGGACGCCGAGGCGGACGCGCGGGCCATCACCCGCCACGGCCTGACCACCGCCCTGCCGACGGCCCTGGACCGCGGCGAGTTCTTCATCGAGTACCAGCCGCTGGTCCACCTCGGCGACGGCAGCGTGCGCGGTGCCGAGGCGCTGGTGCGCTGGCTGCACCCGCAGCACGGCGTGCTCGGCCCCGACCGTTTCATCGCGCTCGCCGAGCACACCGGACTGATCGTCCCGCTGGGGCGCTGGGTCCTGGAGCACTCGGTCCGGCAGGCCCGCGCGTGGCGGGAACGGCACGCGGACGCGGGGCCCCTGCGGATCAACGTCAACCTCTCGCCGTGCCAGCTCACCCATCCCGGCCTGGTCCAGGACACGGTGGACATCCTGGAGCGCGCGGGTGTGGAGCCGGACGCGCTCTGCCTGGAGGTCACCGAGTCGGCCCTGATCGGCGCCGACGACGACCTGCTGAAGCCGTTGCGCCGGCTCGCCGAGATGGGCGTCGACATCGCCCTCGACGACTTCGGCACCGGCTACTCCAACCTCGCCAACCTGCGCCGGCTGCCGGTGAGCGTCCTGAAGCTGGACCGCTCCTTCACCCAGAGCATGCAGCAGTTCCCGGCGGACCCCGTCGACCTCAAGATCGTCGAGGGCATCGTCTCCCTCGCCCACAGCCTCGACCTCGCGGTCACGGTGGAGGGCGTGGAGACCGGCGCGCAGGCCGAGCAGCTGCGGATACTGGGCTGCGACACCGCCCAGGGCTGGTACTACGCCCGTCCGGGCCCGCCGGAGCGGCTGCACGAGCTGGCGTTGGTGGACGCGACGGGCTGAGGCGGCAAACCGGTTGCGCGGGGAGCGGGGGCGCCCGCGATCATGGCTGGGTGACCCCTGCATCAGACGAGGTGACCGCGGCGATCGCGGGTGAACTGCGCCTCCTGGACCCCGCGGTCCGCTCCTCCGCGGAGGCGGCCCGGCTGCTCGACCCCGAGTTCGTGGAGGTCGGCGCCTCGGGTCGGCGCTACACGTACGAGGAGACGGTCGCCGGGCTGCCCACCCAGCCAGGCAGCTCGGCGGACGGCCCGCGGTACGAGCCGTCGGCGATCACGGGCGTGCTGCTGGCCCCCGGGCTGGTGCACCTGACGTACGAGACGTGCTTCGAGGGCCGGCGGGCCCGTCGCAGCTCGCTGTGGCGCAAGGTGAGCGAGGAGACGGGCTGGCGCATGTACTACCACCAAGGCACACCGGTGCCTCCGGACGTGACCTGAGCCCGGGGGAGCGGCCCGCTCACCGTTCGAGCAGCATCCGCTGCAACTCCCGCGCCGCCCGCGGCGGGGCCACGTCGCTGCGGTGGGCCAGCGCGATGGTCCGGTGCAGCCCCGGCCGGGCGAGCGGCGTCACCCGCAGCCCCCGGCCCGACCGGGCCGCCACCATGCGCGGTACGACCGCCACGCCCAGCCCGGCCCGCACGAACCCCAGGACGGCGTCCATCTCGCCGCCCTCCACCGCGAGGTCGGGCTCGAACCCCTCCGCACGGCACGCGGCGACGGTCAGCTCCCGCAGGTCGTAGCCGTGCCGGAACATCACCATCCGCTCTCCCTCCAGGTCGGCGACGCGCACGCTGCGGTGCCCCCGGCCCGGCCTGGGCGCCTCCGGCGACGACACCACCACCAGGTCCTCCCGGAGCAGCTCCACCGTCGTCAGGGCCGGTGAGGGGGTCGGCAGCGGGAGGACGACCAGCGCGAGGTCGAGGGCGCCGCGGGCCAGTTCCCGCACGAGGTCGTGGGAGCCGCTCTCCTCGATCAGCAGGCGGATTTCGGGATAGCGGTCGTGGAAGGCGCGCAGCACGTCCGGCAGCAGTCCCGTGCACAGGCTCGGGGTCGCGCCCAGCCGCACCCGGCCGCTGCGCAACTGCGCCAGTTCCTGCACCTCGTGCCGGGCGGTGTCCGCGTCGGCGAGGATCCGCCGGGCCAGCGGCAACAGCGCCTCGCCCGCGTCGGTGAGGGTGATGTTGCCCCGCGCTCGGAGGAAGAGATCCGCCCCGAGCTCCCGCTCCAGCGCCTTGATCTGCTGGGACAGGGAGGGCTGTGCGACATGGACCAAATCGGCGGCCCGGGTGAAGTGCCGGGTCTCGGCGACCGCCACGAAGTACTGGAGCTGCTGGAACTGCATCCCCGTACGATAGCCGCTGCCTATCGAATCAAGCCGGACCATGTCTTGGACCGATCGGGCTGTCCGGCCCTAGCGTCTTGAGTCATGGCTCTGGCAACGCGGACGGACCGACGGCCGTCGATGGCGCGCACGGTATGGGACAGCTCCGTCGGCAAGAAGACGGTGATGGCCCTCAGCGGCCTGATCATGCTGCTGTACCTGGCCGTCCACATGCTCGGCAACCTGAAGATCTTCTTCGGTCCCGGCGAGTTCAACCACTACGCGCACTGGCTGCGCACGCTCGGCGAGCCGTTCATGCACTACGAGTGGACGCTCTGGCTGATCCGCGTCGTCCTCGTCGTCGCGGTCGTCGCCCACGCCACCTGCGCCTACCAGCTCAGCCGCCGCGACATCAAGGCCCGCCCGACGAAGTACGTCCACCACAAGGCGCGGGCCAGTTACGCCACGCGCACCATGCGCTGGGGCGGTGTCATCCTCGGCCTGTTCATCGTCTGGCACCTCCTCGACCTGACGACCGGCACGGTCCACACGGGCGGCTTCGAGGAGGGCCGCCCCTACCAGAACGTGCTGGACACCTTCTCCACCTGGTACGGCAACGTCATCTACATCACCGCGGTGCTCGCGCTCGGCCTGCACATCCGCCACGGCTTCTGGAGCGCCGCCCAGACCCTCGGCGCCGGCAGCCGCACCCGCGACCGCGCCCTGAAGGCCACGGCCGACGTCCTCGCACTGGTGCTCACGGCCGGCTTCCTCGCCGTACCCGTGGGCGTCATGACCGGATTGGTGAGCTGAACATGAACGCATTCGCGGACTACGGGACCGGCGAGCCGCTGACGGACGGCAAGGCCCCCGCCGGGCCGGTCAACGAGCGCTGGGACAAGCGCCGTTTCGAGGCGAAGCTGGTGAACCCCGCCAACCGCCGCAAGCACACGGTGATCGTCGTCGGGACGGGGCTGGCCGGTGGCTCGGCCGGCGCCACCCTCGCCGAACAGGGCTACCACGTCGTGCAGTTCTGCTTCCAGGACTCACCGCGGCGGGCCCACTCGATCGCCGCGCAGGGCGGTATCAACGCGGCGAAGAACTACCGCAACGACGGCGACTCGATCCACCGCCTGTTCTACGACACGGTCAAGGGCGGCGACTTCCGCGCCCGGGAGTCCAACGTGCACCGGCTCGCGCAGATCTCGGTGGAGATCATCGACCAGTGCGTGGCGCAGGGCGTGCCGTTCGCCCGGGAGTACGGCGGTCTGCTGGACACCCGCTCCTTCGGCGGCGTCCAGGTCTCCCGCACGTTCTACGCCCGCGGCCAGACGGGTCAGCAACTGCTGCTGGGCGCGTACCA
Source organism: Streptomyces sp. NPDC034103 (assembly GCF_055575395.1). Lineage (NCBI taxonomy): Bacteria > Bacillati > Actinomycetota > Actinomycetes > Kitasatosporales > Streptomycetaceae > Streptomyces > Streptomyces sp. NPDC034103. The sequence continues at coordinate 35,397 of NZ_JBVISS010000008.1, read as the reverse complement.
GGCCCTGTCGCGGCAGATCGCCGCCGGCAACGTCGAGATGCATCCGCGCACCGAGATGCTCGACCTGATCGTCATCGACGGCCGTGCGCGCGGGATCGTGGCCCGGGACCTCGTCACCGGCCGGATCGACACCTACGTCGCGGACGCCGTCGTACTCGCCAGCGGTGGATACGGCAACGTCTTCTACCTGTCGACCAACGCGATGAACTCCAACGCCACCGCGGTGTGGCGGGCGCACCGGCGTGGCGCGCACTTCGCCAACCCGTGCTTCACCCAGATCCATCCGACGTGCATCCCGCGCACCGGTGACCATCAGTCGAAGCTGACCCTGATGAGCGAGTCGCTGCGCAACGACGGACGGATCTGGGTGCCGAAGGCGCGGGGCGACACCCGCCCGGCGAACAAGATCCCGGAGGAGGAGCGCGACTACTACCTGGAGCGCCTCTACCCCTCCTTCGGCAACCTCGTCCCGCGTGACATCGCCTCACGCGCCGCGAAGAACGTCTGCGACGAGGGGCGGGGCGTCGGGCCCGGTGGGCAGGGCGTCTATCTCGACTTCGCCGACGCCATCGAGCGGATGGGCCGCGAGGCGGTGGAGGCCAAGTACGGCAACCTCTTCGACATGTACCAGCGGATCACCGACGAGGACCCGTACCAGGTGCCGATGCGGATCTACCCGGCGGTGCACTACACGATGGGCGGGCTCTGGGTCGACTACGACCTCCAGACCACCGTGCCGGGCCTGTTCGCGATCGGCGAGGCGAACTTCTCCGACCACGGGGCCAACCGGCTCGGTGCCTCGGCGCTCATGCAGGGGCTCGCGGACGGCTACTTCGTGCTCCCGGCCACCATCAACGACTACCTCGCCCGCCACCCCCACCAGGAGCCCGTCTCGGTCGAACACCCCGTGGTCCAGGAGGTGCTGGCCGAGACGGAGGACCGCCTCAACCTGCTCCTGTCGGTCGACGGCGATCGCACTCCGGACTCCTTCCACCGTGAAGTGGGCGAGCTGATGTGGGAGTTCTGCGGCATGGCCCGCACCGACTCCGGGCTGCGCAAGGCCCTGGAACGCATTCCGCAGATCCGCGAGGAGTTCTGGCGGCGCATCAAGGTCCCCGGCACGGGCGAGGAGTTCAACCAGTCGCTGGAGAAGGCCAACCGCGTCGTGGACTACCTCGAGCTGGCCGAGCTGATGTGCCTGGACGCCCTGCACCGCGCCGAGTCCTGCGGCGGCCACTTCCGCGAGGAGTCCCAGACCCCGGACGGCGAGGCGGCCCGCAAGGACGACGAGTTCGCCTACGTGGCCGCCTGGGAGTTCACCGGCACCGGCGAGGCCCCCGTCCTGCACAGGGAAGACCTCGTCTTCGAGTACGTCCACCCCACCCAGCGGAGCTACGCATGAAGCTCACCCTGCGCGTCTGGCGGCAGAAGAACGCCGACGCCGACGGCGCGATGTCCACGTACGAGGTGGACGGCATCTCCTCGGACATGTCCTTCCTGGAGATGCTCGACACCCTCAACGAGGACCTCATCCTGCGCGGTGAGGACCCCGTCGCCTTCGACCACGACTGCCGTGAGGGCATCTGCGGCGCCTGCTCGCTCGTCATCAACGGCGACGCGCACGGCCCGGAGCGCACCACGACCTGCCAGCTGCACATGCGGTCCTTCAAGGACGGCGACACCATCGACATCGAGCCGTGGCGGGCCTCGGCGTTCCCGGTGATCAAGGACCTCGTCGTCGACCGGTCCGCCCTCGACCGGATCATCCAGGCCGGCGGGTACATCACCGCCCCCACGGGCGCGGCTCCCGAGGCGCATGCCACGCCGGTGCCGAAGCCGGACGCCGACCTCGCGTTCGAGCACGCCGAGTGCATCGGGTGCGGCGCGTGTGTGGCGGCCTGTCCCAACGGGGCGGCCATGCTGTTCACCTCGGCGAAGGTCAACCACCTGAACGTGCTGCCGCAAGGAGCGCCCGAACGGGAGACACGGGTGCTGGACATGGTGGCGCGGATGGACGAAGAGGGCTTCGGCGGCTGCACGTTGACGGGGGAGTGCGCGACGGCCTGCCCGAAGGGCATTCCGCTGGTGTCCATCACCGGGATGAACAAGGAGTGGCTGCGGGCCACGCGGAAGGTGAAGCGGTAGCACGGCAGGGGGACTCGTCCGGGCGCGGCCGCGGGGCAAACGTAACTGGTCGCGGTCGGCCGGCGGACCGTTCCGTTCAGCAAGCTCACATCCCGGCTCTCGCACGCGGTCATGTACCGGCCAGACGGCATCGGAAGAACGGTTACGCGCAGGTTCCGTACCCGGCCTGCGCGTTCTTCCGCTCAGGCCGTACCGGCCCGTGACCTGGAGTGAGCCATGACCGCCGTATCCGCCCTGGACTCCCCGCCCCTGTCCGCGCTCCCCACGCGGTACACCGTCACCCTCGCCCGCGACGAGTCCGACGTACGGGCCGCGCAGCGGCTGCGGCACGACGTGTTCGCCGGGGAGATGGGCGCCCGGCTGACCTCCCCGCAGCCGGGCCACGACATCGACCCCTTCGACGCCTACTGCGACCACCTCCTCGTCACCGACACCACCACCGGGCAGGTCGTCGGCACCTACCGGCTGCTGCCGCCGGAGCGCGCCGCGGTCACCGGACGGCTCTACTCCGAGAGCGAGTTCGACCTGTCCCGGATCGACCGCCTGCGTCCCGGCCTGGTCGAGGTCGGCCGCTCCTGTGTGCACCCCGCTCACCGGGACGGCGCCGTCATCGGACTGATCTGGGCCGGCATCGCCCGCTACATGATCGACCGGGGCCACGAGTGGCTGGCCGGCTGCTGCTCCATCCCGCTCACCGACGGCGGCACGCTGGCCACCGCCACCTGGGACCGGGTGCGGGACAAGCACCTGGCGCCGCAGGAGTACCGGGTACGGCCGCTGCTGCCCTGGACCCCGGGGGAGCCGGAAGGCGTCCGCACCGAGCTGCCCGCCCTGCTGCGCGGCTACCTCCGCCTCGGCGCCTGGGTGTGCGGGGAGCCCGCGCACGACCCGGACTTCGGGGTCGCCGACCTGTACGTGCTGCTGTCGATGCGCCGGGTCGACCCGCGCTATCTGCGGCACTTCCTCTCCCTCGTACCGGCCTGATGGGCGGCTGGCTGCCCAGCGCGCCCTGCACCCCGGGGGCGTGCGTGGAACCCGCCGGGCCCGGCGCGGCGCTGCCGCGGGCCGTGCTGCGACTGGTGGCGGTGGCGGCCCTGGTCCTGACCGGGGTCGTGCTGTCGCCGCTCGGCGGGCTGATCCCCGCCGGGCTGGTACGCCGGTGGTGCCGGTGGATCGTGCGGGCCGCGGGGGTCAGGATCCGGGTCACCGGCACCACCGCGCCCACCGGCGGAGTGCTGCTGGTCGCCAACCACATCTCCTGGCTGGACATCCCGCTGCTCGCCGCCGTACGCCCGGCCCGGATGCTCGCCAAGTCCGAGATCCGACGGTGGCCGGTGGCCGGCGCGCTGGCCGGTCGCGGCGCCCTGTTCATCGACCGGGACCGGCTGCGGGCCCTGCCGGACACCGTCGCGCGGATCGCCCGCTCGCTCGGCGCGGGCAACGCCGTCGCGGTCTTCCCCGAGGGCAGCACCTGGTGCGGTCGCGCCCAGGGCACCTTCCGCCGGGCCGTCTTCCAGGCCGCCCTGGACGCCGAGGTCCCCGTGCAGCCCGTGCGACTGGGCTACCGGTGCGACGGGGGCGCGGCCAGCACCGCGCCCGCGTTCGTCGGCGAGGACACCCTGCTCGCCTCCGTGTGGCGGGTGGTCTCGGCACGGGGACTGGTGGCCGAGGTGGAGGTCCGGGACGTCATCCCGCCCGGCAGCCATCCCGACCGCCGTACCCTCGCCCGGGCCGCACAGCCGACGGCCTCGCCCCAACCCCACTGGGTCCACTCGGTGTTGGTCGCCTAGACGCGGTGGTCACGCGCCGCCGCACCGCCCGGTGGAGCGCGCCGAAAACCGGTTGATCGGCCCCGCACCGCGCCCCTATCGTCCTGCCTGCCCAGTCGTCCGAGTGAGGATGTGCCGTTGTACACCGTGTGAGACACCCCGAGCGCTGAATCGTCGCGCGTCGCGCCCTGTGCGCCGCGCTCCTTCTTGCTGCGGACTTCTCACTGAAACCGGTGTACTTCTGTGCTCAATAGCTGGGTGGTCATGCCCACCTGCCTGCCGCTCGTTCGGCGTCGCTGCCACACCTGCGCCTCTGACCACTTCCGGGCGAACGGCAAGATCCGTGTCAACGCCCACCACAAACGCCTCGACGTCTGGCTCCTCGTGCTCTGCTCCGGCTGCGGACGGACGGCGAAGCTCACCGTCCTGGAGCGGGTGAACGTGCGCTCCGTACGACCCGACCTGCTGGACCTGCTGCACGCCAACGACCTCGCCCTGACAGCCGAGTTGCTGCAAGAGCCGGCCGTGCGGCGCCGCAACCGCATCGCCCTCGACTGGAACGGCGCCTGGCGTCTGGACACCGGCGGCCCGGCCCATCTGGACCGCGAGGTGATCGACGTCTCGGTGCGCTTCGCGGCCCGCGTCCCGGTCCGGCCGGTGCGTCTGATCGCCGAAGGATGCGGTCTGCCGCGGGCCGAGGTCGAGCGGCTGATCGGGGAGGGGAGGCTCGTCTCCGCGGTCCGGCTGGGCGGGAAGGTCTCCGGCGACTTCACGTTCACGCTCAAACGCTGACCGGCGTGGGCGGCCGAGCCGCTTGAGCGGGGGCGCCGTGGGTCAGGCGTGGGACGAGGAGTGCGGTGGGCGGATCGCGGTGGCCAGATACGCCGCCGTGGCGCTCCCCTCGGCCCGCGCCACCTCCCCCGGTGCCCCCGCCGCCACGATCCGCCCGCCCGCGTCCCCGCCGCCCGGGCCGAGGTCGATCACCCAGTCCGCGCCCGCGACGACGGACATGTCGTGCTCGACCACGATGACGGTGTGCCCGGCGTCGACGAGCCCGTGCAACTGCCGCATCAGGACCTCGACGTCGGCCGGGTGGAGCCCGGTCGTCGGTTCGTCGAGGAGGTAGAGGGTGTGGCCGCGCCGCCCCCGCTGCAACTCGCTGGCGAGCTTGATGCGTTGGGCCTCGCCGCCGGACAGTTCGGTGGCGGGCTGGCCCAGCCGCAGATAGCCGAGGCCGACGTCGAGGAGCGTGCCCAGGCTGCGGGCGACGGCCGGGGTGCCGGCGAAGAACTCCGCCGCACTCTCCACGGTCAGGTCCAGCACCTGGGCGATGTTCCGTCCCCGGTAAGTCACGTGCAGCGTCTCGGGGTTGTAGCGGGCCCCGCCGCAGGCCGGGCAGGGAGCGTAGGTGCTCGGCAGGAAGAGCAGCTCGACGCTGACGAACCCCTCGCCCTGACAGGTCTCGCAGCGCCCGCCGGCCACGTTGAACGAGAACCGGCCGACTCCGTAGCGGCGTGCGCGGGCCTCCTCGGTGGCCGCGAACTCCTTGCGTACGACGTCGAAGAGGCCGGTGTAGGTCGCCAGGTTGGAGCGCGGGGTGCGTCCGATCGGCCGCTGGTCGACGGAGACCAGCCGACCCACACCCGCCAGATCCTCGGTGATCTCGCCGATGAGCGTGGACTTCCCGGACCCCGACACACCGGTGACCGCCGTCAGGACGCCCAGCGGGAACTCGGCCGTCACCCCACGCAGGTTGTGGCGGGAGACGGGACCGACCTTCAACTGGCCGCGAGCGGAACGCACTTCACGTACGGGCGTGGGCCGGCGGTCGAAGAGGAAGCGTGCCGTCTCCGACTCCGCGAGCGAGGCCAGCCCCGCCACCGGCCCGCTGTAGAGCACCTCACCCCCGTGCTCCCCGGCGCCCGGACCCACGTCCACCAGCCAGTCCGCGCCGCGCACCACGTCCAGGTGGTGCTCCACGACGAACACCGAGTTGCCGGCTGCCTTGAGCCGCGCCAGCACGGTCAGCAGCGCCTCGGTGTCCGCCGGGTGCAGTCCGGCGGAGGGCTCGTCGAGGACGTACACGACTCCGAACAGGCCCGAACGCAACTGGGTGGCGAGGCGCAGCCGTTGCAGTTCACCGGCCGAGAGGGTGGGGGTGGCGCGGTCGAGGCTGAGGTAGCCGAGGCCGAGTTCGAGGACGGGGGCGATCCGGGAGGCGAGGTCGTCGGTGAGGACACGGGCGGTCTCGCCGTCGGCCACCAGGTGGCCCATGAGCTCCGTCAGCGGCAGCCGCGCGAGGTCGGCGATGGTCCGCCCGGCGAAGGTCACCGCCAGCGCCTCCGGGCGCAGCCGGCTGCCGCCGCAGGCCGGGCAGGGCGCACTGCTGAGGAACCGCTCCGCCTTCGCCCGCAGCGTCGGGCTCTTGGAGTCGGAGAAGGTCTTCATCACATACCGCCGGGCGCTCATGTACGTGCCCTGGTACGGCCGTTGGATGCGATCGGCGTCCCGTACCGGGTGCACGGTGACGACCGGCTGCTCGTCGGTGAACAGCACCCACTCCCGCTGCTCGGCGGGCAGCTCCCGCCAGGGCCGGTCCACGTCGTACCCGAGCGCCTCCAGGATGTCCCGCAGGTTCTTGCCCTGCCAGGCGCCGGGCCACGCGGCGATCGCGCCCTCCCGGATCGACAGCGACGGATCGGGGACCAGCAACTCCTCGGTCGTGCCGTGGACTTGACCCAGGCCGTGGCACTCCGGGCAGGCCCCGGCCGCCGTGTTGGGGGAGAAGGCGTCCGAGTCGAGCCGCTCGGCCCCCGGCGGGTAGGTCCCGGCCCGGGAGAACAGCATCCGCAGGGAGTTCGAGAGGTTCGTGACCGTACCGACCGACGATCGCGACGTCGGTGCGGAACGCCGCTGCTGGAGCGACACGGCCGGCGGCAGCCCCGTGATCTCCCCGACCTTCGGCGCCCCCACCTGATGGATCAGCCGCCGGGCGTACGGCGCCACGGACTCGAAGTACCGCCGCTGCGCCTCCGCGTAGATCGTCCCGAACGCGAGCGACGACTTCCCGGACCCGGAGACCCCCGTGAACACGGCCAGCACATCCCGTGGAATGTCGACGTCCAACCCCTTGAGGTTGTGCTCCCGGGCGCCGCGGACTCGGACATAAGGGTCATGTGGGTGGTGCATGGAGAGGAACTCTAGTCGGAGGCGATCGCGGCCAGCCGCCGGTAGGAGTCCAGCAGCGCGTCACGGTCGTACGTGCTGGTGGTGACCAGGAGTTCCTGGGCGCCCGTCTCCTTCAGGACCGTCTCCAGCTCGTGGGCGACCTGGTCCTCGGTGCCCGCGATGTGGCCGGTGAGGCCGGACTCGTAGAAGCCGCGCTCCCTGGCGGTGAGGGGGAGGGCCTCCACGCGCTCGGCCGGAGGCAGCGGCGGGAAGGTGCCGTGGGTGCGGGAGTGGGCCATGGACCAGGCCTCCGGGATCAGGAGGCGGTGGGCCTGGTCCGGGGTCGCGGCGACCGCGACGGTGCCGGAGATGACGACGTACGGCTCGGCGGCCCAGGGGGAGGGGCGGAAGTGGGTGCGGTAGTGGTCGATGCCGCGCCGCATCTTCTCGCGGTTGCGGAGGTCGCCGATGACCATGGGCAGGCCGGCCTGGGCCGCGATCGTGGCGCCCTCGCCCATCGCCAGGACGAACGGCGGCACCGTCAGGCCCTCCGTAGGCCGGGCGTGCACGCCGGTCGGGGAGGTGCCGCGGAACCAGCCGAGCAGCTCGTCGAGCTGGGCGGCGAAGTCGTCGGCGTCGTCCTTGTCCCGGCCGAGCGCCTTGCGGACGCCGTCGGTGAAGCCGACCGAGCGGCCGAGACCCATGTCGATACGGCCGGGGAAGAGGGACTCCAGCACGCCGAACTGTTCCGCCACGACCAGCGGGCGGTGGTTCGGCAGCATCACGCCCCCCGTCCCCACGCGGATCGTCCGCGTCGCCGCGGCCACGGCGGCGGCCAGCACGGTGGGCGCGGAGCCGGCGACCCCCGGCACCCCGTGGTGCTCCGAGACCCAGAAGCGGTGGTACCCGAGCGCCTCCACCTGCTGCGCGAACCGCACGGTGTCGCGCAGCGCCTCCGCGTTCGAGTGGCCCTCGCGGGTGCGGGAACGGTCGAGGACGGAGAGACGGGTGGTGGCGAGCGGGGAAGTCACACGAGGTGCAACGTCGCGGGAGCCGTGGCATTCCCGGCGCCACCCGGGGTCACCGCGCGGACACGGCGTGTTCGTGCTCGCAGGCGTCGTCGATGCCGTAGGTGTCCCACGCCGGGAAGGGGTCCGGGAACGGCGCGCTCTCACCCGGGGACAGGAGGCAGGCCGTGAGGGCCCCGTGCAGTTCCGCCGCGTTCAACCCCGTGCCGATGAAGACCAGTTCCTGCGCGTACGGTGCGTCTTCGTCGCGCGCGGCCGACGGCTCGAAGCGGGCCACCGAGCCGGCCTGGGACCACAGGCCCGTGACGTGCGGGCGGCTGGCCAGGGTGAAGAAGCCCTTGGAGCGCAGGATGCGGCCGTAGGCGCCGCTGTCCATGTCGTCACTGACGAACGACCACAACCTGGCGGGGTGGAAGGGGAGTTCGGAGCGGAAGACGGTGGAGGAGACGCCGTACTCCTCGGTCTCGGGAACATGCTCGCCGTTGAGTTCCTGGACCCATCCGGGCGCCTGCTGGGCGCGGTCCAGGTCGAACAGGCCGGTGCCGAGGACCTGGTGGAGGTCGACCCGGCCGTGCCGGGCCTCGACGATCCGGGCGACGGGGTTGAGTCTGCGCAGGGCGGCGTGCAGCCGGGCGGCGGCGTCCTCGTCGACCAGGTCGAGCTTGTTGAGCACGATCACGTCCGCGAACTCGACCTGGTCGACGAGCAGATCGCTGACCGTGCGCTCGTCGTTCTCGAAGGGGGCGAGGCCCCGCTCGGCGAGTTCGTCGCCGCTGTCCAGCTCGGGCAGGAAGTTGGCGGCGTCCACGACCGTGACCATCGTGTCCAGGGCCGCCACGTCCCCGAGCGTGGCCCCGTCGTCGCGGGCGAAGGCGAACGTGGCCGCCACCGGCATCGGTTCGGAGATGCCGGAGGACTCGATGAGAAGGTGGTCGAAGCGGCCCTCACGGGCCAGCCGGTCCACCTCCTGGAGCAGGTCGTCGCGGAGGGTGCAGCAGATGCAGCCGTTGGTCATCTCGACCAGGCGCTCCTCGGTCCGCGACAGCGCGGCCTCGCCGCCCCGCACCAGCGCGGCGTCGATGTTGACCTCGCTCATGTCGTTGACGATCACGGCCACCCGCAGGCCCTCGCGGCCCGCCAGGACATGGTTGAGCAACGTGGTCTTGCCCGCTCCGAGGAACCCGGACAGAACGGTGACCGGGAGCCGGTCGTGGGACGGGGGCAGGTCGTGGGACGGGGGCAGGTCGTGGGACGGGGACGGCATGCGGGTTCAGCCCTCGGGGCGCAGCAGGCCGCGCTCGTAGGCCTTCACCAGGTTCTGCGGCACGAGGTGACGCACGCCGTCGATCGTGACGGGCACCAGCGACGGCGTGGTCGCCTTCCACTGCGCGCGGCGGTGGCGGGTGTTGCTGCGGGACATCTTCCGCTTCGGGACAGCCATGACAGGGGACCTCCTCGGTGGGACGGCGAGCGAGCACCGAGGACGCTACATGAAAATGGATCCCATTAACAATTGCGGAGGGCGGAGGGCGGAGGGCGGAGGGCCGAGGGCCGAGGGCGGTGGGCGGTAGGCCGTGCGCGGTGCGCGGCCACGGCGGTGAAGAGTGCCGGGTTCTAGGGTGGGGCGCGTGACCGACAGCAGAAAACGCCCGCTCGCCGTGTTCGACCTGGACAACACTCTCGCCGACACGGCCCACCGGCAGCGCTTCCTCGAGCGCAAGCCCCGCGACTGGGACGGCTTCTTCGCCGCCGCTCCTGAGGACCCGCCCCTTCCGCAGGGCATCGCCCTGGTCCTGGAGAGTGCCGAGGAGTGCGAGATCGTCTACCTCACCGGCCGGCCCGAACGCTGCCGCCGGGACACGCGGGAGTGGCTCGCCGCACAGGGGCTGCCCGAGGGGGACGTCCACATGCGGCGCGACCAGGACCGCCGGCCCGCCCGGCGCACCAAGCTGGAGATCCTCCGCCGCCTCGCCCGCACCCGCGAGATCCGGGTGCTGGTGGACGACGACGAACTCGTCTGCGAGGACGCCGAACGGGCCGGTTTCACCGTCGTACGGGCGCGCTGGACCGCCCCCTCCGCCACGCTGGAGACCGCGCAGGAGCGGGAGGGGCGGACCTGAGGCGCCCGGGAGGGGCGGACCTGAGACGCCCCGGAGGGACTGAGGCGCCCCGGCGAGACTGAGGCGCCCGGGAGGAACCTGAGGAGCCTGGCGCGGACCTGAGCGGCCCGCTCAGCCGACCAGGCTCGTCAGCGTCAGCCCGACTCGTCCAGGCGGAAGCCGACCTTCAGCCCCACCTGCCAGTGCTGGACCTGTCCGTCCTCGATCTGACCCCGCACCTGGGTCACCTCGAACCAGTCGAGGTTCCTCAGGGTCTGCGAGGCCCGGCTGATGCCGTTGCGGATCGCCTGGTCGACGCCGTCGGGCGAGGTGCCCACGATCTCGGTCACCCGATAGGTGTGATTCGTCATGGGTCCACCGTGCCCCAGGTGGCGGCGGAGCGCGAGACGTACGTCATCGCACCCTGCTCAACGACAGCGCGAACCGCCCCTGTTCGTCCGTCCACCAGTGGGACAACTCCAGCCCCGAGTCGGCCAGTTCGGCGCGCACGCCCTCCTTGCGGAACTTCGCCGACACCTCGGTGCGCAGCTCCTCGCCCGCCGCGAAGTCCACGGCGAGGTCCAGGGCGGGGATCTTCACGGTCTGCGCGGTACGGGAGCGCAGCCGCATCTCGATCCACTCGTTCTCCGCGTCCCAGAGCGCCACGTGGTCGAAGGCCCCGGGGTCGAAGTCGGCGCCCAGCTCGCGGTCGACGACCGTCAGGACGTTCTTGTTGAACTGAGCCGTCACCCCCGCCGCGTCGTCGTACGCCGGGACCAGCACGTTCTCGTCCTTGACGAGGTCGGTGCCGAGCAGCAGGGCGTCGCCGGGGGAGAGCAGGGCGCGGACGGAGGCGAGGAACTCGGCCCGTTCCGCCGGGAGCAGGTTGCCGATCGTGCCGCCCAGGAACGCCACCAGTCGGGGCCCCGGTGTCTCGGGCAGGGTGAGCTCGGCCGTGAAGTCGGCGATCAGGGCGTGGATCTCCAGCCCCGGCCGCTCCTCGGCCAGCGCCTGCCCGGCCTGGGTGAGGGCGCTCTCGCTGACGTCCACGGGTACGTAGGTGTGCAGCGCGGTGAGCGCGTCGATAAGGTGGCGCGTCTTCTCCGAGGAACCGGAGCCGAGTTCGACGAGGGTGCGGGCTCCGGTCGCCGCCGCGATCTCGCCGGCGCGCGCGACGAGGATCTCCCGTTCCGCGCGGGTCGGGTAGTACTCGGGCAACTCGGTTATCCGGTCGAAGAGTTCGCTGCCGTGGGCGTCGTAGAACCACTTCGGCGGGAGGGTCTTCGGGCTGCGGGTCAGGCCTTTGAGGACGTCGGCGCGCAGGGCGGCGTCCGTGGCGTCCTCGGGCAGGGTGCGGGTGAGAAGGAACGGACTCAACGGCGGGGCTCCTTCAGTGGTTCCATGGACGGTTCCTTGAGAGGTGTCAGCAGGACATCCGTGCCGCTCGCCGCGAGGAGTGTGCGGTCGGGGACCTCCCGCCAGCGCGGATCGTCGTCGTAGGGCTCGGAGGCGACCACCGTGCCGTGCGGGCCGGTGCGGTACCACAGGGTGTCGCCCCAGGTGGTGGCGGCGATGGACGCGCCGTTGGTGAGCAGCAGGTTGAGCCGGGAGCCGGGGGCGGCCTCGGCGACCTCCAGGACCGTGTCGGCCAGCGCCTGCCCCACCTCGTCGCCGGCCCGCAGCCGGGCGAGGACCAGGGCCCAGACGAACGCGGAGTCGTTGCGGGCCTCCATCGCCAGCAGGTCCGCGGCGGGCAGGGTCCGGGTCAGCGGCGCCAGGGAGCCGGGCCAGCCCTTGACGGCGCCGTTGTGGCTGAACAGCCACGGCCCGCTCGCGAACGGTGCCGCGGCGGCCTCGGCGTCCGCGCCCGCCAGGGTGGCGTCGCGGACCGCGGCGAGCAGCGCACCGGTCCGTACCACCCGGGCCAGGTCCGCGAAGGACTGGTCCGCCCAGATCGGTCCGGCGCGACGGTAGCGGGCCGGTACCGGGTCGCCCTCGGCGTACCAACCGACCCCGAAACCATCGGCGTTGACCGTGCCGTGCTTCTGGTGCCGCGGTGCCCACGACTGCCGGTACAGGCTGTGCGGCGGCTCCACGAGGAGGGCGCCGAGGGGTTCGGCGGTTCCCAGGTAGGCCAGGTGACGGCACATCAGACGCCCTCCGCGGACCGGGCGGTGCGGAAGCCGGAGAAGATCTGCCGCCGGATCGGGTAGTCCCAGTTGCGGAACGTGCCCCGGCAGGCCACCGCGTCCACGGCGAAGGAACCGCCGCGCAGCACCTTGTACTCGGGGCCGAAGAACACGTCCGAGTACTCCTTGTACGGGAACGCCTCGAAGCCCGGGTAGGGCAGGAAGTCGCTCGCCGTCCACTCCCACACATCGCCGATCAACTGCCGTACACCGAGCGGGGACTCGCCCTCCGGGTAGCTGCCCGCCGGGGCCGGGCGCAGATGGCGCTGGCCCAGGTTGGCGTGCTCGGGCGCCGGGTCGGCGTCGCCCCACGGGTAGCGCATCGAGCGGCCTGTGGTGGGGTCGTGGCGGGCGGCCTTCTCCCACTCGGCCTCCGTGGGCAGCCGCCGCCCGGCCCAGCGGGCGTAGGCGTCGGCCTCGTACCAGCTCACGTGCACGACCGGCTCGTCGGGCGGGACGACCTCGGTGACCCCGAAGCGCCGGCGCAGCCACTGGTTCCCGTCCCGGCGCCAGAACAGCGGGGCGTCGATGTCGTGCTTGCGGATGTGGTCCCAGCCCGCCGGTGTCCACCACCGCTGCACCCGGTAGCCACCGTCGTCGATGAACTCCTGGTACGCCTCGTTGGTGACCGGAGCCGTGTCGATGTGGAACGGCGCCACCTCCCGCCGGTGTGCCGGGCGTTCGTTGTCCAGCGCCCAGGGCTCGTCGGAGGTGCCCATCGTGAACGGCCCGCCGGGGACGAGGACTTCGGCCGGGCCGGTGTACAGCGGTGCCGGCTCCGGATCGGGGGCGGTGAGAGCCTGGGGGCCCTTGCGGAGCTGATGGGTGATCAGCATCGTCTCGTCGTGCTGCTGTTCGTGCTGGGCGATCATCCCGAAGACGAAGCCCGCCTCCGTGAGCCGCGTGCCGTGGAAGGCGGTGGACTCCAGCAGGTCCAGCACCCGGCCGCGCACCTCCGCCGCGTACCGCCGAGCCTCGTCCGGCGGCAGCAGCGGCAGCTTCGGCCGCTCCGCGCGCGGGTGTTCGAAGGCGTCGTAGAGGCCGTCGATCTCGGGACGCATCGCCTCCCGCCCGGCGACGCCCCGCAGCAGCCAGATCTCCTCCTGGTTGCCGATGTGCGCCAGGTCCCACACCAGCGGGGACATCAGCGGTGAGTGCTGGGCGGTGAGGTCGGGGCCGTCCACGCAGTCGGTCAGCAGGGTCGTGCGGTCGCGCGCGGTGGTGAGGGTGTGCAGCGCCCGGACGCGGAGCGTCTCGGCGTCGTCGGTCATGAGAGCGAGTCCTTCCCGTGCAGCCGGTCCAGCAGATCGTCGGCGGGGCAGCGGCCCTTCAGGACGTACTGCTCCAGGTACGCCGAGACGGCACCCGTGACCTCGGCGGTCGCGCCGAGCCGGGGCAGGGCGTCGAGGGCGGCCGTGAAGCACTCGACGGCCACGTCCCGCAGTTCGGGGTCGCCGAGGCCGGTGCGGGCCGCGTCCAGCCACAGCGGGTTGTGCGGCGCGGGCAGCCCCAGCGCCCGCTCGGCCAGCGGCTTCACCGCGCGGTAGGCGGTCTCGGCGGCCTCGGCGTCGTCGAAGAGCGCCGTGGTCACGGCGAGCGGCACGATCCAGCCGTCGTCGCCGGGCTGGGCGTCGATCATGCGCAGTTCGAGGTGACCGCGCGGTCTGACCGGCGGGAACAGCGTGGTGAGGTGGTAGTCGAGGTCCTCGCGGGTCGGCGGCCGGGGGCTCGCGGAACGGGTCCACTCGCGGAAGGTCATGCCGTCCGGGACGTCCCAGGCGCGGTCGTCCCGGCGGATGCACATCACCGGGGCGTCCAGCACATGGTGGGCCCAGGCCGCGCGCGGGTCCCCGTCGAGCGGGGGAGCGCCGGCCCGCTCGGCGCCGATCTCCATCCACAGCAGCTGCCGGGTGGAGACCCAGCCGGTGGGCTCGCCGTCCGCGAGGGGCGAGTTGGCGAACGCCGCGACCAGGACCGGGCCCAACTGGTGGGCCAGCCACCAGCGCCGCCCGTGCCCGAGCGGGCCGGGCTCCTCGTGGCCGGCGTCCAGGGACACCTGCACCGAGGCGGAGGTGCACATCATGGCGCGGCCGGCCGGGCCCGTGCGGTCGAGACAGGTCTCCATCGCGTCGTAGCGGGGTTCGCGCAGATACCGGCGGGGCGTGTGCCAGGGGTCGTTGCCGACGCCGACGAGGCCGAGACCGTGCCCGGCGAGCGTCGCGCGGACGGCGTCCAGATCGGCGGAGACGGTGCCCACGCACTCCATCAGGGAGGCGGCGGGCGGCGAGCTCAGTTCCAGCTGGCCGCCGGGCTCGACGGTGAGCGCCGAGCGCAGGGGCACGGTCCGCAGGGCGGCATAGGCCGCCTCGAGTCGTTCGGGTGTGACGGGGAGCTGCGGCCGGCGCAGCTCGTGGACGAGCCATTCCACCTCGACCCCGACGGTGCGGGGCGGTCCGGTCTTGAAGCAGATGCCCCTGACCAGGGCCTCCACCTCGGCGGCGGACAGAGCGGTGCGGGGCTCCGTACAGTCGCTGGAGTCGGTTACTGAATCGGACATGCCAGGATCCTCCTGAGATTCCACCATGCCACCGGCCCGGATGATGGTGGCCGGACCGGCATCGCTCGTCCCACCCAAAACCCTCGGAGCGAATCGCACAAGGGTGCACATCCCCGCATTAAGGGCTGACGATCTCCGTTTCCTCTCCGTTGGCCCGGTGTTCCCGGGGCCCGGAAATTCCGTTGCACCGCCTGACCAGCATCGCCCACGATGCCTGCATGAGCACGACGGGGGAGCGCGCACGGCGCGCGGTCGAGGCGCCCACGGGGGTGGCGCCATGAGCGCGCGCCTGCGGGGTATCGCACAGCAGACGGAGCAGATCGTCGAGGCGGGGCGCTACCGCGCGGGTGACGGGCGCGAGGTCTCCCTCGCGGCGCGGATCGAGGCCGCGCGGGCCGGTACGCGGATGTACGGGCCGGAGCCCGTGCCGGTGCCCGAGGTCCCGCCCGCGGACACGTGCGTCGAGGTCACCGGCGAGAGCAGCCTGGGGGCCGCGCGACGGCTCGGGGGCGTCCCGGCCGTACTGAACTTCGCCTCGGCCCGCAATCCGGGCGGCGGCTACCTCAACGGCGCCCAGGCCCAGGAGGAGGCCCTGTGCCGGGCCTCCGCGCTCTACGCCTGCGTCCGGGAGGTCCGGGCGTTCTACGACCACCACCGGACCCACCGCGATCCGTTCTACACCGACCGGGTCATCCACTCACCGGCCGTGCCCGTCTTCCGCGACGACCGCGGCCGCCTCCTCGACGAGCCGTACGACGCCGGGTTCCTCACGTCCGCCGCACCGAACGCGGGAGTCGTCCGGCGTACGGCGCCGGAGCGCGCGGCCGAGCTGCCGCACGCCCTGGCGACACGCGCCGAGCGGGTGCTGGAGGTGGCCGTCGCCGAGGGCTACCGGCGGCTGGTGCTCGGCGCCTGGGGATGCGGGGTGTTCCAGAACGACCCGGCGCAGGTGGCGGGCGCGTTCCACGCGCTGCTGGGGCCGGGCGGACGGTTCGCGGCGGCCTTCGAGCACGTGGTGTTCGGGGTGCTGGACCGCACGCCCGGGACCGTGATCCGAGCCGCCTTCGAGAAGACCTTCCAGCGCTGAGACCTGTCAGGTCCAGCCGTAGCGCTCGTGCAGCCGCTGCCTGACCAGGTTGAACCGCATCCGGTCCAGGGCGCAGGCCTCCCGGCGCATGCCGGCCTCGTGGAGCCGCAGGATCCGGTCGACGGCGCCCCAGGAGTCCCGCCCGGTGCGGTCCCAGGGCCCACTGCCGATCGCCACCCACTCCCGGTCGCCGTCGTGCCGCCTGCTGGACAGCTGTACGGCGAGGAAGGTACCGGCGGCCTCCCGGGCGACGACCAGCACGGGCCGGTCCTTGCCGCGCCCGTCGTTCTCCTCGTAGGGCACCCAGGTCCACACGATCTCACCGGGGTCGGGGTCGCCGTCGTGAGCGGGGGAGTACTCGGTGCGCACCCGGCCCACCTCGCGGGGGTCGGCCTCGGTGGTGGCGGAGCGGCCCGAGCGGCCGGGAATGTTCTCATCGGTAGACGCAGTCACGGGGGCACCTTAGAGGCTGCCCCCGTGACGGTCGGACCAGGGCCTACTGGTCGTCCACCGGCACCTTCCGGGCCGGCGGTGTCGCGTTGCCGTTGAGGGCCGAAGTCCCCGCCGGGGTCTGCCCGTCCTGGTTCATGGACGCCAGCAGCTGACGGGCCAGGCCCAGACCGGTGCCGCCCATCGTGAGCGCCTTGGCGAACATGTCCGCCACGCCGTCGGCACCGTTGAGGACCACCATGTTGTCGACGTTGCCGAACGCGGACGCGCCCGCCCGGACGATCTCCGGCCAGTTCTCGGCGAGTTGCTGGGCGACCACCGCCTCCTGGTTCTCGGCGAGGGCGGCGGCCCGCGCCTTGATGGCCTCCGCCTCGGCGAGTCCCTCGGCCTTCGTCGCCTCGGCCTGCGCGAGCCCCCTGGCCTGGGCCGCGGCGGCCTCGGCCTCACCGGTGGCCCGGGTCGCCGCCGCCATGGCCGTGCCGCGTGCCGTGGTCGCCTCGGCCTCGGCGCCCGCGGCCGTCTTGACCCGGGTCGCCTCGGCCGCGGCCGCCAGTTCCGTCTCCTTCGCCTTGGCCTGCGCCGCCGAGATCCGGGCGTCGCGCTCGGCCTCGGCGATGGTGCGCTTCTCGTACGCCCTCGCGTCCGCGGGTTTGCGTACATCCGCCTGGAGCTGCTGCTCGGTGCGCTGCGCCTCCAGTTCGGCGACCCGGGTCATCTGCACGACGACCTCCTGCCGGGCGGCGGCGTCGGCGAGCGGTCCGGCCTGCTGGGCCTTGGCGGCGGCCTTGTCGCGCTCCGCCTGGTAGCCGGCCTGGAGGATCTCGCTGTCCCGGGTGGCCTCGGCCATCCGCGCGAACGACTGCTGCTCGGCCTCGGTGGCCAGCCGGTTCGCCTCCGCCTGGGCGATCCGCGCGTCCCGCTGGACGGCGGCCGCGTGCGGCATCGCCAGGTTCTGGATGTAACCGGTCGGGTCCTCGATCTCGTGGATCTGCAGCGAGTCCACGATCAGGCCCAGCTTCTCCATCTCCGTCCCGCACGCGGCCCGCGTCTGCCCGGTCAGCTTCTCCCGGTCACGGATCATGTCCTCGACCGTCAACCCGCCCACGATGGACCGCAGATGACCGGCGAACACGTTGTGCACCCGCTCCGACATCAGCTTCTGCTGGTCCAGGAAACGCCGTGCCGCGTTGGCGATCGACACGAAGTCGTCGCCCACCTTGAAGATGACCACGCCCCGCACCTTCAGCGGAATGCCCTGGTGGGTCACGCAGTCCACGTGCAGCTCGGTCTCGTTGAGGTCCAGCGACAGCTTGCGCACCGCCTGCACGCCGGGCAGCACGAGCGTGCCGCGCCCCGTGACGATCCTGAAGCCCATGCCCTCCTCGAGGCCCTCGGTCCTGTGCTTGGAACCGGAGATGATGAGCGCCTCGTTGGGCTCGGCCACCCGCCACATCATCTTGAACACACCGATCAGCGCGAGGAAGGCGGCTACCGCAATCCCCGCGACGACGCCGACGACCATCGGCATTCGCCCCCTTTGGATGGTGCCCTCTCGGCACCGAACGAAGGGAGTGTGCGCCTCGGCGGGGCCCGGGTACAGGCTCTTGCCGTTCCTTGTCACAACCTTGACGCGGAACGCCCTCACCTGCGGCTGAGCACGCTCAACTGTCGTACGCGGACTGGACGTAGACCGTTCTCGGGGCCTGGTACTCCACCACCATCACCACCGTGCCGCGCTCGATGCGGTCGGTGCCGGTGGCCGGGTAGGCGAGGAAGTGCTCGGCGCCGCCGCGCACGCGGACGATCACCTCGCCGACGAGCCCGGGTCCGACCGTTCCGGTGACCCGTCCCATGAGCCCGACCATCGGCGCATCGTCCATGGGCACAGGGTAAGGGGCGAACACCGTCACGCGGCCGGGGAGTCCGCCGCGTTGTGCCGCACCGGCGGCCACGCCTCGTGCCAGCGCAGCTCCGCCTCCAGCTGCGCGGCCAGCGACAGCAGCAGTGGCTCGCTGTGGGCCGGGCCGAGCAACTGCGCGCCGACGGGGAGCCCTTCGCCGACCAGACCGGCGGGCACGTTGACACCCGGCCAGCCCAGCACGTTCCACGGCCAGGCGTAGGGACAGGCCGCGATCATGGCCCGGTCGGTGGCGAACCCCCCGAGGCCGAGCAAGGCGCCGATCCGGGGTGGGGGCGCGGCCGTGGTGGGGGCGAGGACCACGTCGTACGAGGTGAAGAAGGCTCCGATACGGCCGTGCAGGACCGCCTCCGCGCGCCGTGCCGCCCGCAGTGGCGCCCCGCCGAGCAGGCGTCCGAGCCGGGCGGCGTCCCGGGTGCGCCGGTCGAGCAGGGCAGGGAAGGGCGCCTCGCCGACCCGTTCCGCGATGCCGGCCGTCGCGCGCGGGACGAAGGTGAGCCCGATCTGCCCGTAGGGCGGGTCCGCCTCCTCGACGGTGTGCCCCAACGCGGCCAGTTTCTCGGCGAGTTCGACGACCTTAGTCCGTACCGCCGGTTGCAGGCGGGCGGGCACCGCGGTGAACGGCGGTTTGAGGGCGAGCGCGATGCGCAGCCGGCCGGGGTCGCGCCCGACGGCGTCGACGGCGTTCACGGCGGGCGGCCGGTGCGGGTCGAGGGCGTGGTTGCCGCTCGCCGCGTCCAGCAGGAGGGCCGCGTCGGCGACCGTGCGGGCCAGGGTGCCGTTGACGGTGATGCCGTGGAAGGACTCGCCGCGCGGCCAGGTGGAGACGCGGCCGCGCTGCGGCTTGATGCCGACGAGATGGGTCCAGGAGGCGGGGATGCGCACCGATCCGGCGCCGTCGGAGCCGAGCGCGGCCGGGACCAGCCCGGCGGCGACGGCGGCCGCCGAGCCTCCCGAGGAGCCGCCGGGGGTGTGCTCCGTGCTCCAGGGGTTGCGGGTCGCGCCGAAGGCGGGTCCCTCGGTGAACGGCCACTGCCCGAACTCGCAGGTGTTGGTCTTGCCGACGACGACGGCCCCGGCCGCGCGCAACCGCCGTACCGCTTCCCCGTCCTCGGCCACCGCCGGGAACTCGCCCTGGCAGCCGAACGCGGTGGGTTCCCCTGCCACGTCCATGTCGTCCTTGACGGCGACCGGCACCCCGAGCAGCGGGGCGCGCGCCCCGGCGGCCAGTCGCTCGTCGGCCGCGTCGGCCTCGGCGAGCGCCGCCTCGGCGCGGACGATCCGGAAGGCGTTGAGGGTGGGCTGGGTCGCGTCGATCCGTGCCAGTGCCCGTTCCACGAGGGCCCGGGACGTCACCTCCCCGGCGGCCAGCGCGCGGGCGGACTCCGCGAGGCCTGCGGCACGATCGAGCGCCATGGGAACTCCTCGTCTCCGGTTGTTGCCGGTCGTATCCAGTCGTCTCCGGGAGCGCGTTGTCTACCGAACGGTAACCTCGGGAAGCGGTTGCCCGGAACGCCTCGAACCGGACCGGATCCAGCCACCGGATCCGGGCGTACGGCACAGCGAGCCCACTGCGCTCTGCGGTCCTGCGCAAACCATTGACGCGATTCCGTCCCACCCCTACCTTCTGATCGACTTTCCGAACTGAGTTCGGTATTTCGGACGCGAGAGCCGCGTTGTGCCCGAGGGAGAGCCGCCCGTGACCACACGACCCCCCAAGCCGTCCCGTCGTACCCTGTTGCGCGCGATGGCGGCCCTGCCCGCCTCGGCCGTCCTGCTCGGTGAGCTCCCCGGCGCCGCCCACGCCGCCGCCCCGCCCAGCGGCTCCGCGACCCGGTACACGATCGTGCCGTTCCTCAACAGCGACGACGGCACGGTCAACGTCTACCAGTCGGACGACGCCCTCGACTTCCGGCTGGTGAAGTCCTCCGCGTTCACCCCGCCGGCCAACCGCATCCGCGACGCCAGCATCTTCAAGCACACCAACGGCTACTACTACATCACCTACACCACCCACACCTGGCAGGACGTCAGCACCACCATCGGCTTCGCCCGCAGCTCCGACCGGGTCAACTGGACCTTCCTGTACGACTACACGGTCCCCCTCGCCAATCTCTCGCGGGCCTGGGCGCCGGAGTGGTTCGTCGACAGCGACGGCAGCGTCAACGTCATCGTGTCCTGCTCCACCACCGACGACGAGTGGATCTTCACCCCGTACCTGCTGAAGGCGACGAACTCGGGTCTGACCGCCTGGAGTTCACCGGTGGCCCTGGCGGGCATCGGCAAGAACCACATCGACACGTTCATCGTGAGGATCGGCTCGACGTACCACGCGTTCACCAAGAACGAGACGACCAAGTACATCGAGTACGGCACCGCGACCAGCCTCGCCGGCCCCTACACCATCACCAGGACCGGCAACTGGGCCGGCTGGGGCAGCTACCGGGAGGGCCCGGCGCTGGTGCAGCTCGACAACGGCGCCTGGCGGCTGTTCTTCGACGGCTACGGCGACGGCAACTACTACTACAGCGACAGCTACGACACGTTCGCCACCTGGTCCGCCCCCGCGGCCCTGCCCGTGGTCTCCGGTACGGCCCGCCACTTCACGGTCATCAAGGAGACCGTGTCCGGCGGTCCGGCACTGGCGAAGAACGTCACGCGCTCCTTCCGGTCGGGCAACTACTCCACCCGCTACTGGCAGTCGCAGTCCTCCCTGCTCAACCTGCCGGTGGTGACCAGCTCCAGCACCTCGGCCGAGAAGACGGCATCGACCTTCACGGTCGTGGCGGGCCTCGCGGATGCCAATGGCTACTCGTTCCGGGACTCGGCCGGGAACTATCTGCGCCACTGGGACTACCGCGCCCGCTTCGACGCGAACGACGGCACCTCGACCTTCGCCAAGGACGCCACCTTCGTCGCCCGCACCGGCTCGGCGAGCGGCTCGATCAGGTTCGAGTCGTACAACTACCCCGGGTACTACCTGCGCCACTACAACTACCAGCTACGGGTGGAGCGTTCGAACGGCACGGACCTCTTCCGGCAGGACAGCTCCTTCGTGCCGGTGACCGCCTGGGCCTGAGCCGCCGGGTCTACAGCGGCGCCGGTGACGAGGCGCCGGCGATGAGCAGACGGGGCGTGCCCGTGCCGTCGGCGGGCACGCTCCACAGGTCGCTGCTGCCGACCTTGCCGTCGGCGGGCAGGGCGTAGGCCACGGTGTCGTCGTCCAGCCAGGTGGCCTGGTCGTCGACGCTGTGGCGCTCGGCCAGCGGCGTCTGCTTCCGGGTCCTGAGGTCCAGGACGTACTCGCGCCACAGCGCGGCGTTCGACAGGACCCGCTTCTTGAAGACGACCCTGGTCTCGTCGGGCGACAGTGACGGGCACTCCACGTTCTCCGCGAGGGTGGTCACCGTCCGCCGGGAGAGCGAACCGCGCACCAGGTAGGTGCTGTTGGCGGTGTTGAGGGTGGCGTAGAAGGTGTCGTCGTCCTTGGCGAAGGTCACGCCCCAGAAGTTGACGTCCGCCGCGCGGTAGGGCGTGCCGTCCTTGACGATGGAGAACGTCTCCAGGCTGGGCGTCAGCTTCATGGTGCGGGTGTCCAGGACCGAGGTCCGGGTGGAGAAGTACGCGGAGGCGTAGGACTCGCCGGAGACGAAGACCGTCCAGGCGACGAAGCGGCCGCTGGGCGAGACCCGGGCGCGGCTGGGGGTGCCGGCGAGCGCGTAGGTGTGCCGGGTGTTCAGGTCGGCGTCGAGCAGCAGGGCGCGGTTGTTCTGCTTGAGGACGCCGGTGTCGGACTGGAGGCAGACGCCGGTGCCGGCCGCCGCGTAGAAGCGCGCGCACTTCAGGTCCGAGGCGGTGCGTCCGCTCCTCGGCTCGTTCGACGGCACGGCGGCGACGGCCGTGCGGTGCGGGCCGGGAGCGGCGTTGACGAACATCAGTCGATCCTTCTGACCCAGCGTCAACTTGCCGCCGTTGAACGCGGGTCCGCCCGCCTGCGGCCGGTTCTTCTGGTCCGCGCGGTCGGCGGCGTGCAGCACCATGCCGGTGGCCACGCCGGCGAGCAGCAGGACCGCCGTGACGAGAACGATCAGGCGGCGGCGCAGCGATGTCATCTGGTTCCTTGTGGCTGTCGTGGTCATCTGGTCCCGCCCCTTCGCGGGCTCGGCCTCAGCATCAGGCCCGCGAGGGCGGCGCAGCACAGCAGTCCGACCGCCGAGCCGGCCAGCGCCGGTCCGTCGCCCCACACCGTCCAGGCGGCACCGAACGCCAGCGAGCAGCAGAAACGGGCCAGCGCCTGGCTGGTGCCGACGATGGCGAGACCGCTGGCCCGCAGGTGCTCCGGCACGGTGGCGGCCAGGGCGGCGGGGAGCACCCCGTCCGTCGCGGCGTAGAAGAGCCCGTGCAGGCCGAGGACGGCGAAGGGCAGGGCGGGGGTGTCCGGGGCCCACAGCAGCAGGGCGTAGGCGGTGAGCAGCGCCGCGTGTCCCGCGAGGAACACGGTGTGCCGCCCGATCCGGTCGGCGAGTGTGCCCAGCGGCACGGCCAGTAGCAGGAACACCACGGCGGTACCGAGCGGCAGGAGCGGGAACCAGCCCTCGTCGAGGCTCGCGCGCCGCTGGAGGAGCAGGTAGACGAAGGCGTCGCTGACGGTAGTCAGGCCCAGCAGGGCGGCGCACCCGGCCAAGGCCCGCAGCCGGGGGAGACGCAGCAGCGCCAGCGCCTCCCGCATCCGCACTGGCGGTCTGCCGCCCGTCGGCCCTGGGTCCCCGGAGCTCGCGGACGGTGGTGCCGCGCTGTGCACGGGCGGTCTGCCGCCCGCCGAACGTGGGCCCTCGAAGCCCGCGGACCGTGGTGTCGCGCTCTGCACGGGCGGTCTGCCGCCCGTCGGCCCTGGGTCCCCGGAGCTCGCGGACCCCGGTGCCGCACTCTGTCGTCGGCCGGGGACGAACAGCATCAGCACCACCACGCCGAGCACCGCGACGCACGCGCTGACGCCGAAGACCGCGTCGTAGCCGTCGGCGGCCGCGCTCAGGATGAGGAACGCGGCCAAGGGGCCGAGCATCGCGCCGGTGGTGTCCATCGCCCGGTGGACGCCGAAGGCGCGGCCCTGCCTCTCGGGCGGTGTGGACAGGGAGATCAGCGCGTCGCGCGGGGCGGTGCGCAGGCCCTTGCCGGTGCGGTCCAGGGCGAGGACGGTGCCGAGGGCGCCGATGCTGCTCGCCAGCAGGAGCAGGGGTTTGCACAGGGCGGACAGGCCGTAGCCGAGCCCGGCGATCAGCTTGTGGTCGCGCACCCGGTCCGCGAGGTGGCCGCCGGTGAGCTGCACCAGCGCGCTGACGCCGTTGTAGACGCCGTCGAGGGCGCCGAAGCCGAGCGGGCTGAAGCCGAGGGTGGTGACGAGGTAGAGCGGCAGGACGGCGGTGACCATCTCCGAGGAGATGTCGGTGATCAGGCTGACCGTGCCCAGCACGAGCACGACCGGGGCGACCCGGGGGCGCGGGCCGCGTCTTCGGTCCCGTTCGGGCTCCGCCCCGGCGGGCGCGGCGCGGTCGGTGAGGTACATGTCCGGAACTCCAGGTGCGGTGCGTTCAGTTCTGCCGGCTGCTCTCGTCCCGCAGCCAGGTGCCGAAGTCCTGTGCCGCGACGGCCTTCGCGGCCTTGCGCCGGGCGACGACGGCCGCGGCGACGAAGACCACGACGCTGCCGAGGAGCCTGGGCTGTGCGCGCAGCAGGGCGGTGAGATCCGCCTTGCTGGTGCGGGCCGTCGCCTCCTCCGGTCGCTGGTGCTGCTCGACCTGGGCGGTGGAGACCGCGGCCCTGATCCGACGCCTGATCAGATCCGGCCAGGTGCGTGGCGGGCGGACCACGACGCGGGCCGACTCGACCACCCGCCGCTCCTCGGGGCCGAACGCGAGCGACGCCGCCAGGTCGTCCGCCATCAGCGGCGGCAGTGCGGTGATGCGGGCGTGCCCGGCCTTCGAGACCGCGATGACACCCCGGCCGAACAACCCCGCGCGTACCGCCGGGAGTTGCTGCCACACCCGGTAGTAGCACCGCACCCGCCACGCGCAGGCGTCCAGTGGGATGTGCCGTTCCGGTGCGGTGGCGAGGATGCCGGACGTGGCGTCCTCCAGGGGCTCGGTGAGGGCGCGGACGTCGGCGTGCGTGATCACCACGTCGGCGTCCACGTAGACGCGCGGAAAGCCCCGGGCGTGCTCGTCCCCCGTCCGCAGGGCGGCGTGCTTGGAGGGGGTGGGGATCTCCACCACCCGTACGTGCGGGCCCCGTTCGGCCGCGACCCGCGCGGTGTCGTCCGTGCAGCCGTTGCAGACGACCACGATGTCGGTCCCGTCAGCGCGGGATGCGGAATCGGCCAGAAGGGCGTCGAGGAGCCGGCCGATGACTTGCGCTTCGTTGTGGGCCGGGATCACGATGCTCGTCACCTGGGCAGTATGCAGTCGATATCACTAACGCGATGTGTGTTTCGTCCAACTGTTCCCGTGACTGTGTTCGGTGGTCTAGATTGAGGGCCGCCGAGCGGGTTTGGGTGGGGATCGCGAGGCATCGGCCAACATGCAGGGGACATGGGGCGGTTGGGGAACCGCTGGGGCTTCTTTCTTTCATCAGCCGCTGTGCCGGGGGCACATCGGTGTTCGGTCAGGGGTAACCGCGCATGTGGTGGGGGGCGCATGACCATTGAGGTCACGCATGAGCAGCTGGTTGTGGACCGTCGAACTCCGCAAGGCCGTCGAAGACCGTGGGAACAGAAGTACCGGTTGGTGCTCCTGGTCACGGACGGCGTCGCCGCCACGGTCGCGGCGTTCGTGATCCACGCGGTCTACGGCCGCTGGGCGGTGGCCCTGGTGCTTCCCCCGACCTGGATCGTCGCCATGATTGTCCACCGGTCCTACGACCGCAGCGCCTTGGGGCTGGGGACCGAGGAGTACCGACGGGTGCTCCGGGGGGCCGTCGCGCTGCCCGCGCTGGCGGCGGTCGCGCACTGGTCGTTCACCCGCGATTCGGGTCTGTTCCATGACATGACCATGGCCGCGCTACCGGCAGCCGCGTTCGCCCTGCTCGCGCGGTACGCCCTGCGCCGCCGACTGCACCGCCGCTGGGCCCGGGCCCGCGGGCAGAGCGCGACACTCCTGGTCGGGCCCTCACGCGGCATCGTGGACCTGGTCGCCGTACTGCGGCGGGGCGGCGTGCAGGAGCTGCGGGCCGCCGGAGTGTGCCTGAGCGACCCGCAGAACGCGGCCGAGATCCGCCGCCTCGGGCTCCCCGTCCTCGGCGGCGTCGACACCATGGACGACGTCATCCGCGCCCTGGGCATCGGCACCGTGGTGGCGCTGCCCGCGCCCGAGTTCGACGCCTCCGTGCTGCGCCGGATGTCCTGGACCGCCGCCGTGCAGGGCGTCGACTTCCTGCTGGCACCGGTCCTGGCCGACGTCTCCGCCTCCCGCCTCGCGGTACGGCCCACCGGCGGCGTGCCGCTGGTACGCGTCAAGGCGCCGAACCTCTCCCCGGCCGCCCGGCTGCCCAAGGAACTGGTGGACCGCACGCTCGCGGGCGTGCTCCTGCTGCTCCTCGCCCTGCCCATGCTGATGATCGCCCTGATCGTCCGGCTGGACAGCTCCGGACCCGCCCTCTTCCGCCAGCAGCGGGTGGGCCGGTTCGGCGACCACTTCACCATGCTGAAGTTCCGCACGATGCGACCCGACTCCGAGTCGCTGCGGGCCGAGTTGGAGCACCTCAACCAGAACAGCGACGGACTGCTGTTCAAGGTGAAGGGGGACCCGCGGATCACCCGCGTCGGCTCCTTCCTGCGCCGCACCTCGCTCGACGAACTGCCGCAGCTGCTCAACGTGCTCGGCGGACACATGGCGCTGGTCGGCCCCCGCCCGTCCCTGCCCGAGGAGGTGGAGGAGTACGCGCCGGAGGTCAAACGGCGGCTGCTCGTCAAGCCCGGCCTCACCGGACTGTGGCAGGTGAGCGGCCGCTCCGACCTGCCCTGGGACGAGGCGGTCCGGCTCGACCTCGGATACGTGGACAACTGGTCGATGGGCCTGGACCTGTCGATCCTGGCGCGCACCGGTTCCGCCGTGGTGCGCGGAACGGGGGCCTACTGATGGACCGACGGAAGAGGACTCAAGTGACGCCTGCCACGGAGCCGTTGGGGGTCGCGGTCGTCGGGGCGGGCTACTGGGGCCCCAACCTCGTACGCAACTTCCAGGCCAGCGACCGCTTCCGGCTGCGCTGGCTGTGCGACCTCGACGTGGAGCGGGCCCAGCGCGTCCTCGGCGGCTACTCGACCGTCCAGCCCACCGCGGACTACGCCGCCGTCCTCGCCGACCCCGCCGTCGACGCGGTCGCCGTGGCCACGCCCGCCGGCACCCACCTCGACATCGCCCTGGCCGCGCTGCGCGCCGGCAAGCACGTCCTGGTGGAGAAGCCCCTCGCCGCGACCTACGCCGACGGGCAGCGCCTGGTGGCCGAGGCGGCGGAGCGCGGGCTCACCCTGATGTGCGACCACACCTACTGCTACACGCCCGCCGTGGGCCGGATCAGGGACATGGTCCACTCGGGCGAACTCGGCGAGATCCACTTCGTCGACTCGGTCCGGATCAACCTCGGCCTCGTCCAGAAGGACATCGACGTCCTGTGGGACCTGGCCCCGCACGACCTGTCCATCCTGGACTTCATCCTCCCCGCGGGCGTCGAACCGGTCGCCGTCGCCGCCCACGGAGCCGACCCGATCGGCGCCGGACAGGCCTGCGTCGCCTATCTGACGCTGACGCTCAACACCGGGGCCATCGCCCACGTGCACGTCAACTGGCTGTCGCCGACCAAGGTGCGCACCACCATGGTGGGCGGTTCCAAGCGCACCCTGCTCTGGGACGACCTCAACCCGCTGCAACGGGTGTCGGTCTACGACCGGGGCGTGGACATGGCCGCACCGCAGGAGATCGGCGTGGACGAGCGCCGGGAGATGCTCATCTCGTACCGCTCCGGCGACATGGTCGCGCCCGCGATCGGCGAGAAGGAAGCGCTGCGCAGCATGGTCGACGAGTTCGCCGCGGCCGTCGGCGAGAAGAGGCCGCCGCTGACCGACGGACGGGCGGGCCTGAGGGTGCTGGACATCCTCGAGGCGGCGTCCCGGAGTCTCGAGTTCAAGGGCGCGGTCGTCGGCCTGCGCGCCGGGCGTTGAGCCCGTCAGGCCCGGCTGTGCGTCAGCGCGGGCAATTCACCGAGAGGGCACAGCAGTTGAGCAGCCTACGTGGCAAGAAGATCCTGGTCACCGGGGGAGCGGGCACCATCGGCTCCCATCTGGTCGACCTGCTGGCCGAGGGCGGCGCCCGCGAGATCGTCGTACTCGACAACTTCGTGCGCGGGCGCCGGGCCAACCTCGCGAAGGCCCTGCCCAGCGGCGTGGTGGAGGTCGTCGAGGGCGACGTCCGGGACGTCGACACCGTGAAGAAGGTCACCGAGGGCGCCGACCTGGTGTTCCACCTGGCCGCGATCCGCATCACCCAGTGCGCGGAGGAGCCCCGGCTCGCCAACGAGGTGCTGGTCGACGGCACCTTCAACGTGCTGGAGGCGGCGGCCGCGGCAGGCGTCGGCAGGGTGATCGCCTCCTCCTCGGCGTCCGTCTACGGCATGGCCGAGGTCTTCCCGACCACCGAGCGCCACCACGCCTACAACAACGACACCTTCTACGGCGCGGCCAAAGCCTTCAACGAGGGCATGCTGCGCAGCTTCCACGCCATGTACGGGCTCGACTACGTGGCGCTGCGCTACTTCAACGTCTACGGCCCCCGGATGGACATCCACGGCCTCTACACCGAGGTGCTCATCCGCTGGATGGAGCGCATCGAGGCGGGCGAGCCGCCGCTGATCCTCGGCGACGGCACCCAGACCATGGACTTCGTCGACGTCCGCGACATCGCCAGGGCCAACATCCTGGCCGCCGAGTCGGACGTCACCGACGAGGTGTTCAACGTGGCCAGCGGTACCGAGACCTCGCTGCGCGAACTCGCCGACGGACTGCTGGAGGCCATGGGCGCCGAGGGGTTGGAGCCCGTGCACGGGCCCGCCCGCTCGGTGAACTCGGTGGTGCGCCGGCTCGCCGACACCACCCACGCGGCCGAACTGCTCGGCTTCACCGCGGAGATCGACCTGCGCACGGGCCTGAAGGACCTGGTCCAGTGGTGGCGCGCCGAGCGGGAGGCCGCCCGGTGACCACCGACCGCATCCCGGTGATGATCCCCTGGCTCGGCGAGGAGGAGGCCCAGGCAGCCTCCGAGGCGGTGCTGTCCGGCTGGGTGGCCCAGGGACCCCGGGTCGCCGCCTTCGAGCGGGCCTTCGCCGAGCGGGTGGGCGCCGAGCACGCCGTCGCGGTCAGCTCCTGCACCACCGCCCTGCACCTGTCGCTCGTCGCCCTCGGGCTGGGCGCCGGGGACGAGGTCGTGGTGCCCTCGCTGTCGTTCATCGCCACCGCCAACGCCGTACGGTACGTCGGTGCCGAGCCGGTCTTCGCCGACGTCGACCTCGCCACCGGCAACCTCACCCCGGCCACGATCGACGCGGCCCGCACCCCGCGCACCAGGGCCGTCCTCGCCGTCCACCAGGGCGGCGTACCGGCCGACGTGCACGCCCTGCGCGCCGCCTGCGCCGAGTGGGACCTGCCGCTGGTCGAGGACGCGGCCTGCGCCATCGGCTCGACCGCCGGCGGCAAGCCCGTGGGGCACGGCGCGCTGCTCGCCGCCTGGTCCTTCCACCCCCGCAAGCTCGTCACCACCGGCGAGGGCGGCATGGTCACCACCGACGACGCCGAGTGGGCCACACGCCTGCGCCGGCTGCGCGAGCACGGCATGAACGCCTCCGCGGCGGAGCGGCACGCGAGCAACCAGCCCGTTCTGGAACGGTACTTGGAGGTCGGCTTCAACTACCGGATGACCGACATCCAGGCCGCCGTCGGACTGGTCCAGCTCGGCAAGCTCGACGCGATGATCGCCCGCCGCCGCGAACTCGCCGCGCGCTACGACGCGTTGCTGCGCGACGTCCCGGGCCTCACCCCGGTGGAGGATCCCGCGCACGGCCAGAGCAACTTCCAGTCGTACTGGGTACTGCTCGCCGAGGACTTCCCCGTCGGCCGGGACGCCCTGCTCGCCGCGCTCGCCGAGGACGGGGTCTCCGCCCGCCGCGGGATCATGGCCGCGCACCTCGAACCCGCCTACGCGGACCACCCGAGCGGGCCGCTGCCGGTCACCGAGCGGATCAGCGGCGCCTCGCTGATCCTTCCGCTGTTCCACACGATGACCGAGGCCCAGCAGGACCGTGTCGTCGCCGCGCTGCGCGAACAGGCCCGCGGATGACCGGACTTGTCATCGTCGGAGCGGGCGGGTTCGCCCGGGAGGCCGCGCAGGCCGTGGTGGACACGGACGAGTTCGACCTGCTCGGGCACCTCGACGACAACGCGGATCTGCACGGCACCGAGGTGGACGGCGTACCCGTCCTCGGCGGCTGCGACCTGGTCCACGACCTGCCCGGGGCCCTCGCGGTGATCTGCGTCGGCAACCCGCGGGACTACGCGGCCCGGGCCCGCCTGGTCCGCCGCCTCGGCCTGCCCGTGGAGCGCTACGCCACCGTGGTCCACCCGACGGCGGCGGTCTCGGCGACCTCGCGGATCGGGCCCGGCTCGGTGCTCCTCGCGCACTGCGTGCTGACCGCCGCCGTACGGGTGGGCGCGCATGTCGCGGTGATGCCGCACGTCGTCCTCACCCACGACGACGTGGTCGAGGACTACGCCACCCTCACCTCGGGCGTCCGCCTGGGCGGGGGCGTCCGCCTGGAGCGGGGTGCCTATGTGGGCGCCGGCGCTCTGGTCAGGGAGGGCACGACGGTCGGCGCCTGGTCGCAGATCGGCATGGGGAGCAGTGTGCTCGGCGACGTACCGCCGGGCGAGGTCTGGGTGGGGAGCCCGGCCCGACGGCTGCGGGAGGCGGGCACGCCCGCGCTGGACGAACTCGCGACACCGACAGTGGGGGGACCGCTGACATGAACCGGATACCGCTGGTGGACCTCAAGGCGGCCCATGAGGAGGTCGCCTACGAGGTACGGGCCGGATTCGACCGGGTGCTGGCCGACACCGCGTTCGTCGGCGGCGACGAGGTCCGCGGGTTCGAGCGCGAGTACGCCGACTTCGGCGGGGTCGCGCACTGCGTGGGGGTCGCCAACGGCACCGACGCCCTCGAACTCGCCCTGCGCGCACGCGGGGTCGGGCCCGGCGACGAGGTCGTCGTGCCCGCCAACACCTTCATCGCCACCGCGGGCGCGGTCGCGCGGACCGGAGCACGACCGGTCCTCGCCGACTGCCGGCCCGACAGCTACCTGCTCGACCCGCAGGCGGCACTGGACGCGGTCGGACCGGCCACCCGCGCGGTGGTCCCCGTGCACCTGTACGGGCAGATGGCCGACATCACCGCGTTCTCGGGCCACCTGCCCGAGCGGGTACGGATCGTCGAGGACGCCGCCCAGTGCCAGGGCGCGAGCCGCGACGGCCGCACCCCGGGCAGCGGCCGGATCGCCGCCACCAGCTTCTACCCGGGCAAGAACCTGGGCGCCTACGGCGACGCGGGCGCCGTGCTGACCGACGACGAGGACGCGGCCGCGCTGACGCGGGCGATCGGCAACCACGGCGGTGTCGCCAAGTACCGTCACGACGTACCCGGCTTCAACAGCCGACTGGACGGGCTCCAGGCCGTCGTGCTGCGGGCGAAGCTGGCCCGGCTGGCGGACGGCAACGCGGCACGGCGCGCGGCCGCCGCCCGCTACGACACCCTGCTCGCCGATCTGGCGGCCACCGGACGCGTCGTGCTCCCGGTGACCGAACCCGGCAACGTCCACGTCTGGCACCTCTACGTCGTCCAGGTCGCCGACGCGGACCGCGACGACGTGGTCGGCAAGCTCAACGCCGAGGGCATCGGCGCCGGGGTGCACTACCCCGCACCGGTCCACCTCACCCCGGCCTACCGTCATCTCGGGTACGCCCGGGGCGACTTCCCGCACGCCGAGCGCACGGCGGACCGGATCCTGTCGCTCCCGCTCTACCCGCAGATCACCCCCGACCAGCAGCAGCGCGTCGTGGACACGCTCACCCACGCGCTGCGCGCCTGACCCGTCACGGTCCCACGCTCCACCCCGACTTCACGGGGCGCTCCTGCACAGCACCGCTGAGAGGTACATATGAACAGATGGAGCAGACGGCTCCGGGGCGGGCGCCTCGCCGTCGTCGCGGCAATGGTCTGGGCGGTGCTCCCGCAGGTGGGGACGGCCCAGGCGGCGTCCGACCCGTGCGGGTCGGGCTCGAACCCGATCGTCTGCGAGAACTCCAAGGCGGGCAGCCCCATGTCCGACTGGTACTCGCCCAACTCCTACGGTGACATCAAGGGGTTCACCACCAAGGAGAGCGTCCAGGCGGGCGACACCGTCCAGTTCAAGATCCAGTCGAAGACCCCGTACCAGATCCAGATCTACCGGCTCGGCTGGTACGGCGGCGACGGCGCCCGCCAGATCTCCACCGCCGCCCAGGCGGCCGTGACCTACCCGGCCAACTACACCAACAACCCCGCCGGTTGCACCACCAAGGCGGCCACCGGGCTGGTCGACTGCGGCAACTGGCCGGTGACCGCGACCTGGACGGTGCCCGGCGACGCCGTCTCCGGCCTCTACATCGCGAACCTGACCCAGACGAACGGCGACGGCCTGATGCCGTACCCGTTCGTCGTCCGCAAGGACGCCAGCACCTCCGACATCGTCGTGCAGACCAGCGACCAGACCTGGCAGGCGTACAACGACTACGGCGGCCAGGACCTCTACGGCGGCGCCGGACCCGCGCCCGACGGCCGTGCCTACGAGGTCAGCTACAACCGGCCGTTGGACATCGGCGGCGACAACGGCATCTACGGCTCCGAGTTCATGATGCTGTCCTGGCTGGAACGCAACGGCTACGACGTCAGCTACCTCTCCGGCGTGGACGTGTCGAACAACGGTGCCACCCTGCTGAAGAAACACAAGGTGTACCTGTCCTCCGGGCATGACGAGTACTGGACGCAGAACCAGTACAGCAACGTCCTCGCGGCCCGCAAGGCCGGTGTCCGGCAGGCCTTCTTCAGCGGCAACGAGGTGTTCTGGAAGACCCGTCTGACCCCGAGCATCGACGGCGCCAACACCGCCGGCCGCACCATGGTCTGCTACAAGATGACCAAGATGGTGCAGAACAACGGCGTCGCCGATCCCAGTGGCGAGTGGACCGGCACCTGGATGGACCCCAAGAGCACCGAGTACGGCCAGCCCTACCAGCCGCCGAACATCCTCACCGGCTCCATGTTCACCGTGAACGGCTACCGCGCCGACGCCATCACCGTGCCCGGCTCGTACGGCAGGAACCGGATCTGGCGCAACACCTCCATCGCGAACCTCACCTCGGGCCAGACCGCGACCTTCCCGGCCGGCACCCTCGGCTACGAGTGGGACAGCGACCTCGACAACAGCACCCGCCCCGCCGGGGCGATCCACCTGTCCTCCACGACGGTCGACATCGACGACGGCAAGCTCCGGCTCGACTGGGGCAACATGTACGGCAACGGCACCGCCACGCACAACCTCGTGGAGTTCCGCGACCAGGACTCCGGGGCCCTGGTCTTCGGGGCCGGCACCGTGCAGTGGTCGTGGGGCCTGACCAACCTGCCGACGTACGACCCCGATGACGTGGTGGTCACCGAGGACATCCGGATGCAGCAGGCGACCGTGAACGTCCTCGCCGACATGGGCGTCCAGCCGCTGACCCGGCAGACCAACCTCGTCGCCGCCACCGCCTCCACCGACTCCACGGGCCCGGCCATCACCGTCTCCAGCCCGGCGGGCGGAGCCACCGTCCCGGCGCTCAAGCCGGTCACCATCAAGGGCACCGCCACCGACTCGGGCGGGGGAGTGGTGGCCCGCGTGGAGATCTCCACCGACGGGGGAACGACCTGGAAGGCCGCCACCGGCCTGACGTCCTGGAGCTACAGCTGGACCCCGACGGCACCCGGCCCGGCCTCCATCAAGGTCCGCGCGGTCGACGACAGCGTCAACATCGGCGCCGTCACCACCATCCCGGTCACCGTCGGGCCGCAGGCCTGCCCCTGCACCATCTGGCCGGCCACCGCCGTCCCCGGCACCGTCAACGCGGGTGACGGCGGACCGCTGGAGATCGGCGTCAAGATCCGTACCACGGTGGCCGGTTCGATCACCGGCGTGCGCTTCTACAAGTCGCCCGCCAACACCGGCACCCACACCGGCAGCCTGTGGAGCGCCTCCGGCACCCGCCTGGCCACCGGCACCTTCACCAACGAGACCGCCTCCGGCTGGCAGCAGCTGAACTTCGCCACCCCGGTCAGCGTCAAGGCCAACACCACGTACGTCGCCTCGTACTTCGCCCCCAACGGCGGATACTCCTACGACGCCGGCTACTTCTCGGGCAGCGACGCGGGCCTCGCCCCGCTCACCGCCCTGAAGTCCGGCACCGACGGCGGCAACGGCGTCTACCGCTACACCTCCACCAGCGCCTTCCCGTCCTCGCAGTCCAGCGGCAGCAACTACTGGGTCGACGTGGTCCTGGACACCTCCACCGCCAGCACGACCCCGCCCACCGTCACCACCACCACCCCGAAGTCCGGGGCGACCGGGGTGTCGATCACGGCACCGGTGACCGCCGACTTCAGCGCGGCCATCGACGCCGACAACCTGACCTTCACCCTGAAGCGACCGGACGGCACCAGCGTGCCGGGCGCCAAGACCCTGCCCGCGGCGAACGAGGTCACCTTCACCCCGTCGTCGCAGCTGGAGCTCAACACCACCTACACCGCCTCGGTCCAGGCTTCCGACGTCTGGGGCAACGCGATGGCGAACCCGGTGACCTGGTCCTTCACCACCAGCTCCACCCCGCCCGCGGTCACCTGCCCGTGCTCGCTGTGGAAGCCCTCCACGGTGCCGGCCACCACCGCGGTCACCGGCGACCCCAACTCCGTCGAGCTGGGCACCCGGTTCACCTCCTCCGCGAACGGCTGGATCACCGGCGTCACCTTCTACAAGGGCGCCACCAACACCGGCACCCACACCGGCAGCCTCTGGGCGGACGACGGCACACTGCTCGCCACCGGGACCTTCACCGCCGAATCGGCGTCCGGCTGGCAGCAGATGACCTTCGCGACGCCGGTGGCTGTCACCGCGGGCACCGCGTACGTGGCCTCCTACCACGCGCCGAACGGCAACTACGCGGTGGACGGCGGCTACTTCGCCTCGGCCCACCAGTCGTATCCGCTGACCGCCACCGCCGACACCACCGCCCACCACAACGGGCTCTACAAGTACGGCGCCACCACGGCCTTCCCCACCGGTTCCTACGGCTCCGCCAACTACTGGGTGGGCCCGCTGTTCACCGCCGACAACCCCAGCGCCGCGCAGGCGCCGGGGACCTCGGAGGTGGCCTCGTCCACGGTGGAGTCCACCGCGGACCAGGACAGCCCGCTGGTGATGACCGTGCCCGCCTCGGCCGAGCCGTCCTCGGTCGAGGCGACCCTGACCGTCCTGCCGGGCGCCACGGCGGAACAGGCCAGGAAGCTCAAGGCCGACGCCGTCGCCTCCTACGACCGGGCCACCCACAAGGTGACCGTCCACCTCACCACCCCGCTGCCGGACGGCACCAGGTTCCGGGTCACGGCGACGGCCAGGGACGGCAAACAGCACGAGATCACGTCCCATAGTTGGAGCCTCACGAGCAAGTCCGTCCGTACGAAGAAGAACTGACCGACCAGAACCCACCGGTGGTGGGGGGGGGCGGGGGCGGAGGGGAGCCACAACAGGGGAGGGGGTGCCCCCCAGCGGAGCCAACCCAGGTTTTTCTCCCCCCCTGCCAAAAACGGCAACCCCCGCCCCAACTCATCAC